>DSAF01000003.1 GCA_011388305.1 Candidatus Zixiibacteriota bacterium | reverse complement strand
ATTAACAGGAGTTCAATAAGATGTTAAATAATAAAATAGTTGAAAGGATCAAGATGGGACGCATATTAACTGTCCTGACAGCAATCTTTCTCGCGGCGATACTAATCTCGCCCGCTTTCGCCCAATATGGGTCTTCCGCCAGCTACAATCTTCAGTGGAAGTCCATCCAGAGCGGCGGGAACGAGGGCGACGACGTCACATCGCCGAGCTATCGGTTGTCGTCGTCAATCGGACAACCTACGCCCGTATCGGATGCCCCGATTTCCAGCGCAAGCTACGATCTGTATTCCGGCCATCGGAAGATTGACGTTGACTTGAGATACCCGTTCAGTTGGTTCACTTTCGGTGTCAGATATGTCTCCGACACGAGCTGGGTGCTTACTTGGAGCGGAGTCGATACCACCGCCGAGGACGGCTGGGGCTGGGGCATTTGGAACTACGATGTCCAGTATGCCGTCGGCCCAGGCCCTTGGACACCGTGGCTCGACGCGACCACCGACACTTTTGCGACATTCGGCCACGACGATCCCGTCGTCGTGATGCCGGGAACGGCATATCATTTCCGCATCCGCGCGAGGGATTTGGCGCGCAACGAAGCGCCATGGGACGATCAAGACACGATTATCGTGAATTACATAGTCGAGTTCTGCGTCTATACCGATCCCGGCGCGCCAATGTCGCCCGCTAACCATGTCAAGCTCTCGTATGTCAATCAGATAGGGGACACGCTCGTGGAGGACTTGTGGGATGGCCATTGCGCGAAAGTTTGGTGCGTTCCGGGGAGCAACACCGAGCTGGAGAGGCGTTCCACCGCCTCCGACGCCGAACAACGCTGGATGGTCAATCCCGCAGAGGACACGATTTGGACGATGGACGGCACTCTCACGGATTACATGGTTAGATATTGGCACCAGCTTCAGCCGATTGTCCACCTGATTGGCACGGATGCCAGCCACACCGTTTCGACTTGGAATCACAATCAATTCGGGCCGGGGCACTTTGAGAGCGGCCTTTTCGGGATATGGCAGGATTGGACTGACTACGGTAGCTTGCTCGAGTTCAGTGACACCACCACCGGCGTTCCGACGCGACACGCTCTTCCCGCAGACTCGACGCGCTTCCATGATGTAGTCGCTTTCTTTGAAGATTCAATTAGATATTTGGCGGCGAGCAACTCCATAGTGGTGCAGACATCATTTGGCGGCGACAGCGTTCGAATCGATGGAACATGGCACTTAAGCCCGTTTAATACCGACTGGTTCGACATGTCCACGCACGAGATTGCCGTTAAGGACACAATTTGGATTTCCGACTGCGAGAGATGGGTGTTCGACTATTGGGTCGATGCGCCCGCCGCGCCGCGCGTTCGCAATGTGACCATAGTCGGAGATTCGGTTTTCACAGCACAGTTCCATCGTGAGTTCAGGGTCGATATTGCGAACCCCGATGGATTCGGCACGCCGGTTCCCGCTGTGGGGAGCTATTGGCACAACGAAGGCTCAGTTATCACGGGAAGCATATCCCCGACTGCCGAGAGCGGCCACGTCTTGACGGGCTTTATCGGCACCGGCTCGGCGACTTCCGGTGCGGGCAGTTCGTTCTGGTTCGAGCTTTATGATTGCTCGTCGATTGAGTGGGAGTGGGCACCAGAAGGCGAGATGTGCACACTATTTGTCTATAGCGAATACGGCCATCCCACGCCGGATGGCGAGTGGATTGTCCCTTGCGGCACGGAAATTTACTGCTCTGTCGAGGAGAGCACGTTCGTCGGAGGCACGTGGCATTATGTGACCGGCTGGACCGGCGACGGCGTAGTCGTCCCCGCGAGCGGCACGGGCAACTCCGTTCTCGTGACGGTGACAGGCACTGGCTGGCTGGTTTGGGAATGGGACGACGCAACGATGGTGCCTCTGGAAATCGCATCGTCGCCGGGAATTTATGGGCCGCCTAACCCCTATGTCGGAGTTCATTGGTTGCCACTCGGCACGGCTGTCGATGCATTCGTCGAGAGCAACCCCGACGGCGATTGGTTCTGCACCGGCTTTGACGCCACAGGCTCCGTCACATCCGCAAGCGCAGACAGCGTAAGCTTTATTCTCGACGAGCCGACGTTCATCGAATGGCAATGGGTGTTTTCGCCTGCGGAGCTTTGCACTCTCATGGTGTTCAGCCCGCACGGCTCGCCCGTTCCAAGCGTGGGTATGCACATCTATCCCGCCGGGACTGAAGTGACGGCCTGGGTATCTACGCCCGCTGGCCCGTATCACTGCACCGGCTGGTCGGGCAGTGGAAGTGTGCCACTCAGCGGAGGGACCAACAGCGTAACATTCACAATAGATGAATTCAGCACGCTTACATGGCAGTGGGACGGCGACGAAGTTATCCCGTTTGTAGTGGAGAACCCCGGCGGTCACGGCTCGCCGTTCCCGCCCGCGGGCATTCACTATTATGCCTATGGCACGGAAATAAACGCTTGGGTGGAAAGCCCCGACGGCATGTGGTTCTGCGTTGGATACGAGGGATGGGGCGACCTGCCGGATGACGGCATCGATGACAGTGTGACGTTCACAATCACAGAACCCACGGGCATTAGATGGCTATGGGAGAGCGATGCGGTCTGGCTGGACGTAGTAGCGCCGCCTTACTCCGGCGCGGACCCGCCCATCGGAAGGACATATCACCCGACCGGCAGAGTGATTGACGCGACGGCCAACGACACAGCCTATACAACGACCGAGCATAGGCATATCTGTGTCGGTTGGGAGGGCGACGGCACTGTTGTTCCTGCATCGGGGAGCGACCCCTTTGTCACATTTACGATGATCGATAATGGCACAATCGAATGGTTATACGAGAATGAATTCCATCTTACTCTCGACCACGATGGCCTGCCCGGAGGATACGCTCCGGACATTCTCGAGGAGGATGGCTGGTATAGCGAAGGCGATACTGCATATATTGAGACGGACAGCATTGTTTGGGTTGGCGGAACGCCCTATATCTTTATGGAGTGGGATGACGGCGGCGCATCTGCTGAAATCGGCGATGTGAATTCATACGATACATGGGTGTTGATGGATAACGCCTATCAGCTCGTCGCTGTATTCCAGCAGGGCGTTATAGTCGATATTGTCAAGAACCCCGCTCACGAAACCCCGGGTTGGATTGTGGTTGATGGCGACACATTCCACACCGACCATTACAGCGCGATATGGGTGACGGGATCGTCTTACACTATCGAGGTGAGCACCGAAGATTGGGCGGAGACGGTTCGCTGGACATTCGACGAGTGGCGCGACGCGCCGGTCGAGGCCGCTGAGAGAGCTGTCGCCCCAACAACCGACACGACCTTCTACGCCGACTATATCACCGATTACCGATGGGTCATAACAAAGACGCCCGAAGCGGACACGCTCGGAACTCTTTCTGTTGACGGAACGGTTCATGCTGGCGAGGCCTCGGTATATCAGGAACACTGGTGGCGTATCGGTTCTACTCATACTGTCATTACTTCCGAATTGGACGAATCTCCAACACATCGCTACACTTTCGATGAATGGAGCGACGGCTCGGAGGCACTGCTCAGGACATTCGGGCCGATAGATCGCGCCGATTCGGTGAGTGCTATTTATCAGACACAGTATCTCGTTCGTGTTGAGAAAGACCCGCTTCAACCGCATGGCAGGATATACATCGATGGCGTGGCGTATCCCGGAATCGCCGAAATCGAGTTTTGGCCTTTCGATGGCGAAGAACTCGAAATCGGAGTTAGCAGGAGCGACACAATTGGCGATTCGCTGTATCGATTCATTATGTGGGATGATGGCCCGGCGGACACTATGCGGGTTGTCACTATAACCGAGCCGGACACATTCGTCGCGCTGTATGAAGGAATTAGCGTTCTGCTTCGCGTTCACTTCTCACAATACGGTGCTTTGCCAAGCGATTCATTATATTGGGTCGTTCGCGATTCATTGGAATATGAAGAGACTGCGACGATGAACGAGAGAGACTCTATTAAAATCTTCAACTACTCGAATGTTCCGATTGACCTTGGATTGAGGATTGGCAACATTTTCAATGTCAATGATGATTGGAGCTTGGAAACCGCATGGAATCCCGGAAACACTCCCGATGTTAATCGCTTCGTCCTGAGGGCGCGTTTCGATGACAATTCCGAGCCGCCGAGTTCATGGTGGCCTACGAGGGACTTCGTGATTCGCACCGTATATTGGGCAAGGAATGAGACCCCAACAACGCTGGGCGTTTTCGGCCCGGGCGGCGAGAATATTCCGCCTTCGCCCGACCCCAACTTCACCGAGAAGCTTTGGCTCCAGTTCGTGGCGCCGCGTTACAGCGAAAACCCCGGACATACCCGAATGATTGAGCTTCAAGTCATTATCAAGCCCAATCTGGAATAGACTATATACTCGCAATCCCGCGAAAAAAGCCCTTCCATTTGGAAGGGCTTTTTCTTGCGTATAATAAAAACCCCGCCGGATAGCGGGGTTTTATTGAAAGAGTAATCGGCCGATTTAGACAGCGCTTGCTCCGCGTTCGATTGCGACGATATTCGGTTCGATGAACTTCTTGTGATGGATAACCTCAGCGAGGGCGTCTTTCACGATGTCCATCTCGATTAGTTTCGTCTTCGCGAGAATCGAGCCTACGACTACCATGTTCGCAAATCGCAGGTTGCCAAGCTCGTCGGCGATTTCCGAGAAGGGCACGCCGATGACCTCAACATCCGTGCGGGCGGGCTTGCGGTCAATCATCGAAGTATTGTAGAAGATTATTCCGCCGGGCTGAACCGATTCCTCGAATTTATCGAGCGAGGGTTTGTTCAGCGCCACAAGAATCGTCGGGAAATCGACAACGGGCGAGCCTATCGGCCCTTCGCTGATATTCACCTGACAGTTCGCCGTTCCGCCGCGCATCTCCGGGCCGTAGCTGGGAATCCAGCTAACGTTCCAACCGTAGCGCATTCCGGCCTCGGCGAGAGTCTGCCCCAGAAGAAGAACTCCCTGTCCGCCGAATCCCGCGACTTTAATCTGCGGGTTGCGGTATTTCTCGGGGACATCGCTCATCGAGCGGTCGCGGAAGAGTTTTTCTTTGCGAAGGCCAAGAAGTTCGAGAATGGTTTCGCTCCCGATTTCCGGACGCTCCGGGTAGTATCCCTCGCGTTCGTCGATGACGTCTCTCTTAACTCCGGGAGTGAAGTAAGGCACCATGTTATCGGTGATCCATTTCTTGCTCTCGACCGGTGATACGCGCCATTGGCTGGGGCACATCGCGAGAACCTCGACGAGGCTGAAGCCTTTGCCGTCGATTTGGCATTGGATCGCCTTGCGGACAGCCTTGCGGGTCTTGGCGATGTTCTTCGAGTCCTCGAGCGTTGTCCTCTCGAGATATGCGGGGGATTCCAGTGCGTTCAGAAGCTCGACGATCTTTATCGGGTGTCCCTCGTTCTCGACCGATCTGCCGTATGGCGATGTCATTGTCTTCTGTCCGACAAGAGTCGTGGGGGCCATCTGTCCGCCGGTCATGCCGTAGATAGCGTTGTTGACGAAAAAGACGGTGATGTTCTCGCCGCGATTGGCGGCCTGAAGGATGTTGTTCCCACCGATAGCCGCCAAATCGCCATCGCCTTGATAGCTGATGACGATGCTGTCGGGATTGGCGCGCTTGAGGCCTGTTGCCACTGCTGGCGCTCTTCCGTGCGCAACCTGAATATTGCCCGTTGCGAAATAGTAATAAACGAAAACCGAGCATCCCACCGGCGAGATCATGATAGTCCTGTCGGCGACGCCCAAGTCCTCGAGAGCCTCGGCGATGAGCTTGTGGAGAATTCCATGCCCGCAACCGGGGCAATAGTGGGTGTTTTTCTTGTCGTGGCCGGGCTTATAGACGAATGTGTCCATGAATCCGCCGGGCTTACGAAGTATGTCTTTTGCCATATTTATCACCTAACCTTTGACGATTTCGTTGACTTTTTCGACCATCTCGGCAACTGTCGGGACGACGCCGCCCATTCTGCCGTAGAAGTGCACCTTAGCCTTGGCGCAATCGATGGCGAGGCGAACATCATCGACCATCTGGCCGTTGCTAAGCTCTGCAACAAGAATGTTATCGACTTTTTCGGCCATTTCGGCGAACTTCGCTTTGGGGAACGGGAACAGCGTAATCGGGCGGAAAAGCCCAGCCTTGACGCCTTCTTTGCGGAGCGCATCGACGGTGCTCTTCAAGACCCTGCTGACAATTCCGTAGCCGGTGAGAATAATCTCCGCGTCCTCGGTTTTGTATTCCTCATAGCGGATTTCGTTCTTCTCTATTTCGGCGTATTTTCGCTGGAGCTTTCTGTTATGGTCTTCGAGCTCCTCCGGCTCGAGGTAAATCGATGTGATGAGGTTGCGCACGGTTTCCGTGTTGCCCATTATCGCCCATTCAGCCTTGTGCGACTGGTCGATGGTCATCGGTTCTGGGAATTCGACCGGCTCCATCATCTGGCCGATAAAGCCGTCGGCGAGTAGATAAACCGGCGTGCGGTATTTATCGGCAAGCTCGAATGCGAGGATTGTGAGGTCGCACATCTCTTGGCCGCAATTCGGCGCAACGACTATGCACTTGTAATTGCCGTGGCCTCCGCCCTTGACAACCTGATTATAATCGGATTGTTCCGGCGCGATATTACCCAGCCCCGGACCGCCGCGCATGATGTCGGCGATGACGATTGGCAGTTCCGAGCCGGCGGAGTAGCTGACGCCCTCTTGCTTGAGGCTGACGCCCGGGCCGCTCGATGCTGTCATGCAACGAACGCCGGCTGATGCCGCTCCGTAGCACATCTGAATGGATGCTATCTCGCTCTCGGCCTGAAGGAAAGTCCTTCCGATTGCAGGAAAGTAGAATGCCGCGGCGTGCGCAACCTCGCTGGCGGGGGTAATCGGATATCCGAAAAAACACTCCGCGCCTGCGAGCAATGCGCCCTTGATAATAGCTTCATTTCCCTTGATGAGTTCTTTTGCCATAATTATGCCACCTCATCTTTCTTATAGACAATAATCGCGTCCGGTTCAGGGCAAGTGTAGAAACAGATTCCGCACCCAATGCATCCCTCGCCTTTGTATTTGGCCGGATGGTAACCGAGTTTATTGAGAACATCACTATCCTCTTCGATACACTTCTGGGGACATGCGTCGATACACATGCCGCAACCCTTGCAGTGATCGATTTGCACAACGATCTTTGGCATTGATTGACCTCCATTTAGGTTATTTGTAGTTTTTGGGAACGATCAAAATAGTATAAAGTATATCTAATCAAGCCGTAAAAATCAAGGTGTTTAGGAATTTTGAGTTTGTCACTATTTATGTGTATTTGAAATTAGTAAGCCGTGAAATTTACTGAAAGTGCACTTGGAGTCGAAGCAGGCACATCCTCCGTCATCTGGAGGAGATACCGTCCATCACGAGGTCTATCAGCCTATCCGCGCTCTCGGCCAGCGAGGAAATACTCTCCGAGTCCATGCCATAAACTTCGCAAAGCGACGGATTCACACTCACCTGCTGAAACGATGTAATTAGCGCAACAAGTTCGAACGTAAGGATATTCTCATCTATGCCATCGGCCAACTCGCCCCGTTCTTTCGCCGAAAAAATCAGTTCGCGGACATATCGAATTGACGGATCGGTCATAATTTCGGCGATTTCATCGGCGAAAGCGATACTCGTATCGCCTAACATGGCGCAGTAGAAACGCAATTCGTTCGGATGCTCTTCGATAAATGTGTGAAAGAACATGATGGTTTTTTTAAGCGAGACCCGTAGCGACTGCCCACGAATGTCCCCGACCACTCGACTGCGATGCTCGACATAGAGTTCCTTCACGAAACGGACGAGATAGAGATAAAAATCCTTCTTGTCGTCGAAATACTGATAAATACTGCCCTTGGAGATGTCTGCGCGCGCGACAATCGAGTTGATGCTGGTTTTAGCGAAACCATGCGCGGCGAATTCATCCAGTGCAATGTCGATAATATTTCGCCTTTTTTCATCGGGAAGATTGAAAAATGTCTTTTTCGGCATTATATTTCGCTTTTGAATAGTAAGAATATTTATATTACCGCGGCGAATGTCGCCGCATGAAAATCCATTGCCGAAATATAACGCACAATTTCGACAAATCAAGTGTTTTTAATGGAGTGAGTTTGAGGCCGGAAGAAATCAAGAAGCAAATTTACGCTGAACCTGCGGCAGTGTTCGGCTTTCTCCGCGAGGAAGATTACGAGACGCGTCTCGTTGCCTTTGATGCTTATATTGACCTCCTCGGAGAAGACGAACATGCGGGCGGCACTATATCCGATTTTGTCGAGATTGTCGCCCTCGAGCTGATTCCGCAGATGGCTGAGAGCCGCGACGCTCTGCAACTCGCCGCGCTCTCGCATATATTAGCATCGATAGGCGGATTTGCAGTCGATATGGCCAATCCATCGCCGCTTGTCGGGCTGATAGAGGTGATTCTAAGCCTACGAAATCATACGAACATCCGCGTGGCGACATCCGCGATTATGTGCCTCGGCATGATATTCAAGGCGATGCCCGAGGAAATGTCCGAATCACGCGCCCGTTCGCTCCTCGAGATGCTCAGCTCCGCAAGCCCTCTAATTCTGCAGGCATCGGCCAAAGCTTGGGGTGAAATTTGCACATCCGCGCCGAAAAAATCCGCTATTGCCTCCGCAAGAATGTTCGAGCTTCTTCAGCACGAAGGCCGAGATGTGCGGCTCGATGCATTGGGCTTCTTCCTCACACTTGCTCGGCAGATTCCCGCCGAGTGCTCGTTCGCGCTTCCCCTTCTCCGCGAAATCCGCGATAGCGATCCCGATAATGAGGTCGCCGAACGCGCATCTGCGACAATTCAAGCAATTTCGAGATAATAAAAAAGTCGGGGCGAGAGGATTTGAACCTCCGACCCCCTGCTCCCAAAGCAGGTGCGCTTCCAAACTGCGCCACGCCCCGAAGGCGAGGCAAATTTATATATTTCTTCGTTGAAAGTCAAGAGGCGAAAACCATCAGGTGAGCCAAAAAGAGCATTCACATTTATAAAGACAGTATGATAGAAAACCGAAGGGCCATATGCTTTGCCTCTGTGTCCTAACACTTAATCCCAAAAACTCGTTCCACGAAACACCAAGTCAATTTTTATAGACTTATCAGCATTCTTACCTATATTATTGTAATAGATACGACTGGTGCTTTAGCGGCGAAACGGAGCGATATGAGAAGGGCGATATTTTTTGCGTTTATAATTTTCGCGTTCGGCGCGACCGCGCAGACTTTCTGGAATTTCGATGAGATAGAGCGTGGGCACGCGCGAAGGGAACAATCCCGCGCGGAGATCGACCGGCACGGCTTCGAACGCCCATTCAGAATGCCCGAATGGCGGCCAACACCGAGATATTCCTACCCGTATTATCTCACGAAACTTTGCGAGTGGTGGGCGTTCTGGCAACTTATGGACACCGACAGCATTGAGCACGGCGGAATTATCGAGGCCGAGACCGGTGCCCTGCGACATGTCATACAAACGGACAACACGCAGGAGGTCGTCTGGTGCTGGGCATATTACACTGATCGCTCCGGCGACTCGACATATCTTCATAATATTGACTCGGCGTGGATTTACCTGTCGAATTTCCCCGCATATCACGAGGAATTGAGCTATATCGGCGGAAGTTTTGTCAGCTACTACTACCGCGTGTGGAACAGCGCGCTGGCGCTTCTCATGGAGATGGGGCTTCGCGAGTTCCTCGACGACCACTCGCGGATTTCATACGCCGACTCCTGCGTGGACATCATCATGAATCACCGCCTCTCGATGGACACTCCATGGCCGTCAATCGACGGGCTTCATGCTTTGGTGACAGCGTTTTCCGCAGGTTGTCTCTATCAATATGGAATCGATCGCGAGCGGCCGGATTGGTGCGACACCGCGGTTGTTATTGCTCGGACTGTTCAGCCGTGGATTGACCGTAATCCTTCGGGGCACATGGCTTATTCGAACTGGGCGATGTCATCGGGCACAGTGATTTGGGGGCTTATGAATTCGCGTTTTGCCGCCTTTCCCGAGTCGCTTGATACATGGCTCGATATTCACGGCGACCACATCCCTGAGCGCATCGAGCCGCCGACAGAATACGACCCCTACGTCTGGGACAATAGCTGGAACATCTGGTTCGGCAACGCCTTCCGACATCTCTGGAAGGCCACGGGCGAGGACGATTGGTATTTCAAATACCGAACAATTCTCGACGACCTTCTGGCGCAAGACACCGACGACGACGGCGGAATTCCGGCATCGGCGGCAGGCCCGGATTACGAGGACATGACCTGGATTAGCGCGTATCTGACTCTCTTCTCGATGGACTGGATTATCGATTCGCTTCCCGAAGTCGATGTCGGCGCACTCAACCCGACGGTTCACATGCCTATGGGCTTCGCCACCCAGGACGACACGGTTTACTTGGTCGCTCGCGCTGTTAATTTCGGCAGAAGCGCCGTCCGCGATGTCGATTTCATGGTGACGCACAACCGTGGAATTCTCTTCGATACAACATATTCGTTTGCATGGGGGGAGGCGTTCCCGCGAGACACGTTCAAAATAGTTCCGGGCTTCGAGGGCGACCACCGCGCCGGCGTAAGCACGCTATTAGAAGATGACGACCCATGGAATGACACGGCGGCGGTCGAGTTCTTCGTCACGCCGGTGCGCGAAATTTCCGGCTCGATTTTCGATTCGGAAGCGGGGGAGGGGGCTGTGTCTTCCGAGGTGAGGTTTTATTATCTTGGCGAAGACACATCGTTTTTCTACAAAGCCGACTCATCAGACGGCCACTCGACATCGAACTTCGCCACGCGGCTTCCATGCTTGACTTTCCGCGTCGAAATCGACCCGGAGTTCCCCTATGTTCCGGCGGTTATCGAGACTTTCGCCGTGCTCGAAGACGACGCGAATTTCCTGTCGGTGCCTCTCCAGCGCGCGGATTTGCTACTTGTTGATGACGACCTTGGCCGAAACTACGAGCAATACTACATGTCCGCGCTGGACTCGATAGGAGTGAGCTTTCGCCTGTGGGATCGCGATGCGATGGGCGAGATTTCGCCGGAAGTCCACCAACAGATGCGCAGGCAAACAGTCATCTGGTTCACCGGCGATGACACGACGACGACGCTCGATTCGGCGGATATTCACGCGCTCGACCACATCGTCCGAACTGGCGGCAATGTCCTTCTGACGGGGCAGGGGATGGGGTTTGACTTGGCGGGCACACCGAAGTTCGATTCACTCATAAGTGCAATTTGGCTCGGCAGTGATGGGACTCCTATGATTAGCGGCGTCCCTGATGATCCGATTTCAGGCGACTTCCGCGAGATTATCACTTTCGGCACCAGCGGCGGCGCGGGCAATCAAACGCGCCGAGACAGGCTTTCGCCGCTCGCGCCGGCGGTGGGTTTCTTAAGATTTCCGTGCGGCGCGTCCGCGGCGGTCAGAAGAGAAGACCCCTCAAGCGGCGGCAAGCTTGTGTTCATCGGCTTCGGGCTGGAGGGGATAAGCCATCCGGCCGGGAGTCCGGCATATACCGGCAGGCCGGAGCTAATGTTGTCAATACTTCGTTGGTTCAACGCGACATTTCAAGTCGCCGAGCAGATATTGCCGAAAACGCTTGAAATTCGGGCATACCCGAACCCGTTTAACTCGACGGTGAGGATTTCCATCGAGGGGCCTGCGCCCACCCGCGTCGAGATATTCGACATCGCGGGAAGACGCATCGATGTCATTGCGAGGAGCGACAGCGACGAGAAATCTCCTTATGCATCGGACGAGATTTCTCCCCTGTGGGTCGAAATGACAGCGAAGAGTGAAGGAGATTGCTTCGGTCTTCGCTCT
>DSAF01000094.1 GCA_011388305.1 Candidatus Zixiibacteriota bacterium | reverse complement strand
GCGCATGTTCTCCGCGCTGTCGGGAAAATGAACTCCGCGAACTGTCGTGTCGGTAGTAAGAAGCAGTTGGCCGCGGAGGCAATCGAGCGCGAGGGCGGCGCAGTCGTCCGTCAGGTCAATATTCGGAAAACGCTGGCGAATCCTGTCGATAAGGCCGAACTCGCCGACATCCCACGCGAGCGGAGTGGCGCTTTCGGACATCAGTCGTTGCCCCCCAATCGAACCTTATTACGAACAGACGCCGCAAGGCTCTCGAATTGCGGCGTGCCTTTGGTTTGGGCAATAATGATGCTAACGGTTACGATAATCGCCACGACAACCCAGCCGAGAAGAATCTCCTGACTGCGAAGCCCAAATTCGCCATAGGGGCCTTGGATTCTGCTTAAAACCTCGAAGCCGAGCATGATGAGAATCATTATCGGAATGATGAATTTCACTGAAACATCCCAGAACGCGCCGATTTTCCTTTTTGAGTGGGAGTTGATGAAGGCACGCATGTTCTTGGCTTTGAAAATCCATCCCACAATGATGCACTGCCCTATAACCACAACTGTCAGACCGAAGCTGTTCATGAAGTGATCGACAATGTCGAGCCAGTGGAGGCCGGCACCGAATATGTAAGGTATTCCAAGGGCGAATCCCGTGCCGCCAACGATGAAATTAGTTTTTCGGTGACTCCATCCGAATTTATCTCTCAGTGCCGCATTAAGGCTCTCGACAAGGCTAAAAGCAGACGTGACGGCCAAGAAGCTCAGCATGAGGAAGAATAACACGCCGAAAAGTTGAGAAAATGGCAGGCCGTTGATAATCTCGGGATAAGTGACGAATGTCAGTCCCGGGCCGGAGCGAACGACATCGGTGACAGCCACGCCGTCTGTAAATGCCTTGTGCCCAAGTGCACCGAAAACCGCGAACCCGCCGACGATAGCCGTTCCGGCATCGGCGAGGCCGGTAATCCATGCGTTGCTTACGATACAGGTTTTGTCATCGATGAAGCTACCGTAGGCAATCATCACGCCGAAGCCTACAGTCATGCTGTAGAAGACCTGCGAGATGGCCGCGAGCCACATTTTCGGCACGAGTAGCATCGACCACTGGGGCATCAAATAGAAGCGGAGACCATCCATTGCCCCCTCGAGCGTGACACCGCGAATTACGAAAACTATAAGTAGCAACCATGGGCCGAGGACTGTCACCCAGATGACTTTTCCGACTGTTTTCGTCCCACGCCACACAGAAGCAACCATCCAAATCCATGCAACAGCAAGGCCGAGAAAGAGATGTGGCTGGAATTTACCGATAGCCCAAGGTTCATCGGTAATCCCCAGAACATTGTTGAAGAAATAGTCGTTTGGGTTATTGCCCCACGATAGATTGAAACTATACACCAAATAATTGATACAGTAGGACATGATGCCCGAGTAGTATGTGACGATAACGAAGCCGACGCCCACCGCGAACCATCCGAACCACTGCAGGTTTTTTCCTATCGAGAAGAAGGCGCCCGGTGCCGCGTTATTCATGCGTTTGCCGATACTGAACTCGAGCATCAGCAGGGGAATACCTGCGATGAACAGGCATAAAATATACGCGAAAAGGAAAGCGCCGCCGCCGTTTTCATAGCAGACATACGGAAAGCGCCAAAGGTTGCCCAGCCCTATGGCCGATCCGATGGCCGCGAGAACGAAAGTTGCCCGACTGCTCCAAACATCTCTCTTTGCCATTGCCCCCTCCGTGGGTTTGTGAAGTTTATTCCATCGATTCGATAAGCTCTCTCAATTTGCGGTTATCCTCCCGAAGCCGCTCCAGCTCTTCCTGCATTCGCTCGATTTCCTCCGAGGGCGCAGGCTGTTGAACTGGCGCGGGTTCGGCGCGAGCAGAAGACAGCTTGCTTTTCACCGACTCCAGCTCGGCGTTGGACGAAGCCCAAGAATCGAGAAGGCGTGTCCATACTTTCGTGTCGAAAAGCCAGTTGCTCTTGGGATATTCCTCGATAAGCGTCTCGAAGTAGCCGCGTGCATCGTCGTATCGATTCTGGACACAGGCTATATACCCAAGGCGATAAAGCGCATCGTCGGCCAAATCCGACTCGGGATTTTCAATGTAATACTTATTGAATTCGTATTTCGCCTCCTCGAAGCGTTGCCTGCGCAAATTATCGCTTGCCGACGCGAATAGGTCGTCTGCGCTACGATGAGTATGCGTCGTGTGCGCGCATGATAGCGACAGAACGACCGCCGAAATACAAAGTGATTTAATCCAAAATTTGAGGACCGCCATAGCAGTTTCCTCCTCGTGCTTTGAGAGATTTCTTGATCTTTCCGGCGATTTCAGACAGCGTCGATGGACTGTCCACCGCATTGTTCGGAATAAGGGCAATGCTCACGGCGAAGAACGGGAATTTTCGCTGGTTGCCGTCGCGGTCGGCGGAGATAATGCCGCCGGCATCGCGATGTTCGCGCGTGTAAAATTCCGGCGCGGTGCACTCGACCTCGGAGACGATTGCGCTTGCGATAGCTTCAGCACACTCCAGCGACGATACGAACAAAAAGTCGTCCCCGCCAATATGGCCGATGAAAGTTCCGGGATGATTCGCTGTGACGGTGCGCACTATGTTAGCGATGGTCAAAATCACGCGGTCACCGTTCTGGAAGCCATATATATCATTGTATGCCTTGAAGTTATCAATATCGATATATCCCACCACGAAAGGCGAATTCCCCGAAAATCGCTTGCTCAACTCCGCCTCGATTGCGCGGTTGCCCGGAAGTCTCGTCAGCGGATTGGCCGAGATGGATTCGCGCGTTCTGCGGAGGAGCGAGCGAATTCTTGCGGCTATCTCGCGATGGTCGATTTCATCCTTGACGAGATAATCGTCTGCGCCTGCGCCCTCGAGTCCCTCGATTTTGTAATCTGTGTCGTCCATGCATGTCAGCATGATTACAGGTATCCCATTGGTATTAAAGTCAGCTTTCAGGCGGCGGCAAACATCGAAGCCGTCGAGACCGGGCATGTTGACATCGAGCAGGATGACATCCGGCAGTTCCGAATGCGCAAGCTCGAGGCCCTTATATGGGTCGTCTGCGGTCAAGACCTCGAAATTCTCGTATTCGAGGCGAATCTTGAGCATGTGCAGGTTGCCCACTTCATCGTCGATTATGAGGACTTTTTCCTTGTTCAAATCAAACCTCCAACCTCGAAACGGGTATCGCGAAGCCAAAACATGTTCCCGCGCCGGGCATACTCTCCGCCCAAATTCTGCCCGAATGCTCCTCGATTATTTGTTTGGAAATCGCAAGGCCGAGACCGGTCCCTTTGGCCGGTTTGGCGGTATCTTCGACTTGGTAGAACTCACCGAAAATCCTCTCGACATGCTCCTTTGGGATTCCCACGCCGGTGTCATATACCTTAACTATAAGCTCGGTAATGTTCCTGACTGACTCAACAATAATCTTCCCGCCGGGTGTTGTAAATTTCAGAGCATTGGTTATGAGATTGTCGATGACACGCTCGATTTGTTTAGGGTCGAATTGTGCGTCGAGCTTCTCGAAATCGATTTTAACACCAAGCTCAATTTCTTTCTCAAAAAATTCTCCTGAGTGTTGTTCAAGCACGCCGAAAAGGAAGCTCTTCACCTCGACATCTTGAATATCCAGCTTGAACGCGCCAGCTCGCATTTTCTGGAGGTCGAGGATGTCGTGGATGAGGCGCGAGAGCTTATCGACATCGCGGGACATCATGTCCAAAAGCTCGGCCTGGCCCTCTGTGACCGGGCCGAGAAGGCCGTCCTGAAGGTTCACAATATTCCCGCGGACTCTGCCTATCGGGCTTTTGAGGTCGTGCGTGATGCTGGCCAGAAAACGGCTTTTCATCTTGTCGAGCTTGCCAAGCTCGACAATCATGGCGTTGAAATCGTCCGTGAGGTCGCCTATCTCGTCGTTGGTTGTCTTCTCGATTTCTGCGTCCCACTCGCCGCGTCGCGCCTTGTGCGTTGCCGAACGAAGCCTCGCGATTGGCGATGCGATTTTGCCTGCGATAGAGAAAGCGATAATCAGCCCGAAGATTAAAAGCGATGGGATTCCCCATTTGTAAAGATTTGTCGTCGAATCAACGGCCCTGCGCGAGCTTTCGAGGGTGTTTCCGAGAAGTGCGAGTTCTCGAACCAAAATGTTCTCGAGCGTGTCGCCGAGCGCCCAATAGACGGTGTCCCATCTCGTCTGGATTATGCCAGTCTCTATCTCGATATTGAAGAGCGAATCGAGGGTGCTCCCCATCGTCAAGATTAGGACGGGCACTTTATTATCCAACGCGGAGAGGACGGCCAGCGATTCCGCGCGGGCGTGGAATTCGTGGTTCAATCTGGCGAATCGCTCTTTCTCGAATAGAGGCTTGAGGAATGAATCAACGGTCGCATAACAATTTGATATATCCCTCGTGCCGAAACTCAATCTATGGCTCTTGGCAACCTCCGGAATGGTTTCGTTTATCTTCGCGAGAAGCTCACGGGTGTTCTTGCCGGTAAAATTATTATATGCCGTTATTGCCGAGCTGTCCTCCGCCACAGATATAGCATCTCGGGAGATTACCAGAAATTGCGAGACATTGACATAGAGCGAGTCGAACGGCTCTCTGTCTCCCCTCAATCTATCTGCGCGCGTTTTGTCATCATCGAGCTTTTTATCCAATTGAGACAGAACACTTTCGGCGTGGTCGCGGCTGGTTGTGATTCCGGAAATATTAAACAACCCGCGCGCCCTTCGGATTAAGGGCAGACTTTTTCGCAAATTCTGCGAGAGGGCGACGCGCCGCATGCCCGCGCTCGTTGACTGGATGAGGTTGTCCAGTGTGTTAAGACGCGCGCGGAAAAAGATATTTCCCAGCATCACGAAGAACATAATCACCATGAAACCGAGGAAAATTTTGAGGGCTATGGGAAAACGTCGGCGCATCGACCTTTGAAACTCCTTTTTACTGTCCACCATGGGCGTCCAATTCGATTTATCAATATAGTTCAAAGTCCGTGTGTGTCAAGGCCTCGAATGTTAAGTGGGAATAAAAATTATGCCGAATTGGCGGCGCACTTCACTCTGCAATTTCGATAGTAGTGGCGAGGAATTCACCCACTTGTTTTTTGTTTTTGCGTTGACACGGGGCGTTCATCGGCGTAAATTTATTACCATGTTGAAGCGAAGAACATTATCGATAATGCTGATTTTCTGCGCCGCTCTCTTTGCGCTGGAGTTCGATGGCTCGTTCGAGGTTGTGACGCCGTCCGGCTCGCTGAACTTTGGCTTCGTCGAGCGTGGCGGCGCGAGATTCACCACTACCGACGAAATCGCCAAATACTCCGATAATCGCTTTTACAGCGCAATCAAACGTAAAGAGACGCTCTCCATCGGCGGCGAGTCATACACATTTTCGCCGGACAATCAATTCGTGACCGTCGCAGGCAGAACATATGAGATGCCCATTGCGACCATCGTCACAGGCAATGCACTTCTCGTTCCGCTGGAGTCTTTCATCGAGATAATGGCCGACCGCGCGAGAATGGCCGTCGATTTCTCCGGCGGAAAAGCGGTTTTCACTTCGGAGGGAGAAGTTCAGCGGCCTGCGATTCAACCACAACCGACGCAGGCTCACGAAGAACTGGCAGTTCCCGCCGCACCCGTTGCCGAAAAAAAGCCACCGGAAGCGGACGTTCAGCAGGATAAACCCTCCGAGGTCGTCGCCGACACACCTGCTCCGCCTCGCAAGACCAAGTGGTTCATCATGATAGACCCCGGCCACGGGGGAAAAGACCCCGGTGCCAGCGCCAAAGACGGCACACGCGAGAAAACACTGGTGTTGGACATCGCTAAGAAGGTCGCGGAGGCCTTTAAGGGCGACGAGCGGTTCGAAGTTCAGCTCACGCGCGACGACGACACGTTCATCCCACTGCAAAAACGCACCGAGATGGCCAATTCCCGCAACGCGGACATCTTCGTCTCGATTCACTGCAATGCCGCGCGAAACAAGGACGCCCGCGGAACGCAGGTCTTTTTCCTCGCGCCGGCGCGCTCCGACCATGCACGAGCCACCGCCGCACTGGAGAACTCGGCGATATTCCTCGAAGAGCCTACCGACAGCATGGATGTGCTCGATTTCATCATGGCCGATGTTATACAGAACGAATTCCTGCGAGAATCATCGCGGCTGGCGGTGCTGGTTGAAGAGTCCATCGCGCGGGATGCCGGCATTCCCGCCAGAGGGCCGGCCGGCGCGGGCTTCTATGTGCTCAACGGCTGTTTCATGCCCGCGATTCTCGTCGAGGCGGCGTTTCTCTCGAATGTCGAGGATGCGCGTCTTCTCGCGCAGGAGTCTTTCCGCCAGCGCATAGCCGACGGCATTGCCGATGGTCTCCGCGAATTCATACGAGAACTCCCCGAATGAATCGAGCGGCAAATCAAACGAAATTCCGCCGCACTGCGCTAATCATCGTCTTCGCAATTTTCGCGACAATCTCACTCGGGCAGTGGGAAGGGCCGCGCCTTTCTGCCTTCATCGAGGGCGGATACAACTCCAACCCCGCGCAACTCACTTCCGATGAAATCACCCAATTCGGGGCCGGCGACCCCGGCTGGATGCGACTTACTTCAACGGACGATGCGCTGTTCCGCGCGGGTTTGAGCGGCGAATACCGTGTGAGAATTCGCGAATGGCGGGTGATATCTGTAATCGATTACCGATACAATAAATTCTTGCATAACTCCGAGATGGACTATCATTTTATTAGGCCGTCTCTCATGCTTCGGAAGGGCGATTTCCGCGCGGACGCGGCTTTGGCATATATGCCGAGATATGCTTATGCGCTCTTCCACGACAGCGATTTCCCCGGCGAGGCAAGGTTTTGGGCGGAGTATTCGATGATTCGCGGAGAGTTCGAGGCGCGATTTGATATGTTTGATAACCATAGCTTCGGAATTGCCGGACAGGTGGAATATAATGAATACAACGAGAATTTCCCCGAATACGACGGCGTATCCTTCCGCGTGGGGCCGTCGTGGCGATGGAGCGGGCCGGTTTATCTGCGAATGCATTACGCATATCGCGTCTATAATGCCCGCGGCTTCGACATCGAGGGACACGTGGTGGAAACCTCGCTGAAAACCGACATTTCCTTCGTCGAGGACAGGATAGAGGGCTATATCTCGCGGCGGTTTTACCTTTTTTCGCGAAGGGCACTGCTCGGAGCGAGTTGGCGGCTGTCGAGGAGATATTACACCTCGGAGAAGGATTTTCATATAGATTACATCCACGTCGCAAGAAGAGACCTCCGCGCAGACATTAGCCCGTTCATCTCCTGCGACGCGACAGATAGACTGAACATTCGTTTAGGATATAGCTTCACTATCCGCGAATCGGACTCGCCATATTTTGACTTGAAACCGCTGAAGAATTACGCCCGCTCTATGGCCTATCTTCGGCTGGAATACTCGATAATCAGGTGACGCCATGAAGAAAATTATACTGCTTTCGCTGACTATTGCCCTTGCCGTGATTTCCTGCGGAAAACGCAGTCTTCCGCCGGAGGATTCGCTCAAGGTTCAGCTCGACCGCCCCGCTGACGGCGTTCAGGTGACGAACATGCGCGAGGGCTTCAATTGGGCGCGTTTCCCCGGCGCGGAGAGCTACTTGTTTCAGCTTTGGGGCGAGAATCTGCCCGATACGCTGGAAGTGATTGTGTCCGCGTCCGTTCTTTACCCAGACTTTCGCATTCTCAACGGGGAATACTTTTGGAGGGTGGGAGTCGTGCGCGGAAATGCCGTCGAGCACTGGTCCGAAGTCTCGCGCTTCGTGCTCTCGCAGAGAGTAATTGTTACCGTTCCGCCTTATCTATCCGTGCTGAACGGAACGCGGGTTTTCTTCAATTGGTTCGCCTACCCGCACTCGAACGGCTATCTTGTGCGCATCTGGCCGAAGGGTGACCCGGACAATCCCGTTTTCGAGGGTGTGGAGTTTTCAAGCTCATTCACGCCGATCGTCCCCTTCTTCGACGGCGATTATTGCTGGTCGGTGGCAGTTCGCGCCGGTGACGAGGGCGAGTTTTCGCACTGGTCGGACACGCTGGAGTTCACCATCCGACAATATCCCTTCCGCCTCGTCGATACACTGGCCACACGCGGCGCCCCGCGAGATGTGTATCCATTCGGCGATGTTCTCTATGTCGGCGACGGATTCGCGGGACTTCTTATCTGCGACCGCACCGACCCGCTGAATCCGGAGCGCGTGGGCTGGCACGAGCCATCCGGCCAGTATGAAAACCGTGCGATTTGGATTGACGAGGAAACATCGCTCATGGTCATCGCGGATTACATGGGCAATCCGCCGATACTTTGGTATAACATATCGCGACCTCTCGATCCCACGCTCGACAGCTGGTCGGGCCTTTTCTGCAGGAAGTCGCAGGATGTTGCGGGCGTGCGCTATCGTGATACAGTGTTCGTGGCGTTCGCGGACTATGACGACGGCGGTTTTGTGTTTGATCTCCACGACACCGACGACCGCTTCGTCACGCCGCGGGGGCGAATCAACCCCAACGGGCTGTCATACGGCGTGGCATTCGCTGATAGCCTATTTTTCCTATCAGCCGGGCATTTGGGCGTGTTCATAGCGAAAACTACGAACGCCGATTTGCTGGTAGGACATGTCGATACTCCGGGGGATGCCCGCAAGATGGCCATCTCCGGGAATTATTGCTATGTCGCCGACGGCCTCGGCGGGCTTACGGTAATCGACTTCTCAGACCCGACAGCGCCGTTCGTGGCGGGAAGGGCGGACATGCAGACGGGCATGGCGCAGAATATCGCCGTCGAGGGGAATTACTGCTATCTGGCCTGCGGCTCCGGCGGGACAGTTATCTACGATGTCTCCGACCCGCGCAATCCCATGCCAATTCAGGAGATAGCCGGCATGTATTCCTATTCCGTCGCAGTCGATGGGGACATCATCTACATCGCCGACCGCGACTGGGGCGTTTTAACGCTGACGCGGTAGTGTTTTATTTACACATCGAACACGCCGTCGCTATGCTAAACAGCTTTATCTCTGCGGTATCCGAGCGAGAGAGAAGGACAATCGGGCATGCCGCGCCAAGCACTAACCCGCCTATCTTCGCGCCGGCGATGTGAATCAGCGCCTTGGCAACCGCGTTGCCCGTGGTGATGTCCGGCATGAGGATGATGTCCGCGTCCTCGGAGATTGCCGAGTCAATTCCCTTGGCCTTCGCGGCCTCTTTCGAGAGAATTACGTCCATAGCGACCGGCCCTTCGACAATCATGGGCTTGAGCTGTTTGCGAATCGCCATGCGCACGAGCATTGCCGCGTCAGTGGTTGCGGCCTGCTTGGGGTCAACGTTCTCGATTGCCGCAAGGCATGCGACCTTCGGAAGCTCGATACCCAGCGAGTATGACAGCTCGACGGCGTTCTCCAGAATCGCGACCTTCTCGTCGATTGTAGGGCTGATGACTATTCCGCCGTCGGTCATGAGCACAAGCTTCGGGTAATTCGGCATCCCCATTAAAGCCGCGTGGGACAAGAGCTTGCCCTTGCGAAGGCCGTTTTCCTTGTCGAGCACCGCGCGCATGAGTATCGGCGTGGAAAGCTTGCCCTTCATGAGCATGTCGCCCTCTCCAGAGCGGACGAGCGCGACGGACTTCTCGCCTATCGCCTGCGGGTTGGTTTCGTTGTAAATTGTGAAGCTCGAAAGACCGAATTGCTCAATGAGCGGCGCGATTTTTGCCTCATCGCCCACGAGAATGGGGTCTATCATCCCAAGTTTTTCGGCTTGTTGAAGGGCCTCGATTACCGAGCCGCCGGATGCATCCGCGACGACGAGGCGCTTTTTTGCGCCGGTAGCCTTCTCGATTATTTGGTCGAAACTTTTAAGCATAATTCCTCCGTTTTTATGATGCGGCAATTCCCAGCGCCAACGATGCGAATTTCGACTCGTCGGTATCGGCTCTGCTTGTCAAGATGACGGGCGCGGATGTTCCCACGACTATCGCCCCGCATGTGCAACCTGCGAGATATGCCAGTGTTTTATACAGGACATTCGCGGACTCGATGTTCGGGCAAAGTATGAGATCGGCGTCGCCGGCGGTGGTGTCGGTGATTCCTTTGAGCTGTGCGGCCTCGGCGTTGACGGCATTGTCCAGCCCGAACGGGCCGTCCACAATGCAACCGGCGATTTGGCCGGCGCGGTTCATGCCGGCGAGGATTGCGGCATCCTCGGTGCAGGGCATTTTGCCGGGGTTGACTTTTTCCACGGCGCAGACACAGGCGACCTTCGGCTCATCTATTCCGATATTGTGGAAGATTTTCACTGCGTTGGAAATCATCACGGCCTTCTCCTCGATTGTGGGGGCGATATTGATTGCCGCATCCGTGACGCCGAGGAGTTTATGATAATGAGGAATTTCAAATAATGCGATGTGGCTCAATAGTTTGGAGGCTATAAGGCCGCGTTCCTTATCGAGAATCGCGCGCATGAAATCTGCAGTGGAAACGAGGCCTTTCATTAAAGCGTCCGCGCCGCCGTCGCGGATTATCGAGACGGCCTTCTTGGATGCCTCTTTCGCCGAATCAACATGGGCTATCTCGTAATTTGAGAGGTCGATGCCCGCCGTTTCGGCTGTTTGGGCGATGTTGTCTTTATTCCCGACGAGGACGCCGTCCGCGATACCCTCGGCGCGCGCCTTTTCGAGTGCTAAAAGCGCATCGACTTCATCCGCGCCAGCAAGGGATACTTTCTTGCCCGGCATAGATTTAGCTTTTTGGATTAACTCCACAAGATTCTTCATTGTTTCTCCTTATAGCATGGCTAATTGTTTTCCGAAAAGCTGACAGCTTTTTAAGATAAAGCAGTTGGCCCCCTATGTCAACCGCGAATTGAAAATTGCTATAAGCATCCAGCAATATTTCCGTTGCGACTTGGCAGATAATCGCTATTTTAATAAAGTGAAGCACGCACTATCAAATTATTTGCGCCTTGCGATTGCGCTAATTATTTTGCTCGCCATTCCCGTTGCCGCCGGGGTTCAGGCCAAGCTCGGCGTTGGCTATCTCATGATGATATCCGTCGAGGAGCCGCTTGGGACGCCGTCCTTCGTCTCACGGGGGACGCTCTATGACGAGCTTTCGCCGACAGCATCCATCATGGCGCGTGCGGGGGTTTTCTCGTTCGGCGCAACTGCCGGATTCGCCCGCGCGAGTACTATTTTCGCCAACACTCAAGAGACGACGATGAGAAGCCGTTCGCTCGGAATCACGGCAACATACAACTACGAGATGTCCGAGACCGGCGAGTGGCTGTTCCCCATGCAAATCGAGGCTTCGCACCGATGGATGCGTATTGAGTTCCACCATCCGAATGGGTTCTCGGAAATGTCCGGCGAGGGCTGGGAGATTACCGGAAAGCTCGGTATCGAGAGGGTTTTCCGCGAAAAATATAGCGTGGCGTTCCTCATCGGCAGGGGCTATGTGTGGAACGATTTCGACGGTTCGGAGTTCTCCCTGCACCCGAATATCGAGTTCAACCAATGGCGTTTTGAGTTATACACGCGAATCGAGCTTTTCGATTTCTAAACATCGCTCTTGCTTTAATCGACGATTGCCGGTATATTTTGTAATCTACGAATTGATTGTTCTCGCGGAATCGTTGAGATTCCAACATGGAGGAAAATTGAGATTTATAACGATAATTCTATGCGGGCTAATCGCGTTCGCGGCTTTGGCCGATGAACCCGCGAAACCCCGCGACTGCCCTGCCTGCGACCTCCAGCTTACAGGCTGGACTTTCGGCGGATTATTCGGCATAGGAACTTTCTCTGCCGACTCCGACTCGCCTATGGTAGCCGAGGCTATGGGAATCGATGAGCTTCCGTCGTTCGCTTTTCGCGGCGGCGGCGGTTTTTATCTTTATCCCGGAGGCAAATACCGGCTCGGCCTTTTAGGCGGATACACATTCTCCGGCGCGGGCGATGGCG
>DSAF01000134.1 GCA_011388305.1 Candidatus Zixiibacteriota bacterium | reverse complement strand
GACACTCTCTGCTTTGCACCCTCTTCGCCTTGGATGCACGGCGCGACGGTGCGCGTGGATTTGCTTTCCGCCAATGACTCGTTGGGCAATCCGCTGGCTTACGGCCCCGGCTCATGGGAGTTCGAGATCGACCTCGAGCCGCCCCGAGCCTTCGCCCTCGCCCCCTCCCCCGGCGCAGGCATCGGGACGCTGACCCCGACAGTGCGGTTCAGTTTGGCGGATATCCCCGCGGGCGCAGACCTCGACGGCGTGCTCATCAGCGTGGACATTCTGCCCGCATCGGACACGACTTGGTTCGACCTTTCCGAGCCATGGTTCGGGCGCACAGACTCAAACTACACGGCGAGTATTACGGATATTCCATTAAGTATTACCGGTGGCGACACAGTTCGCATTTGCGTTCGCTCTGCGGATTTGCCGGACTTCTGCCCGCCTAATGAGGGCGACACGTGCTGGGTATTTTATCTTCCCACCGGCGGTCCTGTGGGCACTGTCATTGAGCCGGTGGACGGCTCTTGGAGCGCGTGCCGCTTCGGCGAAATTCTTCTTACCGTTAGCGATCCCGATACAGTTATCGGCTCGACAATAATATTTAGCGTCGATGGGACGCACTTCACCACCGCCGACGCGGAGCTGGAGTATCGACCGGACACGCTGATTTTCACGCCCTCCGTCGATTGGATCGATGGGACGGTTGTCGTCTGCTCGCTACTTTATGCCGAGGACCGCTTCGAGAATCCCAATGAAGACACGCTGGTTTGGTCGTTCAATATTGACTTCACGCCGCCGGTTATTGGCGCGATAACACCTGCCCCCGGCGCAGTAGTCGCGACGCTTTGCCCAATAGTGTCATTCACTTTGGCCGATTTGGGCAGTGGTGTTATGGAATCGTCGATTAGTATTACTGTTGACGGAACAGAGCATTTGGACATATATGACGGCAGAGTCTCATGGACTGGTGGAGTCCTATCATTCGACATCTGCGATGTTGTGACGCTGGCCGGTGGAAGCACAGTTGAGATTTGCGTGACCGCCGAGGACTCGCCGGACTACTGCGGCCCGAACGTCCTCGACACATGCTGGGTTTTCTCTGTCGCCTCCGGAGGGCCGGTCGCGACAATTATTCACCCGACAGACGGCATCATCACGAGTTGCGACCCGCAGGACATTCTCCTCATAATAGAGGATGACGACGGAATCGACGAAACGACTATCTTGTTTATGGTCAATGGGATAGAGTTTGATGTCGGAGATGCGGAATTGTCTTGGGCGGAGCCGGTGCTCACGTTCGATGGCGGCGCGGGCTATTTCGCTCACGGCTCGACCGTTTCCTGCTCGCTTATTTCCGCGGGCGACATGCTGGGCAATCCGCTTGAAAACCCATTGGGATGGAGTTTCGTGGTCGATTACGAGCCTCCGGAGCTTGTAGCCGTCATCCCCGGGCCGGGAGTTCCAGTGGGCGACCGCAGTCCCTTGGTGACCATGGAGTTGCGCGATATTCCTGCGGGCATCGACTATAACTCTGCCGTGTTGACCGTTCCCGGGCACGGTGCTCTGACTCCCGCAAGTCCCGCGATTTTCTGGACAGGCGACATTCTCAACTTCGAGCCGGAGAGCCTCGGCATCCTCTGGACCGGCGGCGACAGCATCGAACTTTGCCTCGACATCGCCGACTTGCCGGATACCGTTGCGCCTTACTGCCGAGCGAACGATACGACATATTGTTGGGACTTGGTCATCGCGCGCGGAGGGCCGAGAGCGACAATCATCGAACCGCTGGACGGCACGGTGAGCGCATGTAGTCTGCAGGAAATCATCATCACAATCGAGGACACAATCGGCGTGGATGATACGACTATCGTGTTGATAGTCAACGGAGTGGAGTATCGCATCGACGACGCGGAGCTTGACTGGAGCGTTCCGTATCTAATATGGACTCCGCCGGCGGTTTGGGCGGACGGCGCGGTTCACGTCCAACTGATCTCTGCCGACGACCTTCTGGGCAACGAATTGGCGACGCCGCTCGACTGGTGGTTCGAGATGGACCTGACCCCGCCTATCTTCTGGGGAATGAATCCCCCGCATTTGGCGATAATCGACGAGCCGTCGCCGGACATCTCGGTTCGCATCGCCGACGCAATCGCCGGCCTCGCGGATTCTTGCATTTGGCTTACAATCAACGGCACAACGCATTTCGACCTGTCTTCGCCGGAGATTTCTTGGGACGGCGAGCTGTTGGAGCTTTCAACGGAAATTGCCGGCTTGACATTTTCCGGCGGCGACAACATAAACGTCTGCGTCCATGCTTGCGATGACCCCGACTATTGCCCGCCGAACGATAGCCTCCACTGCTGGCGATTCAGTATCACTACGGGCGGGCCGGTGGCTACGATTATCGAGCCTTTGGACGGCACGATTAGCGCGTGTAGCCTTCAGCAGATAATATTCACGCTTGTTGACAGCAACGGAGTGGACGAGGGGACTATCCTGTTCGAGGTGAACGGAACACCGTATCAAGTCGGAGATGCTGAAGTTCTATGGGCTGAACCGCTTCTCACATGGACTCCGCCGGATGTTTGGGATGACGGCCCGGTGAGCGTCCGAATTCTCTCCGCCGATGATATGCTTGGCAACGCGCTTGAGGGCGCCCCGGTGGAGTGGAACTTCACGATGGACCTCACGCCGCCGGACTTCTCGAACGCTCTGCCAGCCTCGGGCTTCCCGTCTTACGATTGGCAACTTCCGATCTCGATAGAAATCCGCGATGACATACTCGGCGTGGAGCCGGAAAGCCTCGAGGTCGTTCTCGACGGCGTATATCGCGCCGGCGGGCCGGTTCGCTTGCGCGTGGGCGACGACGGCGTGGATTGGTCGCCGCCGCTTCTCTCGGTTAATCCCGCGGATGTCGATGAATCAGCGCACGGAATAACATACCCACTGCCGGAGGACACGCTCGGCCCGGGCATCTACTTCCCAGAGTTCGCGACTATCGGCATCACGGTTCATGCGTTTGACCGGCAACCGGATTATTGCGATCCCAACGGCTCGAACTTCTCGTGGGAATTCACGGTTGAGGACGACGACACGCTCGGCCCGGAGGTGTTTGAGTTCGGGCCTCCCTATGAGAGCACGCAGATGCCCGTTTTCATCACGGCGCGCATAGTCGATCCGAGCGGAGTTTATTCGGCGGAGCTTATCTGGGACACCGACGGCGAGGTCGATATCGACTACAATGGGCCGGTGGCGATGGACTCCATTCCGGGAAGCTACGACGCAACAGCCAGCGGATGGCTCTGGCGAACGACATCGCCGATAGCCACCTTCTCGGCGACTACTGTTGTTACATATCGGATTTTCGCGACCGACAACGATTTCGACTTCCTCAACCCCGATGACCGCGAATCGGCCTATGCCGACAGCATCTGCCCGATTCTCGGAGGGCCGACGGCACAACCGATTACGCCTCTGCCCGGCGAGATAACGGCCTGCGCCGATCAATACATCATCATCGAGCTTGTCGATCCCGATGGAGTGGATCCTGCGCCGATGGTGCTGGAAATTGCAGGCGAGCGAATCGTTTGGCCGGACGCGAGGTTGACATACGACGCGGCCTCGGGAGAACTTACTTTCGACCCGGGCGCGGAAATTTGGACGAACGAACAAACTGTGACGATTCTCCTCACGCTCGCCGAAGACAGTCTCGGCAACCCGATGTGGGATACATTACAGTATAGTTTCCTCATCGATCTCGAGCCGCCGGAATTTGCCAATCCGTTCCCTGTGCAATCGGATATGATAAGTAACAGCAGAGCGCAAATCGGCGTGGATATCACCGACAACCTCGCAGGCGTTCGTGAGAGCGAGCTATCGATGGATGTTTATGGAAACACTTACACGACAACATCTTCCGCGCTGACATTCGCCAGCGGAAGGCTATTATTTGACCCGCAGGTCGCCAGCTTAGAGTT
Source organism: Candidatus Zixiibacteriota bacterium (assembly GCA_011388305.1). Lineage (GTDB taxonomy): Bacteria > UBP14 > UBA6098 > UBA6098 > UBA6098 > UBA6098. The sequence goes on along the minus strand of DSAF01000134.1, from coordinate 8,058 downwards.
CGTCGCGGGGGATACCGTCTTCGTGACGGTATTTGCCGGCGATAACCCCGACCTCTGCGAGCCGAACCGTAGCGAGTTCTCATGGTGGTTCGTGATGGAGCCGATGATTGCGTGCAACGTTTATCCGAATCCGATCAGCCCCGACGGCGACGGCATCAACGACTTGGCGATTTTCGAGTATCCGCTCATGTTTTCCGGTTCCGCCAAGCTGATGATTTTCGACATTCGAAATCAGCTCGTCCACAGCTCGCCTATCGGCCCAGTCAGCGACTATATGGACGTTACTAACCGTATTTGGGACGGTCGAGATAACACTGGGGCTAATGTTACTCCGGGGCTTTATCTCTATGTTATCCAAAAAGATGGCAATATTATTTGCAACGGCACTATAGCCGTTAGCAGGTAAGTCACCGGCAAGAAATTGCTTGTCAATAAAGCGTCGATGCCTTTGTGGTGTCGGCGCTTTCCGCTTTTCGAGTATTAGGGGCGTCGGCGCGCGTGGACGCGCCCCGAGATAGTCGGAGCGAGATCGAGTATCAAGGGATGGACTTGCCGCCGACTATCTCGTGCCCACCTGCGACTTTCAAGTCGCAGGTGGGGCCGACGCCCCGCACTGGCGGAAGTTCAGTTTCGCACGGCGCGGAAACGCACCGTCGTGCTGTGCCCTTCGGAATCTATCACAGTCAGGGCGTGGGCGCCGCCGGTGGGCATGAGCGGAAGCATATGTTCTTCGCTGGTGGCGCCAACAAAGGTCTCGTCGAGATACCAATAAAGCTCTGCGCGGGCTGTAGATGATACCGCACGGGCGACGACCTTTTGGTATTCGCCGTCTGCGCCGCGCAAGACTTGAATCAGCGCGCCTTCAGATGGGTAAATGATGTTCGTCGTTCGCGATACGGTGGGCACGGGACATTGGGGATTGTGCGGTGGAAGGGCTTGGAAAGCGTGCCCGCGCGAGATTAGAAAGCCTGCGACCTCCGGTGGGTATGCAATCTGTATAACCTCGCGGTAGTTCATCCCCTCCCAGCAACGGGAGCAGACGCGGTATTCCCCCGTATCATCGACATAGAAACGCCGGTGATACGGACAAATCTGCAAACTCTTGCGTGGATGAATTGGCGAACGCACGAAAATCGTGTCCTCGCAGAACGGCCCGGCAGAATACCCGCTGGCCTCGCATAGCGCGACCTCCTGCAGATGTGTTTCCGGCGGAATGAACCATACGACATCGCCCCTCGGCAACGCATTGAATACCATGAACATAGCCATGCCGGCGCAACTTGCCCCCGTGAGATTGGGATTGCTCGAGCCATCAAAATTTCCCGCCCAGACGCCGATAGTCCACTCCGGCGAGACACCGACCGCCCAGCCGTCGCGGTTGCCATAACTGGTGCCGGTTTTCCACGCGATAGGCCGACGGCTCTCGAATTGATCCCAGTAGAATTCCGCGCCCGGCCTATCAAGCTCGCGGAGCATCTCGAGCGTGAGAAAACACGCCGCCTCGCCGATAAGCCGATTCTCTCGGTCCTTTACTTCTCCCGCAATTGCCGTAAGGCCACGAAAATCGCCGTAGTTGCCCAATCCGGCGAACATCGCAGTCACATCCCAGAGCCTCCCCTCCGCGCCCCCGATAATCAGCGGCAGTCCGTATTCCCGTGGCGTCCGGAAGAGCGTCGTCATGCCGGCAGATCTGAGAAACTCATAGAAATCGTCGATACCGTATGTGTAAAGAAGCCGAACCGCAGGCACGTTCAGTGACTTGACCAGCGCGCTCTTTGCCGTCGCAAGCCCACGGAAAGAGCGGTCCGCGTTCATCGGCGCGAAAGCGCCGTAATATGTCGGGATGTCCCTGATTTTCGTCTCCGGAAGAATTAGGGCATTATCTATCGCGAGTGCGAATAGGAAAGGTTTTAAGACAGAGCCGGTCGAGCGCGGCGCGAAAACACCATCGACCTGTCCCGCCGCGTCGAAATCCCTGAAATTCTGCGAACCGACATAAGCCCGCACCTCTCCCGTTCGCGTGTTTGCGACGAGAATCGAAATGTTTCCCACGCCAAATTCGCCCAACCGCTTGGCCTGATCGAGCGCAATCTCTTCGATATTTCTCTGAAGGTCGAAATCTATGGTGGTTCTGACCTCCTCGCCCGGACGCGCCCGTGCAATCCTCTGGCAAAGGTGCGGAGCGTGAAAATCGAAGGGAATGCGCCCATCGGGGATGGGTTCGGCGAGCGAAAGCTCCAGCGTCTCCTCGTCGATAATCCCTCTGCGGAACATTCTGCGCAGAAGCGCGTCGCGTTTGGCCTTCAGTCGAGTCATATCTCGCATGGGATTGGCCATAGAAGGGTCGTTAGGGAGCACGGCGAACATAGCCGCTTGCGCCCAAGTCAACATTCCCGGCTCCACACCGAAATACTTGAGGCAGGCCGTGCGATACCCAATTATGTTTCCGCCGAACGGCGCGTGTTCGAGATACATGCGAAGTATCTCGTCCTTTGGATGGCGAAACTCAATTTTCAGCGCGTGAAATGCCTCGATTATCTTCGAGCGAAGCGTTCGCGGTTTGGGGTTGGCGATGCGCGCGACCTGCATAGTGATTGTGCTCGCACCGCCGGGCTTCTCTTTGCCTACAATCCGCGAAAACACCGCCCGCGACAACGCAATAGGATCAATCCCCGGGTGGATGTAGAAGCGCTTGTCCTCATATAGAATCACCGCGCGGACGAGCTTTTCCGGCGGGGGGATATCACTTGGCGGAAAGCACCATTGCTCGTCAGAGTTCAAAAAGACGCGAAGCGGCCTGCCATCGCCGGCAGTGACGACAGTGCTGTAATCGTTCGGGAATATCGGTCGGGACAGCGGCGTAGCAACCCATCCTCCGGCGAATAGGATAGCCGCGAAAACACCGACAGACAAGGCCTTCCGCCGGAAAACAAGCTCTATCGCGCGCGAAAATGGACTCACTTCAGGACTTCGACGCCTCTGCCCGCCTCACGCGCCTGATAGCGGTCGTCATACATGACCTCGACCTGCGTCGGCGGAAGGCGAAACTTCCCGACCGTCACCGTGTTGAGTTTGAGCATGAAATCGAGCGTTTGTCCGCCGCGCAAATTGAAAAACCACATCGCGCGGTCATCGCGCAAGTCGAAATAGTCCTCGCGAGAGAGCGAGTATCCGCGCGTCCAATCCGGGTAATTCTCGCCGGAAAGGCGGATGTTTTCTATCTCCCATCCCGATGGCAAAACTTGCACAAGCGCGACCTGCTCGAGATTGATATTCGATGGATTGCGCACGCGAAAATGTCCCCAGAAAATCTTGTTCTGCGGGAGACTTACGGGCGAGATGACGCTTCCGTCCTCGTCGAGCCAGCGGACATCCAGCGCGAGATTCCGGCGCATCGAACGCAATGTGTCGCGTTCCGGAATTCCGAACCAGTCGAGCCTCGCGAAACCTTTGCCCGATGTAATCTCCAGCGTAATCTCCTTGCCGAACCCCTCCTCGATTTCGACCATGAGCGTTGGCGTTGCTTTATCTATTGCGATTTTCCTGCCATCCGGAAGGGAAACGCTTCCCTCCAGTGGCTCTGCCTTTTTGGCAAATTCACCTACAAAAATTGCCGCCGAGCGAAGACAAGTCGCTGTCTCCTGCGTGGAGAGCCATCTGTCGGAGTCCAGCGCTTCGGCGATGTCCTCGAAGGTGCGATACGCCTGTGTCTCGTTGCCGAATCGGACGAGACCCTCGAGGACAATCGCCATATCGCGGATATCCGAGCCGAAAGTCCCGCCGAACTCGCGATATTTGCGGACTTCCGTGCCCGTTTGGGCGACTATCTCACGCGCAGTTCTCTCCGAGCCTCTCATCAGATATGCGCACGCGAGAAGCCATCGAGATGCGTTGTCCATCTCGTCGATGTAGTTCTGGCGAAGCAGATTCATCGCGCCGAACTGCGGCTCGCCCGCCGACGCAAGTATATACAGTCTATATGCTTGCGTGAGAATATGATCCGGATCGCCGCGCGACTCGCGCTTCTCGTAATCGATCCAGCGGTCAAACATGTCCTTCGGGACATGATAGCCGCGCGTCTTGGCCTCCACCATGAAATGTCCCGCATAGTTTGTCGCCCAATGGTTGGGTTGTGGTGCGTTAGGCCAATAACCGAAGCCCCCCGAAGGCAGTTGGAATTTTCGCAACCCCTCAATCGTCGCGTTTACGTTGTTGTCGATGGCCTTCTTTTGAATGTCGGAGAGCTTGGTGAGTTCGGCGAGATAGAGTTGCGGAAAGGCCGCCGAAACTATTTGCTCGATGCATCCATAGGGGTATCGAATTAGCCATTCGAGCCGCGCCGACATGTTCAAATCGCGAACTTTGCCTACGGTGATGCGTGCGCGGTTCGTGCCCTCGATTCCGTCATCGGGGATGCGGAGTTTGGCCGAAGTTCCCGCGGAGACGGCCTTGCCCGTAAAAGCATGCACCCAAGGATTCGTTGGACGAACAGCAATTTCCGTTTCATCGGCGATGCGGAAATTGCGAGAGCTTGCCAAGATTTTCACCTTTGCCACGCCGATTTCCGGCGATGCTTTCAAGCGGAAAAGCACGTCCCGCTCATCGACAGACGGCATGTCCAGCGTGATTTTCGCGTCTCCGACAACTTCAACCGGCCCATCGACGGATAGCTCGATTGTCGCTTTACCCACGCCGTCCTCCATCGCGAAAACGGTGACCGGCAGGGCAATCTCGTCGCCGGGGGCGAGCACGCGCGGAAGCGTTGGCAGAACCATCAGCGGCGCAGTAACGGGAATTGCTTTCTCGGCACTACCGTAACGAGTGCCCTTCGACGCCACGGCCATCACGCGCACTGAGCCTACATATTCCGGCATGATGAATTCGACTTTGGCATTGCCGCGCCCGTCCGATTCCCCCACACCGGAGAAGAGCGACACCGGCTTGAATCTGCGGGCTTTGACCGGCGAGCGCATCATGTCATAATCGGCCAGCGCCCCGCCGATTGAGAACCTCTTGAAAATCTCGCCCCAGCTTGCCCCCACAACATGCGAGAACACATCATATGTTCTGACTAAATACGCCACTCTTCGATAGAAAAAATTCCACGGGTCGGGCGTTTTGAAGCGCGTGAGGTCGAGAAGCCCCTCATCGACAACTGCGATTGTATATCGATAAGAACTGTTGTCTTTTGAAGACAGCGAAATCGTGAATTTCTGCCCCGGCTCGATTTTCTCCGGCGCGGAGATTTTCAGCTCCAACTGTGTGTCCTCGGCCTGGATATGAAGCGGAACCACGCCGTATAACCTCATCGGCAGGTCGTTCGCGGTGTTCTCGTGCGGTTGAATCGCGGTCACTGTCGCGTATGCCGTCGGCATCATCTCGCGGGTGATAGGCACCTCGAACACGGTCTCCTCGGCGCGAAGTAGCGACCATCGGGAGTGAACGAGCCTCCTTCCAGCCTCGACGGACAGAAGCGCGCGACCCTCCTTGGGCGTTTGGACGATGACTTTGGCGGTTTCGCCGGGACGGTAGTGCTCCTTGTCGGTCTTCATGATGAGCAAATCCGCGTCGCCGCCGGAAGGCTCTGCGCCCCAATGCCTCGCATTGATAAATACGCCCGCGACATGGCCGCCTGAGGGATCTGTCACTTCAATAAACGCCGTCCCGTATCCGTCGGGCTTCCAGTCGAAATATACCGGCACCGAGCCGGAAGCGACGCTCCCGCTTTTGATAAGCTCGGTCGTTGCGTCGCTCTTGAAGCGCCTTCGGAAATCCTCCTCGCTTTCATAATCGAACCACCAAAAGCGGCGGCTTCGGAATATTTTGTATTCAAGTTTCGCGCCGGCGATGGTGTTGCCTTCGCTGTCGATAAGCACGGCGCCGATTTTAGCTTCCCTTCCTACGCGCACAAAACGCCCATCCGGCGGCTGAATGCCTACATAGCGGCTATACACCTCGAACGGTATCTTCTTCTCGGCGGGCACAGCGCGCCCTCCCCTTTCGAAAACATCCGCGGAGACCTCGACCGTCAGTGCCGAAGGCACCGACTCCACTTTCGGCAGTTCCCACTGGACAGCCGCCTTGCCCTCGGAATCGAGCTTGACATCGCGGGAGGGGAGCGTTATCGGCTCGAATTTCTGCATCTCATTGGTGAATACGAAGCCCTTATGAGTGTCCAGCGAAAGCTCGAACGGCCGGATTGAAAGCTTGACTTTCGCACCAAGCCCCACGGCGGGATTGCCAAACAGGTAATTCGCGCTAATTTCCGCGATGAGTTTGTCGTCGAGCGGCGTGAGCCTCTCGGGCTTCGTGGTGATGTTCGTTCTAATTCTATATGGCACAACGGTTTCGATTCTAACATGATGGACGAACTTCTTCTCGCCGACGGTCAGCTCCGCGCGCCAGAAACCCGTCGGAGCATTCTCGTCCGTGGCGAGCGGGAAGTTATACCAGCCGTCCTCGGACTCGCGAATCATGCGTGTCGATACTTTGCGCCCTCGCGGATTGAAAAGCTCCAACTCGACCGGGTGATTCTTCGGGAAAGTGCCCTCGGAGTTGCGGAAAATCGCCGTGAGATTGAAGTCATCGCCCGGGCGGAACACGCCGCGTTCGGTGTATATGAACGCGCGGATGTCATCCGGCGGCTCGGTAGCGCCGCCTACATCAAATAGCGAAGTGCCCAGCATCATCTCCCGAAAAAGCAGGACAGTCCGATGCCCGCGCCAAACGCCCTCGATGTAGAATCCAGCGCTCGTGTCGAATTCGCAATAGCCTTGGGCGTCCGTGGTTTTGGACAAAAGAGTCTGATTGGTGTAGGATTTCAGGCTTATCGCCGCGTCGGAGACGGGCGCGCCCGATACCAAATCTACCGCCCACACGCCAATCTTATCGCCTGTGTTCTTGGCGATAAGGCCGAGATCGGTGAAGATAATTGCCGTAGCTTTCTTGCCCTCGTCCCAGAAGTAACTGCTTTTTTGCCAGTATGGCCACTCCGGCGGAAGTCCTACGAGGATATCCTCCTCGCCGAAAGAAAGCTCAATGACATATGCACCGCGGTCGGTTCCTCGCGTAATCTTAGAGAGATCGATGCGCGATTTCAGCCACTTGTCCGTGACGTCGCCAATCTCCAAAGTATCAACAGCGATAATATCGCCGACACGATATAAATCGCGGTAACTATCGTCCCACCAATATTCTCCGCCACCTCTGAAATTGTTCTCTTGAATGAAAAAGCCGAGATTGTTCTCATACACTTTTTTGATGGTGATGACCGCCCTTCGGACATTGACCGAGCTGAAATCGATGGATTTCTTGTTCGTCGATGGAACGAAGAGGCCTTTGTCAACGAAATTTATTTGCGGAAGCATGGATGGGAATTCGACCTCATGAATAGAACTTCGTTCCGTTTTCGTGCCCCATAAACTCTTGAGACCGGCGAGGATTTCCACCTGATAGGTTGCCGCGCGCTCGAAATTTCCGCTCGCAGTGATTGTCTTTCCGCGCACGGAGAGTTTCAAATCGACGCGCGGGTTTGTGCGGATAAGACCGCGATAGTCCTCGTTGCTAATGAGGTCGTCGGAGAATGTAATGACGACGGCCATCTCATCGGCGGTTGTCGACACTTCGACATCGGTGACGACGAAGTTCACTTTCGCGGGAAGGAGAAACTCCCTCGTGAAGTCGCCGGGGAGTTTGAGCCTTTTGGAGGAAATCTCCAGCGTGAATCTCCTGTCCTCATCCGTCCTCTCGATAATGCCGGAGCGAAAACGATAGACTCCATCCTCTCCACGGCTCACTTCGAGGCCGACGCGACGCTTGTTCTCCCATAACTGTATGGCCTTGACGACCTCATCGGCATCGGTGTCGATATTGAACGTCAACTCGCCCTCAAAACGAAATTTGCTGGGATCGTTCTTTTCGATAAGCTCGAAACCGGCCGACATCGAGATGATAGAGAGGCCGGATGTCTCGAATTCGATAGGGATTCGCCCTCTGCTGGCCATCTTATCGGGGAGCAGGGCCTCGAGGTCGAGGTAGCCCGTGAATTTCGTCTCGATT
>DSAF01000024.1 GCA_011388305.1 Candidatus Zixiibacteriota bacterium | reverse complement strand
GCACAGCCCCATATTATAGCTCGCCTCCATCCAGAGCGAATCGGGGATGGAGCGCCTTCTGTCGCGAAGCCTCTCGAATGCTATGAGACCGCCCTCGAAATCTTCGCTCAAACACAAATAATTACCGATGTCGAGCATAACCTCGCCAACGATGGGGGAATCCGGATATTTTTCGAGAAAGCCCTCGGAGACCTGCAGAATACTATTATATACGCCAACTTCGAGGCGCGCTTTCTCGCCCAAAAAGCGCACTCTGTCGGCCTTCTCACGCCCTACGGCGTATATCTCTATTTCATCGGCGAGGTTTATCACTTTGAGATATTCGCCCTGAGCGAAGAGTATGTTCGCATACTGCGGAACGATGTCCTCGGCGCGGGGGCTTCGGCGGAATTTTTGGAGAAATCTCTCGGAAGTCTCGACAATTCTGTGCGTGTCATCCACTGCTCTAAACGCGAGAATCAAGTCGTATAGAATGCGGTCGAGCAAGCTCTCATCGGCAACTGCCAAGAAGTCGTTCAGCTCGGCGATAGCTCTTCGCGGACGGCCTTCGAGCAGGAAAGTCTCGGCGTATGTGAGGCGCGCGGACTGCGAGAAATCATCCTCATGTCCAGAGAAAACCGACGCGAGATAGGTTCTCGAATCCTCATACTTTCTGAGCCGCAAATAAGACCATCCAAGCCCCCAGCTGGCCTCGCGCTTGCGCAGGGGCGCCATCAAGTTCGCCATCTTATAGAAGTCCAAGGCTTCGGAGTATCGTTTCCGGCGATATGCGCACTCGCCCGCGAAGAGGAAGCATTCGCCCTTGAGCGACCTATCCTCCGCGACTTCCGCCGACTCGACGAATTTGTCCTGCGCGATTGTAAGCTCGCCGTCTTCCATGAAAAGATAGGCAATTCTCATGTGAACATCGGCGAGCATATCCGGCGAGAGGGCTTGCAGAAGCACGCTATCTGAGCCGGCGTCTGTGGCGCGCGTCTCGATATTGCCGAGAACGGCGATATATGGCAGTCTCTCGATGTATGGCGATTCTGGGAAGTCGTTTTCGAGGCGCCGAAATCTCCGCAAGGCCACCACATGGCGCCCCTCCGTGAAATCGATTGCGCCGAGCAGAAAGTGGGCTTCGTCTATCCACCAATGCGCGGACTTTCGCGTCGAGAGGTCGTAGAAATCGATAGCCTCGGTGAGGCGGTCGCGGCTGGTCTGCCAATCGTCTCGGGCGAATGCTATGGTTGCAAGGCGATATTTAATCTCGCCGCTCAGAAGACTGCGCGGATACTGCTCCGTGAGGCGCTCGAAAACCACAGTCGCCGAATCGGCCATTCCGAGGCGGCTATATGATAGCCCGAGGAAATAGCCGGAGATAAGTCTGAGTATTGCCTGCCCGGAGTCATCGTGCGAAAGCGGCGCCAGAAGAACGGTTGCGGAATCGTAATCCGCCTCGGAAAAAAGCCACGCCGCCAGCCAGAACCTGCCCCATGGGGGGCTTCTTCCGCTGAACGCCCGCCTAACCAGCGCCAAATCTCCTTGCTCTTGCGCCATTTGGCCTATCCAGAACGCCGCCCAATCAGCCAGAGCCGGAACTTCCGGCATTACTGCCACCTGCTGGAAATTCCCCAGCGCCCTCTCCTCCCAGCCGGCGCTTTGGAAGCTGTATGCTCTGAGGAGTATATCTCTGGTTTCGGTGCTAATGAGGTCGGTGCGTGGGACAAAGTAGTGGACGGCTTGAGGCTGATTTTCCAAAAGCCCCCTCGCCCAGTAAGACGCGAAGGGACTGGTATCCGGCCGCAAGCCGAATACTGCGCTGACTATCAATAAATGAGCGAACAGAACTACACTAATCAGGCCTCTGTATGGCTTGTTCTTCTTCGTTTTCGAGCCTTCGCGGTCGATATAGTTGTGACAGTCCAATTCCAATCGATGTCTCGTCTTTTCCCCAGTAACTCGTCTCTAACGATAAAACATAACCTTTGCCGAGGTCGATGTCAAGCCCGAGTATGGGTTTCGGATATTGCCCGGGGTCGTTGTAGAGGCCGGTGAGTCTCGCGTATGGCTCGCCGGATTCTCCTGAAAAGGCTTTGCGGTATTTTCTGCCGTATAGATATGTCCACTTGATGCCGAGATAGGGGATAGTTCTGCCGAACTGCCAGTTGCCATATAGCCCGATGTCCCATTGTTGGAAACGATATCTGTCTTCATAGTGTTGCACTCCGCCGCTGAGAACGACCTTATCGGAGCTTTGCGTGGTCAGCCAATGCGTGACTGCGTAGATGCGCACGGGATGGCTCGTGAGGTTTTTGCAACAGAAGTCGGGATAGAAGTCTGCGAAGTGGGTTCTAATTCCCAAGCCGAATGCCATCTCGGGGCTTCCGTCGAAATCCGTCAGCGCAGTCCTCACGCTGGGGAAGTTGACATCGCCCCAGCCGAGATAGCCGTAAGCATCAACATATCTGAATACCCCCAGCGTGGGCTTGAGGAGAACCCTTTGCGAGTTAATCCTATAGTTCGGCCCAACTTGATAGCGTATCATCCATCGTTCATAGTTGAACTCCGCCGACATTCCGAACTGCTCGAACGGTGTTTCTCTCGATGGATTTCCCACGAAAATAGCCCATGCCGAGCCGGCAAAGGACAGGCATATCCCGATTGCGTATATCAGATTTCGCTTCATCATCGCTCCTTCTCCGTAGAGCCTCCAATGAAAATTTTCATTATTTCGACATCGACGAGAATTAGGGCGAGGGGTGTCTCGCCCTAATCTTCGAGTTTAATCATCCAGTCTTCGCTTTCCTGTTTCCAGACATCGCCTGCGTCGCTTCTCTCCGGCGGAGATGGGCGTCGTCTCTCGACGAACTCAATGGTGGCATTGAATGTTCCGCCTGTGCTGGTAATGGTGGCGAATATGACGCCCATTGTCGCAGAGCCGGGGGCGGGTGCCCTCATCTGGAATGACACCTCGCCGGTAGAGTCTGTTGTGCCAATTGGCGGCGATGTCACCACTGTGATATTCGCCCCCGTCACCTCGACATCTTCGCCGCAAATCGGGTTCTCCCATTGGTCAACTATACGGACGCTAATCGGGAAATCGAACCCGAATGGCATACTTTCCGGCGCAGAAATCGAAGACTTTGCGGAGTTCGGCATATCGTGCTTAAGGAAGATATTGTCCGACTCGCTAGTGCCCGCGACGGTGGCCGTCACCTTGGCCACGCCGCCGGTATCGGAATCACAATACCTATCTACGAAAACGCTTCGTGCGGTGTATCTGCCTGTGGCGTAGCTTCCGTGGCATTCATTGGTCGTATATATCGGCGAAATTACCGAGCCGATGTCTGTGATGAGCTGAACCGCCGTGCTGTCTTTGACGGGGTTGCCTTTCAAATCCCAAACATCGACGCGAACATCTGCGAAGCCCAAGGTGTCGGCGTATGCCCATCCGGGGGATACGCTGATATGAATACTGTCCGGCCTTCCGCTGGAGTAGAAATAAGTCGAGCTGGTAATCGGCGAGCCTGAGCCGTCGCGAGTCTCGGCGGTGATTGTGACTACGCCGGTATCTCTCGGCGCGGCGGAATACCATGTAGCGAAGGCGAATCCGGTGTCGTTAGTCGTTGCGGATGTCGTGATTGCGCCCTCGTCGGCATAGAACCATACGGCGGTTCCCGGCGCTACGGGGTTAAGGTGTTCGTCTGTGACTATCGCCATAATGGGGTTCGGCACGCCGTCCACATCCCAGCCGCGGACATTGCACTTTTGCGCGGATACAGAGATGTTTCGCGGCAGGCCTCCGCCGACGGTGATTCTGGGCGCAAGAGAAGTAAATGAGCCTCCTGCGGGCAGATAGGCGGTCATCTCGACGACTATCGTGCCGGAACGGTCGCCGGAGCGGAGCGTCGCGCTGGCCCTTCCGCCGATGGAATAGACGGTGTCGCTCGTGAGCGCGCCGCCGGGAATAAGCTCCGGATTGACGCTTCCGCCGGTCGGATATTCAGCAACGCGGAACACTACGGGGATGCTGTCGCGGACGGGGTTGTCATATTGATCGAACATGACGGCCGAGATAACCGACTGGTCAATCTCGCCCACTCCGCGGACATAGATGAAGTCTCTGCTGACCTCGATGTCCGTCGTATGCGGCGGCCCTGCTATAAGGAGGAAATCCTTGCGCGCGGAAAGCTCGCCGACTCTCGCGGTAATCCCCGTGAGACCGGCCTTGAGACCAGGGGTGTATAGCGTGCTGAAAACTCCGGTGTCGTCGGTTGCGACGACCGGGTCGGCGACACTGCCCATGCCCGCGCTATCAACGGAGACATAGACATAAGTCCCCGGCGCGACCGGATTTCCGGCGGCATCGGTGACGAGGCCGGAGATGGTGCTGTTGCGGGTGCTTCCGACAGTTGCGGTGTCCGGCACAACATTCAGTGTAATTGCCGCGGGCGCCCCTGCATCGTAGATGACATACTTCCATCGCATTGAATCCTGACAAGTGACCGTCACGCTGTCGGTGCCGGGAGTGTCGGAGGACACGAGGACTGCAGTCGCGACGCCGCCCTCGAGATAGCTGATGGGCGTAATCAGTCCGAGCTGAGCCGTGAATCTCACCGGCACGCCGTCTGACACAGGATTGCCGCCTGCATCGGTGGCAATCGCCCGCACCTCCGCAGTCGATGAGCCGTCTGCGGGAAGGCCTCGCGGCGAGATGGACAGCGTGAGGTTCGCTACCGTTGTCGGCGTGAATTCCACCGGCAGATAGCCGGTTCGCCCGTCGCTGGTTGCTGTGAGATATGTAGTCCCCATTCGCGTAGGCGCGGTGATTGTAAATTGCACCCTGCCTTGAGGGCCTGTGATGCCTATCGGCGGGAAGACAGTCCCAAGCTCCATCGAGAGGTTGACCGTGGCCTCGGGAATGCCGTTGCCGAAAGCGTCCTCGATGCGGACATATCCTTGAAGGGTTTGTTCGCCGTCGGCGGTGAGCTGGACGTAATCTATCTGCGTGTATGTTCCGCCGGAGAGCGTGTCGAAGCGAACCGCCGCGACATTGCCCGGGCTGAAATACACCGCTATGGTGTCTATCGATTCGACTACGCCTCCGCCCGGCAATTCGCAATAGGCATAAACGAAAGTGCTTCCGACCTCGGTCGGTGCGACGAGGTCAACAATTGCGTATCCGTCCTCGGTGGTCTTGAAGCTCGGCGAAAGGAGCGCCGAAACATCTCCCGGCGGGATGGCCTGCCCGAAACGGACGCCCGTGCCGTCGGCGATTTGCATTCCCGCCGCATCGGTGACGAACGCGGAGACGCGAGTCGAGCTAACGCCGTCTGCGGGGAGGAATCTCTCCGCGACGGATACGCGAATCTCGTCAACATCCGTCGGCTGAAGCTGAATTTGTGTGATTCCCGTGGCGCCCTCGCAGTTCGCCCGAACTATGACCACTCCTGCGAAACGCCCCGCCCGGAAAGGCACATCGACCCGGCCGTCGGCGTCTGTCACATCGGCGGCCCAGATTGTGCCGTATCCGGCGGGTTCCAGCGTGAAGTTCACGACTCGTCCCGCGCCGACAGGGTTGCTCGCCACATCGAACACCTGCCCGCGAATTCGCGTGGTATCGCTCTCGTTGGCGAACAGAATCGAGCTGTCCGCGCTGAGAATGATGTAGCTCGGCGGGCCGGAGATGAACTCGACCTCGACCGAGTCATCTTCTGTTCCGCTTGTCGCTGTTAGGGTATCCGTGCCCGTGCTCGTGAATGACCTTATTGTGGCGGTCGCGACGCCGCCGGTTGTCGTGGCGAAAATCGGCGTTATACTGCCGTGCGAAAGCCCCGAGAAACGGACGGTCGTGCCGTCGGAGATGGGACTGCCGTCGCCATCGAGAACAACGACCGAGACATCGGCGGTGCTGGTGCCGTTGGCTATGAGCGTCCGCGGAATGACCGTAAGGTTGACGGACGCAACCTCCGTCGATGTGAACTCGATGAGGATATTTCCTTCGGCGGTTCCGGAAGTTGCGCGGACATTGCAGAATCCGCTACTGGTTCCGGAGGTCAGCCTGACGGTCACCTCGCCGTCGGAATCGGTATATGCTGTAGATACTATCGTTCCCAGAGTCGCGGTGAAATTGACCGTCACGCCCGCGCCGACGGTGTTGCCGAACTGGTCTTTGACAACGACGGAAATCATGGCCGTGTCCGCGCCGTTGGCCTCGATTATCGTTGTGTCGGCGGTAATCTCTATCACAGCCGGCGGGCCGGCGATGAAGCGGACCATATTTGTATCGACAGCCGAGCCGCCCGCATCGGCGACCACATAGACGCTGTCATTCGGCGTCGTGCTCGATTTAAGCGTGCTTGTGGCAATTCCGCCCGATGTGTATGCTACGGCGGGGTTGACTATGCCGCTCGATGTGCTGAATCGGACAATCGTTCCATCGGAAACGGGCAGGCCTTCATCGTCGAACACGACGGCCGTAAGCGTCGCCGTCTCCGTGCCGTTTGCAACGAGCATAGGCGGATCGACCACGAGAATGAGTGAATCCGCAGTGAGCGGCGTGAAGGTGATAGTAGCGAAGTTCTCCGCAGTGCCGCACTTTGCCGAGAGGCTCGCCACGCCGGACTCTGTGCCGGAGACGACAATAGTTTGGGCAAATCCCACGCTGTCATCGGGGCCGAAGGGGCCGGTGGCGCTAATCGGCGTGACAAAGCCCTTGGAAATGGTGAAGTTCACCGGCAAGCCATTGGCCACGGGGTTGCCGTAAGAATCCATCACATACACATTCACTTCCTGTGTTTGTGCGCCATCGGCGACCATGTCAGTGGGCAACGGCCTGAACTCGAGTATCGACGGCGGCCCTGCGACGAATTCGACTTCGACGGTTGCATCGTAATCTTCGGAGATGCTCGCGGTGATTTCGGTGGTTCCCACTCGGATTCCCGCAGTAAGCGTCGCGGTCGCCTGTCCGCCAACGGTATATGCCGTCCGCGGGCTGATAACTCCGGTGCCGTCAAGCTCGAAGAACACCGGCGTGCCATCGGAGACGGGGCGCGTGCCATCAACTGAAGAGGTGCAAAGAACAGTCACGGTGATGTTGCTGGTGCTCACGCCGTCTGCGTTGATTCTCACCGGGTTGGCGAAGATGTCGATGAAGTTGCCCTCGATTTCCTCGAAGTTAATCACTCGAGTCCCCACTGCCGAGCCGGAACGCGCGGTGAGAAGCGACGGCCCCGTCTCGGTGCTGGATATATAAGTTCTCGCCCGGCCGTCGGAGTCCTCCACTACGGTGGGCGTGATGACCGAACCGCGCGTTGTCTCCCAGCGAACTTCCGTGCCAATGCGCACCGGATTGCGGAATTCGTCCATCACGATGACTTCCTGTTGGTATCCGCCGCCGTCGGCGGGGGGATTATCGGCGAAATCTACCGTGTTAAATTCGATTATCGCCGGCTCTCCGGCTTCATATACTACGGTAAAGAAATCCTCCACGTCGTCGCTGACGAATGCTCTTATCGTGTCATGGCCGACGGCCAGCGGCGCGGTTAATGTAGCCGTGGCGATTCCGCCGGTTGTAAATGCAACGCGCGGGCTGATGATGCCGTTCGGCGAGTCGTTGACGTGCTCTAAATTCACCCTCGTGCCATCGGAGACCGGCATTCCTTCGCTATCAAATACATACGCGGTAATCTCAGCCGTGCTGGTGCCGTTGCCGGGCATGCGCGCCGGGATGATGTTGAGCACAATTTCGTCGGCCTCAAGTTCCTCGAAGCGGACTTCGACGAAGTCGATAGCATCTCCCGAGCGGACTGTGATTAGAGCATCGCCCGGAATATTACCCGCAGTGAGACGAGTGCTCGCAAAGCCGCTTGTATTTGTGAATGCAGGCGATGCGATAGTCCCCAGCGTAGTCGTGAATGTCACCGCCGTTCCCGGAGTTATCGGGTTGGAATATCTGTCATATACGGTGCAACTTACGGCGACATTGGAAGACCCATCGGCGTAAAGCCATTCAATAAGTGGGTCCGGCCAATTCGCTTGTGCCACGAGCCTCGATGCCGGCCCGGGCTGGAGTCTTATCGAGACGGTGCCGGTTTCGCCGTCGGATTCCCCATGAACTCGAATCAATCCGGCGATTGTGTCCGCGCGGACGTTTATTGTGGCGATGCCATCTACTGTGTATGCCACGGATGGCTCGGCATGGCCTATCGCCCCGCCATCTGAATCGACCCAGAAGGTTACGGAAGTTCCATCGGAAACGGGCCGCCCGCCATCCGTGAACACATGCGCGTAAACTTTCGAGCGGTTTATTCCGTTGGCGCGTATCTCGAGCGAATCGGCGAAGAGAACGACGGAGTTTACGGCGGTCGAGTCCATATAGACTTCGTGATAGCCTGATGCACTGCCCGAATGCGCCTGAATGACGGCTGTTCCGGGGCGGATGTCCGCAGTGAGAAGCGCTCTCGCCACGCCGGACATGTCAGTTATCGCCGAGCCTTCGATTGTGCCGCGATTGGTCGAGAATGTGACGGTTTCCCCTGCGCGCATGGGATTGTCGTATTGGTCGAGCACGCGCGCGAAGATGTATATCTCGTCCATGCCGTTGGCGTTAATGGTGTCGAGAGGTAGATGCGACGAGTCCGCCCAAACTCGAATAGTGGCCGGCGGTCCGGGCACTAAGAATATACGCACGCTGTCAATAGCGATTGTATCGGGCGGCTCTGCCTCCTCGTCGATAATCATTCCCACCACCCAAACATCGCCGTCGGCGGGGATATCGGTGCTCGAAGTGAATGTAGTCACACATGCGCCGCCGAGAGTTTGCTTAGGTGAAATTACCACGCCGGTATCTACCGGATTGGTGCGGAACCTCACAACCGTGCCGTCGGAGACAGGACTGCCGTCCGTGTCGAATACTTGACATGTGATTATCGATTGCGACATGCCATCGGCAACAAGCTGTATCGGGTTGGCGGTGAGGAGCAATGTTGCGGCGTTGCTCTCGCGGATTTCGACCTCTAAAAGCTCGAAAATGCCGCCGCTCTGCGCCCATACGCGGGCGGTTCCCGGGTCAGTGCCGGCGGTCAATATCGTGAATGCCTCGCCGGCGGAGTTTGTGAATGTGTTCGTGGGGGCGATTGTGCCGAGGTCGGTGCCGAACTGCACCGAATTGCCGGACATCAGGCGGTTGCCGAAGTCATCGAGAAGCGTCGCAACGATAACCGTGTTGTCTCTGCCGTTGGCGGAGAGCCAGTCATCGGGCGGATCAGTTTCGAGTTCAATCGAGGCGAGATCCCCCGGAAGTATGTCGATGAATCCTTGGTCGGTGGAATCTCCCACGGCGGCGGAAATCCAAGCCCTGCCTCTCATGGTGTTCACGCGGAAGCGCGTGGTAGCGATGCCCGTCGATGTGTATGCTATCTGGGGAATAAGTGAGCCGAGGTCTTCCATGTCGTCCAAGGTGGAATCGTCCGGGTTAAGTATGAGATATACATCCTCATCAACCCATGTCTCGAAAACCACTGCGGTGCCGTCGGAAACGGGGTTGCCCAATGTATCGAGAACGGTCGCCCTGCAAAGCGTCTCGGAGAAACCGTCGGCCTGCATGATTCTGTCCTGAATTGCCAGCGAAATCGAGCCGATTATCTCAGTTGACCTGAATACGACATTCGCCTCTCCCCTCGCCGTCCCCGCGCGGGCGACAACGCGTGCCGTGCCCGGCACGAAGCCGGAGCGGAGCGTCACGATGACTGTGCCCTCGCTGTTAGTTTCGTCTGAAGTCGGGAACACCTCGCCCAAAGTGGTCGTCACATTGACCGTCACGCCAGCGGCGACGGGGTTGTCGAAGCGGTCGAACACCATTATTGTGCAGAGAGTCGTGGAGAAGCTATCCGCCGGAAGCCATGTGCTTTCGGGCACAACGGCTATGCTGTCCGGCGCGCCGGGCACGAGGTAGCATCTCGTCGTGTCGGCGATGTGGATGTCCAAAGTGTCGCCAACGAAGGCAACAATATCGCAGTATCCGCGATGAGTCGATGTCGTGAATGTCGCCTCGAAGCGTCCGCTGTCGGTGTATGCCGAGGTCGGCGAAACGAAGCCCATGATTGTATCCCCGACGGGAATGGTATAAAGCCTCACGCGGGTGCCGTCGGAGATGGGATTGCCGGCGGAATTGCGCACCATGCCGCTGACCGTGGCGGAGGAAATGCCGTCGGCGGTGAGTGTGTTCGGATCGACATTGACGATGATGCTCGCATCCGTTAAATCTTCATCCGGCGAGAAATACACGCTTCCGATGCCCACGGCGTCGCCAGATGTGGCCGTCACGAGTGCCGTGCCGGGCGTCACGCCAGATCGGAGGCTCGTTATCGCCACGCCGCCGGTGTCATTGACTGTGCCGGTTATGGCCAGCGTGTCGATAGTCCCGAGCGTTGAAGTGTAATTGACCCTATGGCCGCTTCCTACGCGGTTGCCCACGGCATCAAACACATAAGTTCTAATCTGAGATATTTCCTCGCCGTCGGCGGAAATTGCTTCGGGGTCGGGGACGATGTCTATATTGCTCGGCGGGCCGGGCACGAAGCGGACTTGAACGGTGTCCGAGACATCGGGGTCGGCAAGAGGGCCGACATAGGCGATAATTTCGGCGGTTTCCAAGTCTGTCGAGCTTCGCAGGCTCGAGACGGCCACGCCCTCGCTGGTGTATGCCACTCCCGGAAGCACGAAGCCCGCAGTCGTGGCGAAGAAAATCGGTGTTGAATCGGCGACGGCCATGCCGGTCGAGTCCAGCACGATTGCCGTCAGTGCCGAGCGGTTCACGCCGTTGGCGGTCATCGTCAGGCTGTCGGCGTATAGGCTTATTGATGCTACGGGGTTGGATATCAACCTGATGAGCGCCGTGCCCACCGGCCCGGAGGCCACGGTGGCGGTGATTATCGCCGTGCCCTCGCTGTTGCCGGAGAGGAAGCGGAAGTAAGTCTCTCTGTTGATATTCGTGTAGCCATAGCTGGGGATTATCGTGCCCAAAGTCGGGGTGGGCGAGACCGTCAAGTCCATGCGACTGCCCGATTCAACGTTATTGCCCCAGCGGTCTATCACGGAAACGCGGACGAGGCTGGTGTCACTGCCATTAGCGAACATGACATCGCGGGGAACGAATGTCGAGTCGCCGGTATCCGGGTCGATGCTCCAAAGCCCTACCTCGACCAAGACCTCGAACGGCGCATCGGGCGTGAACTCGACCGTTACAGTCGCTGTCAATGGCGGTTCGCCGGAGACCGACACGGAGCAGGTGACGGTCGCCGTGCCGGTTTCGGTGGCGGAGTATAGCCTCAATGAGGCCTCGCCGCCCACTGTCGTCGCGACCTCGTCTATTGTGCCGAGGTCTGTGTAGAAATAGACGGCTGTGCCGTCGCGAACGGGCCTGCCCAGAGCGTTTTGCACACGCGCGGTGATTGTCGAGTAGCTCTCGCCGTCGGCGACAATTCTTCGCGGCTCGGCGCGGAGGCTGATATACTCCGGCGGCGCGGCCTCAAAGATTACCTCGCCGATGCCGATTCTTCCGCCACTGGTCGCCTCGATGCGAGCTATCGCCGGGACTATGCCCGCAGTGAGCACCGTGGAAGCCCTTCCGGAGCCATCTGTATAGGTATTTGCAGGATTAATCGTGCCGGCCGATGTCGCGAACTGCACGGGAATCCCCGCGCCGAGCGCGTTGCCGTATCTGTCGAACAAGTAAACGTGAACTATGGTGTATGCCTCGCCGTCGGCGGGAAGGAGCGAATCCTCCGGCACAACTGCAATGCTGTCAACATCTCCGGGGACGAGGTCGAGGAAGGCGTTGTCGCAAATCGATGTCGTTTCATCGACGGCGCAACATGCCTCGATCCAGACTCTTCCCGGAGTATCCCCGCTGAACACCTGAACAACGGCCTCGCCGCCCGATGTGAATCCCATAATCGGCGAGATTGAGGCCATCGCAGTGTCATCCGGAGTTCCGGCGATAGTGTCTATCGAGAAATAGACGGGTGTGCCGTCGGTGGCGGGGTTGCCGAGGCTGTCGGTCACCATCGCGCGGGCGAATGTGTGCGACCTGCCGTCGGCTACGATTTCGCTGTCGTCTATCGTGAGGTTGACATAGCGGACATCGGAATTGATGAGCGTGATGAAAGTCTCGCCCCAAGCCGTGCCCGATGCGGCCCGGATTCTCGCCTCGCCGGGGGTTGTGCCGGATGTGAACTCCGCCACGACGATGCCGTCAGAGTTTGTCAAATCGCTTGTCGGGTCGATAGTCCCTCGGTTGACTTCGAAGCTGACAGTGTGCCCCGCGCCCACTGGGTGCCCGAACCTGTCGAACACTTGGACGGAACATCTGCTCGTTGAGAAGCCGTCCGCGGGGAGAGTCGCGGGTGTCGCCCAAACACTGCAACGCTCCGCCGTTCCGGGGACTAAGTCGATGAGCACG
>DSAF01000100.1 GCA_011388305.1 Candidatus Zixiibacteriota bacterium | reverse complement strand
TTTTATTATGTCATTCGATTTTCTATGTTCCAAACGAAAGGAATGAACATGAGTGAACACAAAGCTGAAACCTTCTTGGCAGGATTTCTCCTCGGCGGAATCATCGGTGCGGGCGTCGCATTGCTCTTCGCCCCGGCATCGGGCGTGGAGACACGCGAGCAAATCCAAAAGCAGGTCAATCGAGTTCTCGAAGAGGGCAAAGAAGGCTCCGAATATGTCAAAAAGCTCGTTCAGGACGAGATAGAAAACATTAAGGGCAAGACAGGGGCTGTCAAAGACGCCGTCGAGAAGGGCGTAGCCGAGTTCAAGAAGAATAAGGCTTAGTCGAGATGCCGCTTTCCGTTTCCATAGCGATATGGGCTGTTGTCCTTATCCTTGCGGCTGTGGCAATTTTTCTCATTAGATTGCTCAGCCAGCTTACCAAACTCGGTAGAGAAGGCGAAACAGCACTTAGAACGCTCAACGACAAGCTTCCGCCGCTAATCGACAGAGCTGACGAGATTTTGCACAAAGCAGACAAGGCCATAGACCGCGTCGAAGCCACGATGGACGAAATCGAACCGGCGATTCAGCTCGTTCGGCTCGGAGGACAGCTCTTTAGCTCGGCGAGGATTAAAGTCTCCGCGAATCTCGGCAAATGGATTATGCCCGTGCTCGCGGGGATCAAGGCCGGTAAGGCCATTGTGGGTAGCATTCGCAAGCAGTGCTCTTCCAACGACGCCTAAGATGACAGCGAAGAGTAGTCTCGCGCCGAAAAAAGTCGCGGTGCTCTGCGGCGGGACATCACCCGAAAGGCAAGTCTCGCTCGATACCGGTGCATCCGTCCTCCGCGCATTGCTGAATTTGGGCTATGACGCCACACTTCTCGATTGGCCGGAGGGCCAGATTATCGAGAGATGCGAGGAGATCAAAATATTTGACCTCGTGTTTATCGGATATCACGGCGGCTTTGGCGAGGACGGCACAGTCCAGTCCGCCCTCGAATTGATTGGCGTCCCATACACGGGGAGCGGCGCTGGTGCCTGCGCTGTATCGATGGATAAGATTTATTCCAAAAGGATTTTCGAGCAGGCGGGAATCCCCACGCCGGCGTGGTTTTTATGGGAAGAAGAGAGAGCACCGAGCGTGAAAGATGCCCTCGACAACTGCACCTTCGGACTTCCGATGGTGATTAAGCCGCCCAGTCAAGGCTCGACAGTCGGAATCACAATCGCCTACTCGGAGGCGGAACTTGAGCGAGGGGTCGAGCTGGCTTTTCAGTTTGGCAAGAAAATCCTGTTTGAGGATTACATACCTGGGCGCGAGGTGACGGTCGGAATACTCGAGGGCGAAGAACTCCCCGTAGTTGAGATTGTTCCGAAAGAAGGCTTCTACGACTACGAGCATAAATATACCTCCGGGGCAACTGAATACATTTGTCCGGCGAAAATCCCCGAGGAAACTACCCGGGAAATTGGCGAGATGGGACGGAGAGCCTTCCAAGTTCTCGGTTTGAGACACTACGGCAGAGCGGATTTTCGCCTTGATGGCGATAAACCGTTTTGCCTCGAAGTCAATTCCCTGCCGGGGATGACATCGCTGTCACTCGTCCCAAAGGCCGCCGCGGCCGTGGGAATCGACTTCAATCGGTTAATAGGCAAAATTGTAAAAATGGCCGACGGCTCGTAATAATTGTAGTGAGAGTAATACTTCATCATTGGAGGAAACATGTTCAACAAAGTAATCCTAATCGGAAGATTGGGGCAGGACCCGGAGATGCGCTTCACGCCATCCGGAACGGCAGTGACAAACTTCTCCGTGGCAACAAACCGCAAGTGGCGTGATAAGAGCGGCGAGCTTCAGGAAGAGACCACTTGGCACGATGTTGTCTGCTGGGGCAAACAGGCCGAGTTCATCGGAGAATATTGCTCCAAAGGCCGCTTGGTCATGATTGAGGGCGAGTTGCGGAAGCGCCAGTGGGAAGATAAAAACGGGGCCACCCGAGTCAGTGTCGAAATCAACGCAAGAGATGTTCGGATGCTCGAGAGCGGCAAGAAGCCGGGAGAAAGCGGCGGAAGGCCAAATCGCGACGCCGGCCATAGTAGCTCTCATCCAGATGCACCCGAAGACCACTCGATGGACACCGAGGACGACGTTCCGTTCTAAGCATCTATTTATTCATCGAAAAATTCAGGGGGCAAAAGCTCCCTGTTTTTTCTATTGAGAAAATCGACGACTTGGGAGTGCTTCGTCAACCTGAGGCACTCCTCGGCAATACTATGTGCCACACGGCTGTCCACCGCACGGATTATCCCTTTTATCAGCGGAATTGTTGGTGGGTTCATCGAAAGCTCATCGATGCCCATGCCTATGAGCATAATCGTGGCCGTCGGGTCGGCGGCCATCTCTCCGCAAAGCCCGCACCAAATTCCGTGCAAGTGTGCCGCATCGATTGTCGCCTTAATAAGCCTCAGAACTGCGGGATTAAAGCTTTGATAAAGATGGCTTACGCGCTGGTTGCCCCTGTCAACAGCGAGCGTGTATTGGACTAAGTCGTTCGTCCCGATGCTGAAGAAATCTACTTCTCCTGCGATTTCTCTCGCCATAAGGGCCGCGCTGGGTATCTCAACCATAATCCCCGTCTCGATTCTTTCGGCGCGCGGGATGCCCTCGGAATCAAGCTCGGTCTTTGATTCCTCTATCAACTCTTTGGCGCGAATAACCTCATCGATGTTGGAAATCATCGGGAACATTATTTTAATGTTGTTATCCTTCGCGGCGCGGAGAATCGCCCTCAGTTGTGTTTTAAGCACCCTCGGCCTGTCGAGTCCGATGCGTATCGCGCGCCACCCGAGGAAAGGATTAGGCTCGAACGGCGCACCGAGTATCTCGGAAAATTTGTCGCCGCCGATATCGAAAGTTCTTATGATTATCGAGTTAGGGGCGAGCGATCTGGCGACCTCCGAGTAAATTTCTGCTTGTTCCTCCTCGCCGGGGAGATTCGTAGTGCGCGTGTATAGAAGCTCGGTGCGGAAGAGACCTACGCCCTCGGCACCGTAATTTGCTACGGTTTCAGCCTCACCGGGAAGCTCCATATTCCCTGCGACACTGATGTGTTTTCCGTCGAGTGTTCTTGCCTTTTGGCCTTTGAATTTAGCGAGGTTTCTCTTGCGCTCCAGTTGGGCGGCCTTTTTGTTGACATACTCGGCAAGCGTCTCGTCCGAAGGACTGACGACCACCTTCCCGTTCGTTCCGTCGATAATAACAGTCTCGCCGTTATCGATGGCCTCAGTCACGCCGTCAACTCCAAGAACACAGGGGATTTCCATCGTCCGCGTCATAATCGCGACATGAGATGTCGTGCCGCCCATTTCGAGAGCGAGGCCGACGAATTTATTGTGAAATAATTGGGCTGTTTCGGAGGGCGCAAGATGTTGAATCACCAATATGTGCTCATCGGAGACATCACGAATAATATGATGCGACATCCCCATGAGATTGGCGAGCACTCTTCGGCGAACATCCATGAAGTCGTTTGAGCGCTCGGCCATAAGGCTATTCTCGGCGGCTTCGAGCGCTTCGATGCCTCTACTTATTACTTTGTCGAAAGCGGTCTCGGCCGAGAGTAAATTATTCGCGATCACCGCCTCGGTCTCATCGACGACTGCGACATCGGACATGAGCATAATCTGCGGTTCGAGAATAGCCGCCGATGCATCGCCCATAGTTTTTGCGACGCCTGCTTGAATGCGTAGAAGCTGGTCTCTCGACTTAGTGACCGCTCGACGAAACCTCTCTATCTCGTCATCAATCTGCGACTCGTCGATATTCTCCGCCTCGATGGCAATCTCGCCGTGCTCGATAATGAATGCGGGCGCAATGGCGATCCCCTCGGAAACGCCTACACCCGTAAGAGTTCGTTCTTCTCTCTCCATAACAACCGCCACTTAAAAGAGTCCCAACAATTCATCCTCACCGACATGTCTTTGATATCAAAAACGATACAGCTTTATATAAATGAAAACTAAAACGAAGACGAAATTCACAATTAGGTCATTAGCTCCCATAAGCCTT
The DNA here is from genome assembly GCA_011388305.1 of Candidatus Zixiibacteriota bacterium. Lineage (GTDB taxonomy): Bacteria > UBP14 > UBA6098 > UBA6098 > UBA6098 > UBA6098. The sequence goes on along the minus strand of DSAF01000100.1, from coordinate 8,854 downwards.
TCAATATACTGTTAAAACAACCTATCCGCAACAAATAATTCACATTTGCCGTCGAGTTGCTTCTGGGGTTAGCGGCGATGAATTGATATTTTTAATGAAAAAGCACAAAAAATGAATAAATTGATAGTTGACAAAATTTTTTAGTTGAGAAAACTTGGAGCCTCAATTGAAGATTCTTGCGTTTAGCTTCTACTTTCCACCGCATGGCGGCCCCGGCGCTCTCCGCCCGCTGAAACTGCTTAAATATTCTGCGCCTCTCGGCGCGGAGGGCGTGGTCGTTGCGGGCGCAGAGGACGACTATTCGGTCATCGATGGGTCTCTATGTGCGGAGATCCCCGAAGAGTTCCTCGTGCTGAGGACGCCGAAGGGCGCCGATCCGTTGCGCTTCATTCGCAAAAAGATGTCGAACAAAATTCACGCCCCCTCGAGCGACCTTATCTTCTTGCCGGACAACAAGGTATGGTGGCCGAGGCCTGCCTCCCGTCTCGGGGAAATCGCACTGCCGGAGGCGGACATCGTTTGGGCTACATGTCCGCCGTTCTCGGCTGGCGTTTCAGCCCGTAAAGCGGCCAAAGAGCTGGGAGTTCCCCTCGTGCTCGACTTCCGCGACTCGTGGACGAGAAACCCAAACAGAAAACGTCTTCCATTCACGCACCGATTTATCAATAATTATATCGCCAAGAAGACCTGTTCGTCAGCGAGCCTCATCACTTGCGCCTATGAGTCGATTGCCGAGGAAATGCGCGAGCTTGCCCCAAACGCGCGAATCGAAGTAATCCCGAATGGCTTTGATACGGAGGATTTGCCGAAGTCTCCCCCGCCTATCTCGCCCGACGCTCCTCTTCGAATTTGTTATCTTGGAACGATTTATCCGGATTTGAACTACCCAATGCCGCTTCTTCGCGCAATGCGCAAATTCGATGATGTCAAGTTGACGGTTGTAGGTCGCTATCCGGATAAGTTCATCGAAGATGTCAATGATTTAGGGCTTTCGGATAGATTTGACCTGAAAGGTTATCGGCCACACAGAGAGGCGCTCGATATTTGCTCCGAGCATGATGTGCTATTATTATATATCGATAATCGTCCATTGAATACTGGGCAGATTACGAGCAAAACTTACGAATATATTGGGCTTGGTAGGCCGATTTTGGCCTGCATCCCTCAACGAGGTGAGGCGGAAATGTTGCTGGAAGGCATTCCCAACGCCATTATTGCTGACACAGATAACGAAGATGCAATCGCCACAGCACTCGATAGAATTCGCAAAGAAAAGTATTCAGGAAACATGACGATCGCCGCCCCCCCCGAGAAATTTAGCCGCAAGGCTCTTGCGGAGAGGTGGTTCGAGCTTGTAAAAGAAGCATATAGTTTATCATAAAATGTTAATTAGTCAACATGGAGGAACTATGAAGAGAGCGACAATATTGTGCTTGTTTCTTGCTGTCGTGGTATCCACCGCGATTTCTGCCGAGATAACATTAGTCGATAAGATTGGCGGCTTCAGAAATGCACAGGCCTGCCAACTTCATCGCGGAACGCTTTACATACTTGACTTCCATTATGTTATCAGCTACGATCCGGTCTCGGGCGAATTCCTCGACACGCTAAACCTCGCAGAGTATAGCCGAGATATTGCCTTCATGGGAGATAGAGCCGTCGTTGTCGGCATTTCGAGAGCGCATCTCATCGACATCTCCGACCCGCGCAATATGGCTCATATTACTGCCGAAAATTTTGGCGGAACCAGCGGCTGGGATGTAGATATTTCGGGCAATTTAGTGTTCTTGGCAGTTCAGAGCCACGTTGCAATTTATAGAATCATCGAAGATGCATTTATTTGGACAAGCAACTACAACCCTATGACGCCTTTCCCTATGGTGCGCTCTGTAGCTATCGACGGGACAATACTTTACGCGGGTCTGGGTGATATTGGAATTGTCGCGCTCGATGTCAGTTCGCCGGCATCGCCTTCGCTCATTGCCGGCACAACGACCCCCGGAAGCACACTCGACCTCCAAGTCGCTTCGGGCAACATTCTCGTCTGTTCGGATGGCGCGTATGTCGGCTCGGACACTACAAGCGTCCGCTTCTTCGATATCACATCGCATACGAGCATCACGCCCAGAGGTTATTGGTTCGCACCATCGGACAGCGACGCGAGGAAGTCGTTCATCGTAGGCAATCGGCTTGCTCTCGCCGATGGCGAGGGCGGAATCCGTGCGATAGACTTCTCCATGCCATCCAGCCCAATCGAGATAGCGCATTTCCCTACTCGCGACAACATCACCGACGTCTTCGTTGACGGAAACGATATGTTCGCGAGCGGAACCGACACGCTTTACCTACTGTGGACGGACGCTTTTCCATCCGATACCGGCGAACCATCTTCTGCACGCATCACCGGAGTATCCCCGGAATCCGGCACTATCACGGCATGCGCCCCGATTATCGAGTTCAGATACACTCTCGGAAGCTCGCCAATCAACGCAAGTTCAATCCAAATCGAAGCTCTCGGCAGAATTTTTCACGGCGGAGATTCCGAAATCTCACTGACCTCGTCGGCTGTGCTTCTCGACCTATCCGGCGAGACCATAGACACGCACGACACGCTTTGTGCGCGCCTCGTCTCCATGGCTGACACCGAGGGCACGAGCGCTATCGGCCTCGGGACTTCGACCTGCTTTTTCATCGATAACTTCCCACCGCATATAGAGATACACACGGGTTTCGACGGCGACACTCTAAAGCCCGACTCAATCGCAATAACTGGAATCATTCATAATGTTGGCTGGGCAGATTTCGTCACTGATAGCTTCCGCGTAGTGGTCAATGGCATTTCATATAGCACTGCGGGCACGTTTCTCGACTACGATCCGCCGAATTTCACATGCTCGCCTATGGGCGTTTTCCGAGACGGCGACACCGTGGAGGTCTGCGTTCGCGCGATAGACAACGTTCTTACCGTAAACTGCGGCCCAAACAGACTCGACACTTGCTGGACATTCTTCGTCAGCTCGACGAATATAGCCGAGTCACAGCAAACGCCAGACTTCCTCGAAATAAACGCATCGCCGAATCCCTTCAACTCGGCGGTGAAATTTACCATAGAACATCCCGCATGTGCAACGCATGCGTCGCCCATGCAAATACAAATCTTCGACCTCGCCGGGCGCTGTATTGAGACATTCCCCGTGAACAAAACACATCATGTGCACGAGTTCATCTGGCAACCAGAAAACGACATTGCTACCGGTATCTACCTCGTCCGAGTGAAAACCGATGGAATGAGCACCACCAAGCCCATTATTTACTTGAAATAACTTGACAAAAGCGCGCCGTGAGAATATGTTCTCCCCAACTTAGGAGGCCACATGGAAAAGAAAATTAGAATACTCCTCGCAAAGCCCGGGCTCGACGGCCACGACCGAGGAATCAAAGTAATCGCCAACGCGCTCCGCGATGCCGGCATCGAAGTAATTTACGCAGGGCTTCGCCAAACACCCGAGTCGATAGCAACAGCCGCTATCCAAGAAGATGTCGATGCAGTTGGCCTCAGCGTGCTATCCGGCGCACACATGACGCTCTTCCCGGCCGTCAAAGAAAAGCTCATCGAAAAAGGCGCCGGCGACATCCTCCTCTTCGGCGGTGGAATCATCCCAGACGAGGACAAAGCTAAACTCGAACAATCCGGTATCGGCAAAATATTCACCCCCGGAACACCAACTAAAGATATAGTCGAATATATCAAGTCAGCAATAAAATAACCGAATATCCATTCGATTGCTTGCTAAGACGCCGCCATGTGCGGCGTCTTTTTGCGGTTGGCGCGGGATGGGAAGAGCCGAAGGGCGGGGATTTTTGCGACCGAAGGGAGTCCCACGGACGACCGAAGGTCATGCAAAAATCGTGACAACCGCATGGGAAGGGTAAGCCGGCACGGGGATGAGGGTGGTCGGGGGCGGAAGTTTTTGCATCGTCAGAACCGCAAAAACCGTGACGGCTTATGGGGTGGGGCTATCTCCGGCGAAGTCGAACCGCTATCGCCCACGCGAGAACCGCCTTACCGATATCCGGCAGGATAAATGGCGCGAATCCTACAACAAGCAACTGCCCGATGCTCAACGATTTACCTAAAATCATCGGCGCAAAAAAGTAGAGATACAACATCCCGGTGAAATAAATCGGCAGAACTCCGACGAGAAAGATCAGCGGCGACCGACGAAAGAAGTTGCCCTTAGGCTCGAAAAGCCCGCAAATCACAGCAGATATTGGAAATCCCAGAAGATACCCGAAGCTCGGAAGAAATATCGAGTGCAACCCGCCCGAAAACCCCGAAAACACCGGCAATCCAATCAAGCCGATGAGGATATAGATTAGCATGCTTATCGCCCCGAGCGAACTTCCGCCGACCGCGCCCGCCAACAACACCGCGAATACCTGAAGCGTCAGAGGCACCGGTGGAATGGGAATGGCAATCTGCGCCGAGACGGCCGTCAACGCGACGAGAACTGCGCTCTTCGCGACATTCCCTAACGCCCTACCCCTCCGGAGCATATTCTCTGGCATCTTCCTTGCCTCGAAGAACCCTCAAAGCCCCGAACGCCAAGGCCACCATCTCGTTCTCCCCCGGATAAACCGAAACGCCGCATCCCAAGGCCGCAACCGCCTTGCGAATGCCCTCACATAGGGGCTTCGAGCGCGCCATGCCACCGGTCAATAAAACTTGATCGACCTTCTCGCCGCCGAACGCCGGCAGGAGTGCGGTTATGTTTTTCGAAATTTGATATACCAGCGCCTCGAAGACTTCCACCACCTCCGGCTCTCCGTTCAAATACCTAATTTCCACATCGTAAAAATCAGACGTCCCGAGCAAATCCACCAGGCCGCCCTTACCCTTGTTAAGCATCTTAAGCTCTTGATGCGTGTATTTCCCCGAAAAACACAAATCGATAAGCTGTCCAACGGGCAACGACCCCGAACGCTCCGGCGTGAATGGCCCCTCGCCATTAAGCCCGTTGTTCACATCGATATATTGCCCGCGCTTATGCGCGCCAATCGTGATTCCGCCGCCCATGTGCGCAACGATGAGATTGAGATATTCATAAAAAGTCTCGTTTTCCTCGGCATATCGCTTCGCCGTCGCGATTTGGTTGAGCGCGTGACTTATAACTTTTCTGCGAATCTCCTTAAAGCCTGTTATTTTCGCACGAATGGGCACCTCATCAACCATCACGGGATCGACAATAAACGCCGGCTTCGCAGAACCCTTGACAAGCTCGGACGCTATCAATCCGCCAAGATTCGACGCGTGTTGGCCATTAACCCCAATCATCAAATCGTTGATCATCTCCTCATTCACGGCATACGTCCCGTGCGGAATGGGCTTAATAAGCCCGCCTCGCGCCGAAATAGCATCGATGTCCTCAATCGAAAATCCGTGGTCGGCGAGTGCTTTCAACACGACATCCTTACGGAAACCGTATTGCTCTGTGATGTTCTGCTCCTTGAACGGCGCAAGCTCTTCCGCCGTATGCTTCAGTTCGTCGGTGAAAACCTCCTTGTCGCCCTCAAAAACCGCGATCTTCGTCGATGTCGAGCCGGGGTTGATTACGAGAATGCGATAATCTCGGAAGAATGTATCCTTGGGGGTTCCCTCCCACTCTTCGGGGAAACTCGCCAACGCCGCTTTCACCGAAAGAACCACATCCTCCGATGTGCACTTTTCGTCCAAATCTACACAACGCGAGCCGACGCCCGCAAGAATCTCCACCTTCTCCGCCTCGCACAAAATCCCCGATAGCAAATTCACCATAACATCGCCCATCTCGGCATTCGGGGAAATCAGCGCATTGAGTTCGCATTTCGGCGAGCATTCCGACTCGCATGTGCAAATTATATCGTCCGCGCGAACGATGCCCTTGAAAACAATGCTCTCGTAATCGGTATTCTCCTTGGAATGTTTATCGATTAACCCCTCGACGAGCTTCGATGCTTCGTAAGCGACCGCGTCCAGCGGCGTCTTGTGCGATGGCAGGACGATGCCCGCACAAATCTCAGGCAGAACATCCGCGGGAATCAAATCCCGTATAACCATGCAGGTCTGCACGCAAATCCTCGCGAGAATATCGGCGTTCGTGTAAGTATTGAGCGCGATGTCGCCGAATGCCGCCAGCCCCTTGGGAAAAATCTTTTTTGGCGAATGGTCGGGAATGTGGAACATCACCGATTTCGAGACCGTCGTCTCACCGAGAATCGCCGCGGCATGCTCCAAAAATCCCTTCGGATGCTCGGCCAGCCCGCCGATTACCATATCCGCGTGTCCCTCGCGCACCGCCATGATGCCGAACATCGCCGGCTCGTCCATAAGTTGCCGCGCCGTCTCGAAATAGTCCGCGAAGCGCACGCCGTCTGGGAGGTCGGTATATGAATGCGCGAGTTGGTCGAGAATCTCCGGAGCCGCCTTGATGTCCCAAAATGCGCTTTCCTGAATCAAAAACTCGAGCCGCGTCTGGTCGCAATGCGAAAGGTCATTTGCGATTATCTCGCGGATACGCTCCTCCGGCACGAGAAACACCGGCCGGATGAACCGCACAAGATAGCTCGCCGCCTCGATGCTCCGCCTGTCTTCTGACTCGGCAAAAATGGCCGCCGGCCGAAGTCTCATCGCGCCTATCTGCTCGTCGAGAAGTTTCGAAAGTTCTATCATGTCGCCTCCCAAATTGATTTTTTTCGCGTAGCATTCCAATTTATGTCATCGAGGGCGTTCAGTCAACACGAAATCTGCACAACGCGGATTTTTTTCAAACATATTGGGTAGGGGATTTCCGTTTAATTGGCATTGCGATAGCTTGCTATCGAATATCTTTGAAAAGCGCGATGCCAAATCCCTTTTGATGGGCTTCTCCGTATTGATGATGTGTCATGAATAAGGCTTTAGGTGTCTTATTGACTGGATTATGTATGTCATTAATTTGAATCAGGACGACTCATGACCCGATCAAAAATGCTCTTATTCCAATCAATGAAGCTAATCGCCCGCATAATAGGGCGGGATATATCCCGCCCCTATTGTGGATTAACGCATCTCGAGGGGATGATTCCCCCGCTCTAAACTTCCAAGTCCCTAAGTCCCCATCTCCCAGCTGGCAAGGTATTCGACCTGCTCCGGCGTGAGAGTATCTATCTCGATGCCCATGGTCTGGAGTTTGAGACGGCTGACCCAGTCGTCGATTTCCTCCGGAACCTCGTGGACAGCGACTTCGAGGCCTTGATTTTTGACTACCCATTCGCTTGCCAGCGCCTGCACTGCGAAGGACATGTCCATAACATCTGCGGGATGGCCTTCTGCGGCGGCGAGGTTAACCAGTCTGCCATTTGCGAGGACGAACACGCGCTTGCCCGATGGCAGGATAAACTCGTCGGTAACGTTACGAACGTCGCGGTTTATCTCTTTCGCGATTTTTTCGAGGCCGGGAAGGTCGAGTTCGACGTCGAAATGGCCGCTGTTTGCGACGATTGCGCCGTCTTTCATCGCCTCGAAATGCTCCGGGCGAATGACGTGGATGTCTCCTGTGAGGGTGCAGAATATGTCGCCGATGATTGCGGCGTCGGCCATGGGCATGACCTCGAAGCCATCCATCGCCGCCTCGATGGCTTTGATTGGGTCAACTTCGGTAACGATGACGTGGGCGCCGTGGCCTTTTGCGCGCATAGCGAAACCTTTGCCGCACCAGCCATAGCCCGCCACCACGACCTTTTTGCCAGCGATGAGGGTGTCGGTGGCGCGGATGATGCCGTCGAGGGTGGATTGACCGGTGCCGTAGCGGTTATCGAAGAAATGCTTGGTCTTGGCGTCGTTGACCGCGATGACGGGGAATTTGAGAGCGCCGTCTTTGGCCATCGCGCGCAGGCGGATGACGCCGGTGGTTGTTTCTTCCATGCTTCCGAGGATTTTCGCGCCCACTTCGGGGAACTCCTTGTGAATGACGGAGACGAGGTCCGCGCCGTCGTCCATGGTGATTACCGGGCCGCGTTCGGATGCCGCGCGGACGTGCTTATAATAGGTCGCGTTGTCCTCGCCGTGGATAGCTTGCACCTTGATGTCGAAATCCTCGACGAGGGATGCCGCGACGTCGTCCTGAGTGGAGAGGGGGTTTGACGCGATGAGCATCAAATCCGCTCCGCCGGCGACGAGGGTGCGGGCGAGGTTTGCTGTTTCGGCGGTAACGTGCAGGCACGCGGACATAACGAGGCCGTCGAGGGGCTTTTCCTTCTCGAAGCGGTCGCGAATGACCTGCAGGACGGGCATGTTTTTATCCGCCCAGAGGATTCTTTTTAAGCCTTTGGAGGCTAATGATTTATCAGCGATATCGTAACTCATAGAAAGTCTCCTAATTAGTATTGATAAAACGAAAACACAATTGTTTATTGCGTTAGTGCGAAGCTATCGCCTCGGCGAGATAATATGTGGACCTGCTCTCGAACCCATAGTTATCCAATCGAGGCCAATATATGAATGATTTACAGGAGGTCAAGAAATTTTCGCTATGTTAAAAGGCAAAATTTAGCGGTTGCAAACTAACATGCGGATATTTATAATAGGCGCGATTGTCCGATTGACGGAGAATCAATTTTTTAAGGAGAGGTGTCCGAGCTGGCCGAAGGAGCACGACTGGAAATCGTGTGCACCCTAATCCGGTGCCCCGGGTTCGAATCCCGGCCTCTCCGTGAATTATATAAACGCCTGAAGCTTAATCGGTTCGGGCGGTTTTTACTTACTGAGATTGGGCCCCGATTTTGCGTTAAATTAAAAAAACCATTTGGGTTTGGCCTCTAAATTGTTATATTGTTT
>DSAF01000042.1 GCA_011388305.1 Candidatus Zixiibacteriota bacterium | reverse complement strand
GCGTGACGCCCAAAGGAATCACCGAGAGCATTCGCAAGTTCATCCCCGATTTCGAATGCACATATAAGCCCGATTATCGTCAAGCTATTGCCGACTCTTGGCCGAGGAGCATAGACGACAGCGCCGCGCGAGATGAATGGGGCTGGTCGCCGGATTGGGATCTCGACTCGATGACGAAAGATATGCTTGAAAAGCTCGGCAAGCGCTATAATAACGGCACGCTTTACGGCAAATGATTTTGGGCATAGGCATAGATATTATCGACATTCCACGCGTTGAGAGAATCGCCGGAGAATACGGCGAGGACATCATCACACGCGTTTTCACCGAGGACGAAATCGCCTATTGCCAATCGAAGAAGAACTCGGCGATTAACTTTGCGGGGCGCTTCGCCGCCAAGGAGGCATTCCTCAAGGCTCTCGGCACAGGCCTTCGCGGAGGGATCGAGTGGCGGGACATCTCTGTAGTCTGTGACGAACTTGGCAAGCCCTCGATAGCCTTGAGCGGCAAGACGAAAGAGACAGCAGACGCGCGAGAGGTGAAGAAAGTTCATGTTTCGATTAGCCATACCGCAGAGAACGCCACAGCCGTAGTGATTCTTGAAGGATGATCGTCCCGCCAGCGCCCCCCGCTATTCGAGGGAGATTTCCCCGTCATCCGCGAGGCGACGGATAAGATCGAGCTTCTCCATCGCAGGCGCGAACGTCGAGTCCATATCGAGCGCAGAGCGGAAGTCATCCCGCGCATCCAACCAGCGCCCCATCTGCGCCTTCACCAGGCCTAAATTGTAATACAGGCCCGCCGAAAGTGCGCCAAGCTCTATGGCGCGCTCGAAACTTGCCAGCGCGGAATCCGGCATTGCGCTGTTCTCGTAGATTGTGCCCATTGCGATATGCGCATCGGCGAGGTTGGGCGAAATCCTCACTGCGCGGTGAAGATTGCTCATTGCGCGGTCGGCGTTGCCTTCGCGGGCCTCCAGCACTGCCAGATTATAATGCGCCCTCGCGACAATCGCGCTCTCCGGCTCGGCTCCGGCGGCTTCGGCAGAGTATATCGCGCCAAGCTCGTAAAGCCTCATCGCGCCGCTCTCGCTTTGGTTGATTGCCCTCTCCAGAAATCCTCTCGCCCGCGCGAAATCCCCCGTCTCTATCGCCCCCGCTCCCGCGATGTTCAGGAGACGGACGTTCAGGCTGTCGATATCGAGGCCGCGCATGGCGACAGCTATCGCCGAGTCAGCCATGCCGAACTCGAGCAGGGACTGCGCGAAGTTGATATATGGCGCGGTAGAATTGGGATTATCCGTAATCGAGCGCGCACCGAAATCCAGCGCGGATGATGTGTCGGCGGAGATTCTCGCGACCACGCCCAAATTCGATAGCGCCAATTCTCGCTTGCCGCCGTCGAGGCGCGCCTCTTCGGCGAAGAACTCCCTCGCCCGCGCGAGATCGCCCTCCCGAAATGCAATAATTCCGCGGTTCAAGTTCGCCCTGTCAATTCCCGGCGATGTTTCGAGAGCGAGCGAATATAGCGAGTCGGCGCGGGCGGTCTCGCCGTTACGAAGGTGCAGATTGCCCAGCGCGAAGTAGCTCTCCGCCATGCCTCTCGCGCCGAGCTTGCCTGCGGGGAAAATCGTGCAGACGAGAAGCCCCGCGATAAAAAGCGCTCCCGCTAAAATGTAGCGAGGCCGCGTCCTCAAGAGAGCGCCCTCGCCCAATGGCATCGAGACGAAGACCGCCAAAGGCACCATTAGCGGCAGGCGAAAGCGTGCGTTCACGAAAAACAGCACCACCGTCGCCGAATACGCAAGGAAGAAAATCGCCATTAGCGAGAGCCTGCGGTTCCATCGAAGCAGGGGCAAAAATAGCAGTGCGACCGGCAGGAGAAAGCGCCACGCGAAGGACGAATAAAGCGGCGGCGACATAGTCTTGAAGAACTCCGGCGAGCCGTTATTGCCGTGCTCAATGCCGGACAGGAGCAGTAAAACTTTGCGCCCCAAGAGTTTAAGCGATGCCTGCGGATTGGCGAGCCCCCAGCGTATCGCCTTATTGCGGTAGAATCTATCCAGCTCGTCGAAAGAGAGGCAGTGGCTTGTCTCGGTTTCGGCATCGCGCCAAGCATCGATAAGCGTCCAGTCTCCGCCGTGGCCGGGCAAAATAGGCGTTATACCATCGGTTTGGGGATTATTGCCGAGATAAAGATTCAGCCCGCCCTGTGTCGCGATTGGGGCGCGCGAGCCGCGGGAGAGATTGTGAACCATAGCCGGCGAAATCGCCAAGACAAGACCTAAAATCAGCAAAACTGCGTTCTTGATGCCTTCACCACTTATCTTAAACCTTTTACCCTTAACCCAAATCAACCATGCAATTAAAAACGGAAACACCGCCAAAATATTCGGGCGCGCGAGAGCGAATAATCCGATGGAAATCCCAGGCAATATCGAGAAGAACGGTCGCCTCTCCACGGCATCGATTAGTAAAATCAACACCAGCGCGCCGAGCGGCACGAGCAAAAAGTCCAGCAGAAGGCGCGACTCGAACAGCGCGGGCATAGGCGAGAGCGCGATAATCATCCCCGCGACAATCCCGGCGCGGCGGCTTCCGGAGACCCTGATGGCGAGAACATAGACCAAACAACACGCGACAATCCCGATTATCCCCTGCACGATGCGCGGCGGCCAAGGGCCATCGCCGAATATTGCGTAAATCCCGCCCAACATGTATGGATACAGCGGCGCACGGAAAAATGGCAAGGACATGCGCAGGTTCCCGCCCGCGACGCTCCCAGCCCAAACATGATGATAAAGCTCGTCCAGCGTGGGCGTCGAGAAATAGGGCGTCCTCGACCAGAAGAAGAGATGCGCCGCTCGATACAGTAGCGCGACGGTCGAAATCGCCGCTAAATCACGGAGTCTTGCAGATTTTTTCACTTCGGTCAAAAAAGAGGCCACGCTTTGGGCGTGGCCTCGGTGTTACATAGCCCGACGGGCTACTTGATGAGTATCATGCGCCGCGAAATCGACTTGTCGCCGGCGGAAAGGCGATAGAGATAAACTCCCGAAGGAAGCTCTCTGCCCAAATCGTCGCGTCCCTCCCATGTGGCGCGGTATGTTCCGGGCTTAAGATCGTCGTCCACCAGCGTCGTCACGCGCTCGCCGAGAACGTTATAGATCTCAAGCGTCGCTTTCTGATGCTCGGGGATGTCGAACTCGATGGCCGTCGCAGGGTTGAACGGGTTCGGGAAGTTGCCCTTCAAGGCAAGCTCTTTCGGAAGCTCCGTTCCATCTCCGTCAATACCCGTATGGGTGCCCGTGACGATAGCCCGAATCATCAGGTCGATGTTGTTCAGAGGCGGCGATGCGCTCGCCAAATCGAAAGTATCGGTGACAATCGGCATTCCGAAATCGTCGAAGTAGGTGATAATTGCGAACCCTTTGCGGTGGACCGGCGATGTGTTATCGATTCCGATAACCGGCATCTGGCTATCCACCGCGACGCCTACAAACACGAAGAAGGTCGTGTCCGGAATCGTGATGGGGTCGTCGCTGAGGTCGATTGTCACCCACGAACCGACTTCCGGTTCCGATGTGACGTCGTGGTTCTCGCGATAAAGTTCCGTGCCACCGTTGGGGATGTCGAAGAAGCCGTTCTCGAGAACGGTGATTCTCACAGGACCATTGAAACGGGTGAAGAACTTCACATGCGTAAGCTCGATGTCCCTAAGGCCCGCCGTCTGGTAGAAGAAGTTGCCCAGCGCATCGCCCGCGGTCATCGATGCACCTAAGAAGCCGTTATATGAAACGCCTGTCTCGGGGTTGGAAGCGATATCGTTCATGCCGTCGTCCCAGCCCAGCTCGCGTGTCGATGGCGGATACACGAAGAACTCCATCTCGAGCGTGTCGTTCGAAGTATTCATATCGGTGGCGAGGCTCGTCCAAACCCTTATGGTATAAGTTCCGTGCTGGGTGAGGTTCAACTGGGTGACCGTCGTGCCCCAGTTGCCTGGCTCGATTGACGGGCGCGGGAAGAATGCAACCGTCGTGTCCGTTCCATCGGGATATGTTATATTTCCGGTAACCTGTATCAGGCTCTCGCCGGACATGCCGAGGTTGGAAATTTTCGCCGTGAAGCGACCTAAATCGCCAACATTAAGCGGCCCGCTAACGATGTCCGTCGGGGCGATGTCGTGCATCGGCGCATAGTTCCCAACAATCGCCACATCGTCGATTTTGAACCACTGGTCGGGGTTAGGCTGGCCGTCGCCGCGAGCCATAATCATAAGCTGAATGTCCTTGCCCGCGAACTCGAGAAGCGAGTTCCTCATGCCGTATGACACGTCATAGAGAACAGCGTCATTGTAGTGGCGCCATGTCTCGTCGATATATCCCGGGCGATAGTAGTTGTGGGACATCTGCACCAATGTGTCGTCGGTAATGTTATAAACATAAACCACCATGTAATCGTCGAGCATTCCGTCGCCGTCGGGGTCGTAATCTACGCAGTTGGTTTTAACATAGAAGCTGAGTCTTCCGTTGAATGTGTCCGGAATGGAGATAACCGGCGAAGTAATTGTGCTATAAGTCTCCGAATAGTTATACGCCACGGCGGATTTTGTGCCGGTGTTGGCGTCTGTGTCGTCGATAGTCCATGTCCTAAGCTCGCGGCCCTGCGAAGCGACAGGGTGGCCGTCGCCGGTGTCATAAAGCAGTTCGACGCCGTCAGCCTCGATGCGAATTTCGTCAACAATCCATCCGAACATGTCGGAATCGAACGCATCTCCGTTTGTCGGGCCGGTGGAATACATCATGTCCGAGGAGAACACGAAGCGTATGATGATGTTCTGTCCGGCGAAGTCCGCGAGGTCGGCCTCGACGGGAACGAAGTCCGTGGGGCCGTGGATGCCCGTCCATGCAGGATACCCCGGGCCGAGGTTGCAGAACCCGAACGCCCAGAGGCTCGAAACATCATAAGCATAGGGCGCGTCGGGCGTGAGCGTGCTCCATGTAGTTCCGCCATCGAGGGAATACCAAACTGCCGCGCCGTCCCAGCCGTCATAGCCGTATGGCCATCCGCTCGGCCCCGGCTCCTCGGTATTAAGGCGATGCAAGAACGAAAGCGAAGCCTCCGATGCGGTGAGAGGGATGCTGACTTCCGGCATATCGAGATACTGAAGCCATCCGTCGTTGTATCCGCTGTATCCGGTGCCGCCGACATCGTGCGTGCCGCACCAATAGCTTATTCCGTCGTAGGAAAGAAAGTCCGACTTATGCCAGTATTTGGCGGTGTCGCCATACCAATATAAATCGCCGACTTCCCAAGTCATCCCGTCCTCGAAACTCTCATAAAGGAGAGTGTCCGTTTGGCCGAAAAGCACTCCGGCCAGAAATGCTAACATAAGCGTGGGTAAAAACCACCTCATTAGTCCTCCTTGGGCTTTTTAGTTTTCTTCTCTGTCAATGTATCAATTATATAGTGTAATCGGAATATGTCAAGCCAGAAAAGAGAGCTTGCTGTTCGAAAAAGAGACCGCCGGCGTTAAAATAAGTGGCAAAACCGCCTCTATATGAATAATATGGTTAGAATGATATGTCGAGGCACTTTGTCGTGCTCAAATTTTTAGTCAAGAGCTTCACATGAGGAAAATCTTATCGACTATAGGCATCGCATGTGCGATAGCCGCGATTTTCATTTCAACTAACATTCTGGCGTTCGTCTCCCCCGATAACATGACACGCGCCCCGCAAGCGCCCTCGGCGCAAGGCAGGCGGACATCGCAAATCGGCGGACAGCTCCCTGAGGGCGATTACATGTGGTTCCGCTGGGCGAGATTCGACGATGACGCGCCGCTTCCACCGCCCATCGTGCCGGAGCTTGAGTTCGAGGGCTTCGAGCGGGACTTTGGCTACTATATCGTGAAATTCGACGGCGAGACCACCGAAGAGCGCAAACAACAAATTGCGAACATCGCCAAGGAAACGCCCCTTGGTGCACGAACTTTCTATTATGTGCCCAAAAAGGCGTGGGTTTTCCGCCTCGGGAACGAATTTTTAGACGAGATTCGCGCGCTGGACTTCGTCAAAAGAGTCGAGCCGCTTCTGCCGTCGTTCCGCGTGCTTCCGGAGCTTATAACGGAATCGCATAAGCCCGACGACGACGGCCTCATCGAGCTTTTTATCCAAGTATTCCAAGACGACGACAGCGAGGCGCTCGCGCAAATTCTCCGCGCGATGGGCGCGCAGGTGAACGAAGTCAGCCGCGGATTTCACCACGAGCACATCGTCCTCAAATGCAGACCGCAAGAGGTCGCGGAGCTTGCAATCGCAATCGCCAATTTCGAGGGCACCGAGTGGGTCGAGCGGAGATACCCCGCGATCCCGCTCAACGACTGGTCGCGATGGATAACGCAGTCATACAATTTCACGGGCATGACGTCCGGCTCGCGGCTCTATGCCCAGATGTCCGTCAATGCCACGCATGTGCCTGTCTATCGGCGCAATATATATGGCCAAGGCCAAATCGTGGGTTACGCCGACAGCGGACTCGATACTCTTTCCGTCTATTTCTGCGACCCGGGCGTGGTAGTGCCGAAGAAAACCTCCGGCTGGGGTGCTCCATACCCCACAGATACCGGCCACCGCAAAATTCGCTCATACAACCACGATGGCTCTAACGGAGACCTTCAAGACAATGAAATTTATTACAGTGGCCACGGAACACATGTTGGTGGGAGTATCGCCGGAGAAGACCAAACTAATTCACCCCTATCCGGAACATTTGACGCCGCTGACGGCATGGCTCCGCTAGCAAGGCTTGTTTTTAACGATATTGGCCCATGGGGGACATCAGGCTTGTATCCCCCAAGCGATTTGAACAACATGTTCAATTACACGCGCAACTTGGGTGCTTATATTCACTCTAATTCTTGGGGCGGCGCTTCGCCGAGTTCATACAACACAGGCGCGCAACAGTGCGACCAATTCATGTGGAATAACAAGGATTTTCTCATCTTCTTCGCCGCGGGGAACGACAATACGCCCGGCGGTGGCGTCTATCGAGTAGCCAGAAGCGCTGTGGCGAAGAATATCGTCACTGTCGGCGCGACGGAGACGGGCTTCGGAAGCGGATCTACTTGGCAAAACCCCGGCGCTACTTCTGACAATAACCCAGAAAACATGGCAGTCTTTTCCTCGCACGGTCCGACGGACTGGGGCATGATGAAGCCGAATGTCTCCGTCCCCGGCGGTTGGAATATACTGTCGGCGATGAACGAGACTGATGGGGATATGTGCCATCCGGGCATTCGCGCTATGGGCGGCACCTCGATGGCCTGCCCCACCGCCGCGGGCATGACTGCGCTCGTTCGGCAATATTTCATGGAGGGATACTACCCTACCGGCAATGCCAACCCCTCCGACGCGATGACGCCTTCCGGCGCGCTGATGAAGGCCATGCTCATCCTCGGCACGCGCAACATGACCGGCACATATACTATTGATGCAACCAACAACTCTGGAAGCTCGCCTGCGCCGTCTAACGGGCAGGGCTGGGGGCGCGTGGTTTTGAATGACTGTATGTATTTTAACGACGAGTGGGGCGAGGACGACCGCAAGCTTTGGGTCGAGGATGTCACCTCGGGATTTACCTCGACGGGGCAGGTGCATACTTATTTCCTCAACACCGGCCCGAGCACTACGGAGCCTTTGAAGATTGTGCTCTCATTTACGGACTATCCGGGCGGGGTTCCCACATCGAACCCGACCGTGAACAACCTCGACTTGACGGTTATCATCGGCGGAAATACTTACAAGGGCAATGTCTTCTCGGCCAGTGCGCCGCGCTCGGTGACGGGCGGAAGCTATGACCAAATCAATGTTGACGAGGTTGTTTGGCTCAACCCCGTGCCGAACACGCAGGTCGAGATTCAGGTGCGGGCGGGAGATATTAACCAATCTCCGCAACCTTATGCCATCGTTGCGGCGGGGGATTTCTATCAGGGCGACCCTAACGACCCGCCGGACACGCCGATACTCACCAACAAGCTTTTCGACAACGAACGGACGCCGCTACTTCGCCCGACAATCGAGTGGCTGGTGCCCTCCGACCCCGACGGCGACCCGCTTCACTTCAAACTGCAGATGAGCCTCAACCCGGACTTCTCGCCGCTTCTCAGCGAGGCATTCACGGAGGCGTCCGGCGTGGGGTTCACTGGCGGGCCGTTCCCCGTGCCGGAGGGGACTTACGCGCTGAAGTCATACACACTGCAGACCGACCTCACGAACGGGCAGACATACTGGTGGCGAATAGCCTCGTTCGACGGGCAGTTTTACAGCGAGTGGAGCACTCCGCGGAGTTTCACAGTGAACACCGCGCAGGAGCACTCGGACTGGCACCAAACAACGATGGCACAATTCGAGACGAATACGCTGAACTCGACGGTTGCGGTGGCAGACTATGTGCATCTTGGCGGCGGTTCTGGCAATACGGGCTGGCGTTCACCGACTGCATACTCCAACGCATCGACAAATTGGACAAATCCCACATATGCATACGAAAACGACGCATTAGCATCGAGACCGGGAAACGGTCATAGCTGTCGCTACTTTAATTATGGCCTCTCAATACCATCAGGCTCATCAGTAGCAGGAATAGCCGTCCGAGCCGACGCGTGGAGATATAACAACAATAGTGATAGACGAATCTCCATTGAACTTAGTTGGAACGGCGGTTCAAATTGGACTACAATAAGACAAAGCGAAATCTTACCGGATGCTGATCCAAACGGCGCAGTGAGCTTTGGCGGTTCGACGGATACGTGGGGACGAACTTGGACAGCCACGGAATTGAACAATTCTAATTTTATCTTACGGGGAAGCGTTCAAACGCCCGCATACAATTATGTGATTTGGGTAGATTGGCTTGCAGTGGATGTCTATTACAATAATGAAATAACTTCCGGCGACATGCTCTCGACGCGGATAGACTATTCGTCCGTCTCGGGCGCAGTCGGCTGGAACAAGGTCGAGTGGAACGATGTCGAGACTACGGGGGACATCAAATACAGGGTCTATTACAATGTCGGCGGCACGCCCATTCTCGTGCCGGACGCCGTGCTTCCTGGCAACTCGACGGGATTCGACACCAGCCCAATCGACATATCCGGCCTCAGCACTTCGACATATAATGCGCTGTTCATCGGCGCATTCCTGACAAACATCGGCGGCTCGCCACAACTATTGGACTGGACTGTGTCGTGGCGTTTCGAGGAGACTATCGGGATCGAGGTGCGGAAGGGCGGGGCTTCGGGGCCGTTTTACAACACGGAGAGCTGGACTATCGGCTCGCTCTCGGAGGGCGAAGAGATTGTCATGTCGGCGGGGGACAGGGTTTATATCAAGAACATCGGCACCACGGAAATCGACCTCAGACTGAAGGCTGAGACCAGCGGCTGGACTCTGGCTGATGCCGCCGGAAGCGATATTGCCCTGCTGATGGGGCTTTTCACGGACGGCACGACACCGGCGACCGGCGATTTCGTATCGCCCACGGATGTCCTAAACGCATCGATCAAACCAGCAGGTGAAGGTCCGTCGGGGGCGTTCGGCTCGGCGACCGCCGACGGGGTGAACATTGCGGTGGGCGGAGACGAATATCTCTATCTATACTTCCAAGCGCCAACGACGAACACCTTAGCCTCGCCGCAAACGATTACCGTGACAATCGAGGCCGTCCCGAGCATGTAATTCTCTCGACGGCCTTTCCTATGGGATTCTCGCAATCCCAGCGCATAAAATATTATATTCAGAACTTGACTTTGCGACGCCTTCGCTTAAATTATTATATGGAAGCGCAAGCGGAAGGACAAAATGGTTCTGTGGACTTTCATATTCCTTGGGCTGGTAGTCTTCAATATTCTCGCGGTGTCTTTCAACTGGCCGCGCGAATGGGTCGAGCGCTCCGCCGTCCTCATTTTGATAGCCATCCTCGGGCTACTGTATCACTTATATAAAACAATCCGTTCGCGCTTTGGCTGAAGCCCTGTTTGCGCTGGGGGCGTCGGCCCTCCCTGCGATTTTCCAAATCGCAGGGAGGAGCGAAGTAGTCGGGCGGAGGTCTTCCGCCTATAGCTACGATTTCGCTCCGACTACTTCGCTGGCCGTGAACGGCCGCCGACGCCCCCGTGCGTTATCGATTGAGAAGCGGCGCCAGCACGAGGCTGACGACGCTCATGAGCTTGATGAGGATATTCATGGAAGGCCCGGCGGTATCCTTGAATGGATCGCCGACGGTGTCGCCCACGACGGACGCGGCGTGCGCCTCGGAGCCTTTGCCGCCGAAGTTGCCGCTTTCGATGAACTTCTTGGCGTTATCCCATGCGCCGCCGGCGTTGGCCATATAGAGCGCCAGAAGGACGCCGGACAGCGTCGCGCCGGCGAGCATTCCGCCCAGCGCCTCAGCACCAAGGAGGAAACCGGCCAGCACTGGCGCAGTAACGGCCATGAGGCCGGGGACGATCATCTCTTTGAGCGCGGCGCGCGTGGAGATGTCGATGCAACGGCGCACATCGGGCTTGGCCGTGCCCTCGCGAAGCCCGACAATTTCGTTGAATTGCCTCCGAACCTCGATGACCATCTTGAACGCCGCCCTGCCTACGCTCCGGAGTGTGAAGCTGGCGAATAGATACGGAATACCTCCACCAAGTAGGAAGCCGATAACTACGAGAGGCTTGCTGACATCGATTGCCGTGAGACCCGCAGATTGGGTGTATGCCGCGAAGAGCGCGAGCGCTGTCAGTGCCGCGCTTCCGATTGCGAAGCCCTTGCCGATTGCCGCGGTGGTGTTGCCGAGGGCATCGAGGCTATCGGTAATCGCGCGGACATCGTCGCCGAGGCCGCTCATCACCGTGATTCCACCGGCATTGTCTGCAATCGGGCCGTATGCGTCCACGCTCATCGTGATACCTACGGTGGCGAGCATGCCCACAGCCGCGATGCCGATGCCGTATAGTCCCGCAAGCTCGAAGCTGACAAAAATTGCGATGCAGATTGCAATTAGGGGGAGCATGGTAGATTCCATGCCGTAAGCAATTCCGGACAGGATGTTCGTTGCCGCCCCGGTCTCGCTGGCTTCGGCGATTTTGCGGATGGGCTTCCGGCTCGTATAATATTCGGCGATGAGGCCGATTGCCACGCCCACCAGCGTTCCGACGGCCATAGCCCAGAAAACGTTGAAATGTAGCCCCAGCATTCGGACGGCGATGGCCGTCCCGCCGAACAGAAGCACATTGGCGATATAAGTTGTGTATCTCAAAGCCGCCGCTGGAGAAATCCTCTCGAGGACTCTCATGCTGAATATGCCGATTATGCTCGCCACAAGCCCAATCGAAACTACCATCAGCGGGAAGCTCATATATAGCGAGCGGTCTGCGACGATTGCTTTGATGACGGGATTGCCCAGCGCTCCTGCGAGAGTCGTTGTAGCGGCTATCGAGACGGTGGCGATTATCGCGCCGACATAGCTCTCGAAAATATCCGCGCCCATGCCCGCGACATCGCCGACATTGTCGCCTACATTATCTGCAATCGTGGCGGGGTTTCGCGGGTCGTCCTCGGGGATGTTCTCCTCGAGTTTTCCCACGAGGTCCGCGCCGACATCGGCGGTTTTAGTGAAAATCCCTCCGCCTACTCTGCCGAAGAGGGCGATAGAACTCGCGCCCATCGCGAAGCCGTTGATTATCGCCGAACCTGCGGGGTCTTTGCCGAAGAAGAAGAACAGAATGCCAACGCCTAACAGCCCTAACGACGCCACCGAAAGCCCCATCACGCTTCCGCCGAAGAACGCCGTCCGCAGAGCCAGCCCCTGCCCGCCGATCTTCGCCGCCCAAGACGTGCGAACATTCGCCCTCGTGGCCGCAGACATCCCCCAGAAGCCCGCGAGCATACTGCATCCCGCGCCACCGAGAAAAGCAATCGCCGTGTAAAGCCCCAGTCTTACGACATCTTCGCTCTTGAGGAAGACTGCCAAGAGGATAAACAGCGCCACGATAAACACAATAAGCGTCGAATATTCGCGCTTGAGGAAGACCAGCGAGCCGTTATGTATCGAGTCGGCAATCTCGGACATCTCCTTCGTCCCATTTGGGCGCTTTTTGATGTAGAGATAGACAATCCCCGCGACGATAAGTCCCGCGATTCCCAAAATCGGCGCTAATAACATATTATCCTCCTCCGAGGCCGCCCGAGCCGCCCTTAGGCTCCGGCTCGCCTCTTCCATTGAACTCGTTCATCGCCGCCTCGAATCCCTCTCGAACAGCCGTCTCCACGGCAAAGGCGGCGCAATTTACAAAAAACGGCAATTCTTTTTGCTCGCGCTTGTCGAAGTTCGCGAGCACAAAATCCGCGCCGTCCCACTCGGGTGGCTTCTCGCCAATTCCCATGCGAATGCGGGGAATCTCATCCGTTCCGAGGCGTGCGATTATATCCGCAATTCCATTGTGCCCGCCGGATGAACCGGCCTTGCGCAATCTCAACTGCCCAAAAGGCAGTGCCAAATCGTCATAAACAACCAAAATCTCATCCGGCGAGAGGTCTTTCATCGATAAAATCTGCCGCACGGCGACGCCCGATAAATTCATATAAGTAGTGGGCTTAAGAAGAACCGCCGGGAACCGCCGGGTCGCCTCGCAGAGGAAAAACTCGCCTTTGCCGGGCTTAAAGCTCATCCCCTGTCGCCTCGCCACCTCGTCCAAAACCATCCAACCGATATTGTGGCGCGTGTCCGAATATCGTTTTCCGGGGTTGCCGAGGCCTATTACGCATTCAATACTCAAAGCAATCTTAAATAATCCCGATTCCACGAATTGTCAAGCGATTTTCGAATCGGAGAAAAAATTCGTAGTGCGCTTTGCCAAATTAGAATGACGGACGAGCCTTATCGACTCGCCCGTCGAGTTTCCTTACATTACTATATATACT
>DSAF01000018.1 GCA_011388305.1 Candidatus Zixiibacteriota bacterium | reverse complement strand
GCCGTTTTCCCGACGGCGGTGGGCATCGAGATTGCCGGACGCATTGGCGGCGAGATTATCTCCGCCGACGCGAGGCAAGTATATGCGGGCATGCCTATCGGCACCTGCGCCCCGATTGACGAAGCAATCCCCCATCACCTTGTGGGATATCTCAGTCCAGCCGAGCGCACCACCGCGTTCGCTTGGGCAAAGCTGGCCGCCGAACATCTGGACGATATTTATCGTCGGGGAAAATCAGCGATAATCGTCGGTGGAACAGGGCTTTACATCGACGCATTAACCGAGGGCATATTCGAGGCGCCTGCATCGGACGCGGCGATTCGGGACAGCCTCTATGCGCGCGCCGAGAACGCCGAGGACCTCCACGCCCAGCTCGCCGAAATCGATCCGACATCTGCCGACAGGATTCACCCAAACAATCTCGTGCGTGTGATTCGCGCGCTCGAGGTCTATTACACTTCGGGCAAAAGCCTCACAGAAAATTTCGAGGCCACGGCAGTGCCCGCCGAGGGCTGGAAGTTCGCCAAGTTCTTCCTCGACATGGACAGAGAAGCACTATACGCAAGAATTGAAGAACGCACGAGAGCGCTACTTTCCGCAGGATGGATTGACGAAGTCCGCAGGCTCGTCCTGTCCGGCAATAGCGAAGATTCCCCCGGAATGAACGCTATCGGCTATCGCGAGATTTTGCGCTATCTTCGAGGCGAGATAACCAGCGAAGAACTTGCCGAGGAAATCGCCCGCAAAACACGCAACTACGCCAAGCGCCAGATTACTTGGTTCTCCAATCGCGGGAATTTCCAGCGGATCGACATCACCAACACCCCGCCCGCAGACTGCGCCGAGAGCATCATCTCCGAAGTCATCGATTTTTCGCGATAGCCCGCGCGGGGGGCGTCGGCCCTTCCTGCGATTTATCAAATCGCAGGAAGGTGCGAAGTAGTCGGTGGCAAGACTTTCGCACAAAGCATCAATCGCGCCCCGACTACTTCGTAGCGCGTTTACGCGCGCCGACGCCCCCCGCGCCTGCAAGCGAAAATTTCGCATGTTGCAATATCTTACGCTTCGCTTATATTCTATCGATGGCAACGACGTTCGCCCATAACGCCCCCTCTACAATCCACTGGACTGCATTCCGCGCGGCGATGGGCAAACTCGGCCCGGAGGATGCTCTCACGCATATAGTCGCGCTCGAGCTTGCACAGAACCCCGCGATTGCGCGCGAGTGGGCGGGATTTTTGCTCTCCAATGTTTCATCGCGCGGGAATATCTTCGACGACGAGCCTATCAAAATGAGCGTCCAGCCCTACTCCGGCAACGACCAGCCCGACATGGCGATAACGGTTGGGCAAACCGCGCGCTTAGTCTTCGAGCACAAACTCGGCGCGCCCGAGGGCGCAAACCAGCTCGAACGATACATCCGCCTCTGCGAGTCCGAGGAACGGCAAACGAAGATCCCGCACTTCTTGGCGTTCGTCGCGCCTTCGCAACGCAACCTTCTGGCGAGCCATTACAATTGCGAGCGTTTCATCACAATCGACGGCAGACACCCCGAGTGGAGCGACCTCGGCGCAATAATTGAGACCCGCGTGGAAGAACAACCCGCGATAAAACCGCTTTACGACCTCTTCGATGAGCTGAACTTACTGCCCTATGAGATTCCGGCGGACCTCGAGCCGCTTCTCGAGGAAGCTCGAACGCTTGCGGATTTGCCGCGCGAGGCAATCAAAGCGCGGCGCGGGTTCAACATGATGGTCAGAACCGCCGGGCAGTCAGCAATCGACAGAGGTTGGACTGCATCGACAGGTTCGATGAGGTCGTGTTTTTTCGAACCACCGGAGAGAATTCGCACGCAACAGCCTCTTCTTCGCTGGATGATGTTCGAGGTATGGCCGCACCGGCGCGTCGTCTCCGGCGTTCGAATGCCTGCCCCATCACTGTTTGCGAACATCAGCTTCTTCGACTCGCGCGACATGAACGCGAAAATGGAAATCGAGGCGCTCACCCGCCACTTCCAAAACTGGGAGCTTTGCGGATATCGCCCGACAATCGCCGCCACTAAAGACAATCGAGCCAACTGCAAAGTCCACATATTTTGGATGTTCTTCGACCTAAACAAAATCTGGGAGAACGGCGATTTCGAGACCGTCATCGAACGCCTCGTCCCATACCTCACCGACCTTTTCGACCCGCCAATCGCCACCGCGAAGGAGACCGAATGCGAATAATTTCATGGAATGTCAACGGCGTCCGCGCCGTTTTGAAGAAGGGCTTTATCGACTGGATCGAGGCCGAATCCCCCGATGTGCTATGCCTTCAGGAGACAAAGCTTCAGGCCGACCAAATACCGCCCGAGCTTATCGAGCCGCTGGGATACAAAACATTCTGGTCGCACGCCGAGCGCAAAGGATACTCCGGCGTGGCGACATTCATCAAAGGCGATTTCGATGAAGTCCGCGACGGCTTCGGCGAGCCGAAGTTCGACTCCGAGGGCAGAACGCTCGTTGCCAAATTCCGCGATTTCACTCTGATAAACGGCTATTTCCCAAACGGCGGAAGAGGCCCAGAGCGCATAGAATACAAGCTGGATTACTACAAATTCCTCCTCGAATTCGTTAATAATATACGCGCAGATGGCGGAAATGTCGTCATCACAGGCGATTTCAACACCGCGCACAACGAAATCGACCTCGCAAACCCCGAGGCCAACCGCAATCACACCGGCTTTCTGGACATAGAGCGCGAGTGGATAGACCGATACATCGAGTCCGGCCTCGTCGATACTTTCCGCGAGATGTTCCCCGACCGCGTGGCATATACATGGTGGGATTACCGCACCCGCGCCCGCGAGCGGGACGTCGGATGGCGCATCGACTATTTCATGGTGAACCGCGAGTTCTTCCCGAAAGTAAAAGACGCGTTCATCCTCAAGGATGTTCTCGGAAGCGACCATTGCCCGCTTGGCATCGAGGTGAACGCGAGGTAGCCTGTTGTCCCCACAGGTTCACTCTTTTCGCCGAGGGGACACGCATAAATTCTCTTCGGCCCGCGATGTTATTGAATATCAACGAAGTAGTGCGAAGCACCCCGATGGCACGAGCCGTGCAATCAATATAGCGTTAACATTCGGGAGGGAGCGAGTTTCAGCGCCACGGCCACGGCCTCATCCTCATCCCTCCCGTATTCTTATCGTAAGATTCAAAAAATACTTTGCTCTATTAAAATTCATGCTTAAATTAGACTGTGATAGGTTTATTTTTTGAAATATGGCAATTTTAGTCACAAATGACGATGGAATATACGCCCCCGGGCTTGAAGCTCTTGCCGCCGCAATGAGCGAAATCGACGAGGTCTTCGTTATCGCGCCGGATAGGGAGCAGTCCGCCGTGGGGCACGCGATTACGCTCTCCAGCCCGCTTCGCATCACCCACATCGAGAGAGAATGCGGCTTTACTGGCTATGCCACCAGCGGAACGCCCGCCGACGCCGTCAAACTCGGCATCAAATCGCTTATGCAGGATTTGCCCGACCTCGTGATATCCGGCATCAATCTCGGCGCGAATGTCGGCGCGAGCCTCATATACTCGGGCACGGTGTCCGCCGCTACCGAGGGTTGCCTCCTTGGAGTTCCGTCGATTGCAATTTCGCTCGATTCTCGAACCGATGGACATTGGGAAACCGCGGCCGAATTCGCCAAAATCATCGCCCGTGACGTGCTCGCAAAAGGCCTCCCCGAGGGGATTCTCCTCAACGTGAACGTCCCCGACCTCCCCCGCTCCGATGTCAAAGGCGTGATGATTACCAGCCAAGGAAAGACCAACTTCAACGACTTCTTCGAAGAGCGCATGGATCCGCGCGGCCAACGGTATTACTGGATGTGCGGCACATTGGTTGCAGATGATGAACGCCGCGACCACGATGTCCGGGCGCTGGCCGACGGATATATCTCGGTGACTCCGGTTCATTACAATCTCACGGCGCACAAATTCCTCGGCGACCTCTCCAATTGGGAACTCGACAAGAACTGGCGGGGCGATGTTCATTGAGATCCTCAAACTCATCGCCGGGTTGATTATCCTGTATTTCGGTGCAGAGGGCATGGTTCAAGGCTCGAAGCGGCTCGCTATTGCGCTTGGCATCCATCCGCTCGTCATAGGCCTGACTATCGTCGCGTTCGGCACATCAATGCCCGAGCTTGTTGTCTCGCTCACGGCCGCCTATCAAGGCTCGCCTTCGATAGCGCTCGGCAACATCGTCGGCTCGAACATCGCGAATATGAGCATAATCCTCGGCCTCGCGGCGATTATCTCCCCCCTCAAAGTGGAGGACAGGACTATTCGCATCGAGGTGCCGGTTACTATTTTCTCCGGAATTCTGCTCTATTTCTTCTGCGGAAGCCTGAACATCTCACTCTTTCAGGGCGTGATTCTCGTCCTCGCCTTCGTTTCATTCTTCATAATAGCGATTGTTCCCGAAATCACAAAGACCTGGCGCGTCCTTCCGGAGGAGCTTTCGATTGATATGAACAACGCCGTATCCAAGGACGAAATCGCCGAAGCCCGCGCCGGACAAACATTCCTCACCGACTCGCTTCTCATTGCACTCGGAATTGCGAGCCTCGTTCTCGGCGCACAGTGGACAGTCTCCTCGGCGGTGGATATTGCGATTTTCATAGGAGCAAGTGAAGCGGCCATCGGCTCGACTATCGTCGCGTTCGGAACGAGTTTGCCAGAAATGGCTACATCATTAGTCGCCGCGCGCAAAGGCGAATCGGACATCTCCGTTGGCAACGTCCTCGGCTCGAACCTCTTCAACACGCTCATTGTCGCCGGGGTTCCGACGATGGTTATGGGATATTTCCCAATTGAGCGCGAAGTTCTAATTTTTCACTTCCCGATTATGATAGGCCTTTCCATCGGGCTTCTCCCGCTTCTCCGCTCGGGTGGGCAAATCGATAGGAGAGAGGGCATTCTCTTGCTCCTGACGTATGTTTTCTACTTCATCGTTGTTGTCAATAAAAATCCGATTTCTGAACTTATTTGGGGATGAGCGGACAGTCCTCTTGTTTCGTAAAAACAAAGTCCATAGAAAAATGGCTTGAATATTTAATTTTTTACTTTATATTAAAGCAATAACTGTTTTTTTCATAAGGAATTAGACCTTTTTATGGCGGCAAAATGAGAGTGACAAAGTTCCTTATTTATTTTCTTATATTTGCTTCGGCGAGCGCATTGTTTTCCGCCGATACAATCCCGCCGGTCGTCCGGCTCGTATGGCCGGACACGGCCGCCTATGTCTCGTGCGAGTTTCCGGTTATCGAGATGACGATTACCGATGACTTCTTCATCGACCGCTCGTCGATTTTGCTGACGCTCTTCAGGCCTCCCGATGTCCACGCCGTGCCCGAATCGATGGCCAGCGTCATCGACAGCTTTTACTATTTTCCCATTCGCATTCCCATGTTCAACGGAGACTCGGTCTCGCTTCTTATGCACCCCGTTTCGGACTACATGGGCAACGAGTCGCCGAGCTTCTGGTTCCATTTCTTCGTTGACAGAAAAGGCCCGGATATTACCGCTCTTTTCCCCGCGCCGGAAAGCGAGGTTGCCAATCCGCGCCCGCCTATTTCCGCGACAATCACCGATGTGGCCGGAGTCGCACGGGACAGTTGCAGAATCACTATCGACGGGGCGGAGTATCCCCTCACGGGGCCATATGCCACATGGTCGGGCGACAGATTCACATTCCGCACCGATCTCGCGGGTCTCTTCTTCCGCGGCGGCGATACAGTCGATGTCTGCGTTCACGCCGAGGATTTGGCCGAGGGTTGCGGATTCAACGAATCGGACACCTGTTGGCGCTTTTGGATACCTTCCGGCGGGCCGGTCGCCGACGTGATTTTCCCGCCAGTGAGCAAGTGGATGTCCTGCCCGGATAGCGGCGCGTTCTTCCGCATCGAGGACGATGACGGAGTCGAGCCGGAGTCGATTTGGGTGGTATTCGCCGGAGACACAATGAGATACGGCGATGTTCGCCTGTCGTGGTCGCCGCCGATTCTCCGCATGGAGATTACATCTTTCAGAAACAGCTGGTTCGATGGCGAACTTCACGCCTGCGACGTTCTCGGCAATCCAATCGACCCGCCGCTGGCGTTTGAGTTCGGGATAGACACCGAGCCGCCTTATGTGTTCAACGAATTCCCCATGGGCGCGACGAACGATCTCAACCCGATTGTGAGCTTCGAGCTTGCAGACGAAAGCGCGGGCATGATGCACAGCGCGACGATGGCGGGCGTCTCGGTGGAAGGCTCGCCAATAGTGTGGTTCTCCCTGTCCGATGAGCGCTTCTCGTTCGACGGCTCGGTCTATACGCTCGACTCGCTGGCAATTCCCCCGCTTCGAGGCGGCGACACCGTGACGATTCATATCATGGCGTATGACTCAATCGAAGTTTGCCCTGTGAATCAACTCAATGCGAACTGGTTTTTTTACATTCCCGCGACGCCGCCAACAGCGGAGCTTATTCTTCCAGAGCGCGGCACGGTAAGCTCCTGCGCGAGGCAGGGCGTGTGGTTCTCAATCGAGGACGAGGACGGCATTATCCCGTCGTCCATCCGCCTAAACGTCGGCGGAACGACTATCGGCGTAGATTCTCCGCAACTCTCATTGGACGGCGCTATGCTTCGTTTCGAGCCGTCTGCCGACTGGCACCACGGCGCGCATATCACCGGTGCGATCACCGCCGTCTTAGATAGCCTTCTGAACACGCTTTCTGCGCCGGTGCCGTTCGATTTCTTCATCGACCTCGAACCTCCGCGCGTTCTTTCGACCTCGCCGTCAAATTTCGCTCTTGTCAATGACACACTCCGGGATGTCCGCCTGCGCATAGAAGATTCTCCCGCAGGCGTCGATCCGGCGAGCATCGAGGTGACAGTGAAAGGCGCGCCGTTCACCGTAGATGACGACATCCTGCAGTGGTCGCCGCCATACTTGACATTTTCGCCTGACTCGACGTGCTCATGGGATATTGTCGATACTGTGGAATTCTGCCTTGTCAGCATCGCCGACTTGCCGGACACCTGCCCCCCCAATGAGGCCGAGCCGTTCTGCTTCACGTTTTTCGTCGATGGCAGAGACCCTTTCGCCGACCCGCCGGATGGCGCGATAGTCGCCTGCCCGGAGCAGGAGGTGCGCATCTACCTCTGGGCGCCTGGGGGAGGCGTTTTGCCGGAGACGATCGAGTTCGAGATTAACGGGCTTTTTCTGACAGTCGATAGCGCCAGCGTTTTCTGGGATGGCGAAACTTTGCTCTATGTCCCGTCCGAGCCTTGGGCAGACGGCGACAGCGTCCTCTGCCATCTGCTCCGCGCGGAGGGGCATTTCGGGGGAATTCCGGAGGTTCGCTGGGGTTTTTTAATGGACTACTCGCCGCCAGTCCTGTCGAACATCAGTCCCTCCCCGGGCGATGTTGTCGCTCGGTTAAATCCTCCAATCGAGTTCACGCTCGTCGATTCGATAAGCGGGCTTCTCGAAGGCGCATTCCGCCTTACAGTCGATGGCAACGCCTTTGGAATCGAACATCCGGCGATTTCGAGGGCAGGCGACGAATTCTCCTTCGCACCAAATCTTGGTGGAATGCACATCGCCGGCGGAGACACCGTCGTCGTCTGTATTCACGCGGAGGACTGGGCGGACCCCGATTACTGCGGGCCGAACTCGCTCGACACTTGCTGGAGCTTTTCAATCGAGGCGGGCGGGCCGGTTGCCGACCTGATTTCCCCGCCGGAGATGACGCCCTATGCCTGCGATTCGGTTATCATTCTGTCGATTTCCGACCCCAACGGCGTTGACTGGACAACTCTGCGCCTCTCCGTCCGCGGGGAAGTCTTGGAGTTCGACGATTCGCGCCTCGATATTAGCGGCGATTCCGTGACAATTTGGGCAAATCCGGCCAGCGGCGAGACCGTGACAGTCGAGCTTATTCATGTCGAAGATTCGCTTGCAAACCCCGCAGAGCGCCATATCTGGCGCGTGGTTTTCGATTTCGATCCGCCGGAGATTCGCCTGCTCTACCCCTCGCCGGACACGACTTTGACAACATCGACGCCGGAGCTCGCATTTCTCGTCCGCGATGCTGTAAGTGCATGGCATTACGATGTTTATCCACCCGCACTAATCGATGAACGCGGCGATACGGTTTTCATTAGTCCAGCCGCCACGCGGGATTATGATACATTACTATATTGCGTCTCGGCTTGCGATTCGGCGATTTGCCCCAACTGCGACACTGCCTGCGTCAGCATTTTCATCGACACCGCGCCGCCGACTGCAGAGCTTGTCGTGCCACCGGAAGGCGCACGAACTGCCTGCGATCCCCAGCGTGTGGTAATCCGCGTTTTCGATCCATCGGGCATTTCGGCGACGGGGCTTGTAGCGTTTTTTGGCACGGACACCGTCGGGCTTTCGGATTCGCGGCTACGGCTCGTAGAAGATTCGTTGATTTTCGAGCCGACCGAGGCGTTTCCTGCTGGAGAAGTCCATGTTGGGATCATCCTTCTCGAAGACCGATGGGGCAATGTTTTACGCGATTTTTCGGCGATGTTTTACTCGGTGGGCGCACCGGTGTTTTTATCCGTATCGCCAGCGCCAGCTACCAGCTGTTCGACCATCGGGCCTCCGATTTCAGCGACTCTCGACTCCGCCGACACGGCTTGGTTCGAGATAGATGGCACGGCCTTCTCGTTTGGCACGGCAGGGTTCACTTTTGATGGGACAGACATTGCCCTGTCAACAGAAACTGCCGGTCTTTCTTGGTCTGCAGGCGACACGGTAGAAGTTTGCGCCTATTCTGGCAATTTAGCCGAGCTATGCGGCCCGGCCGTCGCAGAGACTTGCTGGAACTTCTATATTCTCTACTCGCCGCCGGTTTGCGACATCTTATCGACAGAATGCGGGCGCTTTTCGGCATGCCCGTATCAAGGCATTGACTTTTCGATAATCGACGAAGAAGGCGTTGACGAGTTTTCTATTGATGTTTCTGTTAACGGTGAACATTACAGTATTGCAGACAGTGAATTGAGCTTCGATGCCGCTTCAGGCGTTCTGTCGTTCGTCCCATTTTCCGAATGGGGCGAGGATTCTTTAGTGTTTTGCCTACATCGAGTTTCGGATGCTCTCGGAGCGGAAGCTGATGACTTACCCCTCTGTTGCACGATATACATGGATTTCTTGCCGCCGGATATTTCCGTCACGCCGCCGGGAGGAAGTTATCTGCCTATTCCTGTTGACACATTCGTCTTCACGGTTAGAGATTTTGGAGCAGGCGGAACTCTTGACAGCGTCTCGGTAAACAGCGTTTGGGTCAGCATCGATGATGATGAACTCGAATATTCGGACTCGATTGGCCTCTTCAATCTTTGGCCCATTATTGCCGATGATCCTCCGGAGAGCCTCACTGTCTGCGCTTCTGCGTCCGATTTAGTCGAGTTCTGCGGGCCGAATGACACTACGATTTGCTCGAGCTACGGTCTCAATATCACCGCGCCTGTTATCGAGATGATTTTTCCCGAAAACGCCTCTGTGACGAGCTGTGCCGACGGCCCGCTCCTTTTCACGGCGACAGATCCCGACGGCATCGACACGAATTCAATTGTCCTGATTATCAACGATAATACGATTGACGCACCGGACTCGCGCTTTTCGTTCAGCAGAGACACAATTACATTTTCGCCCGATACCGCATGGCGCCATAATTCAATAATTTACGGTAGTTTAACAGTCGCTGATCCACTCGGAAGCACATCTTTGCCTTACGACTTTAGTTTCACAATAGATATTGAGCCGCCAATCATCATTTTCGCTCACCCGACAATAGAAGTTCTCGATACTTTTACTGATATTATTATTGTCATAGAAGATGCCCCGGCAGGAATCAGCTATGCCTCGCCAATCGTCCTAATTAACTCCGATACAGCGACTTACACTTGGCGAGGCGACACTATTGCAATTGACCGAACGCCTTTCGGATTTTGCGAGTTTGACACTGTCCGCGTCGAGATTGTCAATCTTTCTGACCTTGCGGCCGGATGCGGCGCAAATGTCCTCCCCGACACTGTTTGGAGCTTTATAATTCTTGACGATGACACATTGCCGCCGATTCTTGTCTCATATTCGCCGCAATATGCGCGGCTTGGCGTTCCGTTCACCATAACAGCGTTTCTTGAGGATGAGAGCGGCATTTTTGAGGCGTGGCTTTTGTGGTCGAGAGATTCGTTTGCCGATCCGGAAACACTTGACATGTTCGAAATCGAGCCCGGGGTTTGGTCGGCCAGCGAAGTAATCGATGTGTCCGATGCAGAGCGCATAACCGTGCGCATTTGCGCTACGGATAACGATTTCGACTGCGGAAATCCTCTCGACCGTTCAACGG
The DNA here is from genome assembly GCA_011388305.1 of Candidatus Zixiibacteriota bacterium. Classification (GTDB taxonomy): domain Bacteria; phylum UBP14; class UBA6098; order UBA6098; family UBA6098; genus UBA6098. The sequence goes on along the minus strand of DSAF01000018.1, from coordinate 2,558 downwards.
CCTGCAACGACTTCTATATCCCATTATTGCCAATACAGTTAGACCCTATTTATACTCATAATTCGCCTTGGGATCCTCAAGACATGTTCGCCGACCCGCTATGTGCCGGAGAACGCTATATAGCAAGCATTATATTCGAAAATCGCGAGACTCTGGATGTCTTTGTCGATATTGTTCAAATCTACGGCGACTCAGTTGTCAATATATTGCCTTGGGCAGATTCACTCATATCACCAGCGGAAACACTATTTTTGCCTATTCAACTATTCGCCGAGAATCATGGCATATATTCCGACACCATAATTATTTACGATAGCAGGCTCGGCTACCCTGTCGCGTTCGATACAGTTTGGGCTAACCTCGTAATTTGCGAATTCCGAGCTTTTCCTAATCCATTTTCGCCCAATGATGACGGATTTTATGATGAATTTAAAATAGAACTTCCGCGCGGCGGCGATGTCGAGATTAGTTTCTATCGCCTCGAAGGCACTCGCGTGGCCACACTCCGCGGAGATGGCAGAAAATACGCATGGAACGGCACCGACGACCGAGGCCGTCCCCAGCCTCCGGGCATCTACCTTTATGTTATTCGCGTGGACGGAAATGTTTACCGCCACGGAAGCGTCACACTTGCCAGATAGGGAAGTTATGATGAAATATTATTGCGCCATAGTTTCCGGACTTGTATTAATAGGTTCAATCTATGCCCACGATGGCTTCGGCGTCAAGGAGACCGGCGCCGGCCTCTCCGGCACCGCTCGCCCCCGCGACGCCTCATCGATCTATCTCAATCCCGCGTCCGCAGGCCTCATTCGCGCCAATTGCCTCTCCGCCGGATACAGCCGCCTCGCGTGGGGAATAGGCGGCGCATCTATCGAAAGAGCGCATGGGAGCTATGTTTTCCGTCGCCCGGACATCGGCGGCGCGGCGCTGTCTTTCTCGATTCTCAATCAGGACGTCAGCTATTATGCTAAATTAGGCTTGACCGCATCAGGCGAATTTATTGTGTTAAAAAGAAGGCTCGCACTCGGCGTCACGGGCAATTGGTATCAAACAGGCTATCGGCCGTCGCAATTCGTTGGGCATGACGACGGCACCGACCCCCTTTTCCGTGACGGCACGCAATCGAACGCCCTCGGGATATCCGCAGGGCTTGCCGCTAATCTCTATCGCGATCTCTGGCTCGGCCTCGCCGCCCGCGACATCAATGAGCCTAACCTCGCATTTCAAGACACCGTCGGCTGGGGTAAGCGCCCGATGGAGCTTCAGGGCGGCCTTTACTATCCGATTCACAGGTATTTTCGCCCGAGTCTCGATCTCATGTGGCGCAATGAAACTATTAACGAAGAGCAAGTATTGAGATGGCGATTAGGCGCAGATGCGCGTCTCCCTCGAGGCTTCTATGTTCGCACGGGATTCGACGGCACCTCAATCGACGCCGGCCTGACTATATACGCAGGCTCGCTCTTTGGCGGACTCGACATGGACTACGCCTTCGTCTATCCGCTCGAAAAGGACCTCGCGGAAGTCGGCGCTGTGAGCCATCACTTCGGCGTAAGCATATGGGGGATAGAGAGAAGGCCCATTCGTGTCGATCTTGTGGCCGAGAGCCTCACGCCCGCCCAGAAGGTTCAAGCCGGTGTTGACAATACGATTGTCGGCACGCTCCAGAACACCGGCAGAGAGGCCTGCGGAGGCTTCTCCGTGACGCTTGCCTCAATCGATTCTGACGGCCAATGGCGAATAATTTACCCTGTAAAATATCTTGACGGCGCGCCGCCGGACAGTCTCATTTCGCTCGACTGGAATTGGAAGCCATCCGAGGCGGGAGAATGGACTTTGCGCATGTCCGTCGATGACGATGGCAGAAATCTCCCGGAGTTGAGCGGAAAAATCGAGGAGAAGCGCAAAGATAACAATACCGTGCAAAAGCTTGTCAATGTTGCGCCTGCGGGCAGTTTCAAGTTCGAAATCGAGAAGCGGAATGCGACGGTGACGCGCCTCGAATACGTCGTTGAGGAGAGGCCTCTCGTGCCGGTGATTTTCTTCGCGCCCGGAAGTAGCGACCTCGACGCCGAAAGCCGAGCCTTGCTCGGCGAATATGCCCTCCGCCTCGCCAAGAACCCGGACGCTCACCTCGCAATAGAGGGGTTTTTCGACACATCGGACGGTGTGGAATGCACCACCGCATCCGAGCTTGAGATTCGCAGGGCGGAGGCCGTCCGCGATGCCATTCTCTCCCGCGAAGCCTCACTGGATGGGCGCATCCGAATTGCGAACCGCCTCGATTGCGCCTCCCCGCGATACCGCATAGATCCGTCGAAAGTCATCCGCGACAAATCGCTCATCGCCGACGAGAATCGCAGGGCGAGGCTTTGGGTGGAATTCCCAGAGCAAGAAAGCGTTGTGGCGGAATACGAGCTTGCGTGCGGGCAAGCCGCCGTCCCGCAATCGGTTAACATCGATAAGCGCATCATCGACCTCATCGACCGCAACGAGGATGTCAAGATGATAATCGAGGGCGGATTTTCCGCGTAAATTTTCTCGCGCAGTGCCTC
>DSAF01000063.1 GCA_011388305.1 Candidatus Zixiibacteriota bacterium | reverse complement strand
TGGGAATCGATGAGCTTCCGTCGTTCGCTTTTCGCGGCGGCGGCGGTTTTTATCTTTATCCCGGAGGCAAATACCGGCTCGGCCTTTTAGGCGGATACACATTCTCCGGCGCGGGCGATGGCGACAAATTTCTTCGCACGGACGCGTTTTGGGGCGTCATGGCCGCCGATCTCGTGCGCACTACCGGCGCGATGAACCTCACCGGCGGAATAGGCATTGGCGGCGGAATGACGAGGATTTCGGCAAGCGAGCTTGGCGATGCAGGCGAAGTTTCCGAGACGACGCCAATGTTCACCCTCTCGCCGAGATTCGGCTTTGAGTTCCCAATGGGCGAAATCGGGGCGATTTCGCTCGAGTTGACATATCTATGGTTCTTCGGCAAGGACGCCGTTGCAGAATGGGAAACCGGCGACGCTGATAATCCCACGAGACAATCGAGGCTCTCCCCGATAGAAATCGGCGGGCCGACAGTCTCGATAGGACTTCAATTTGGCAAATTAGTTAGGATTCAGGATGAAGAACATCGCGGCGATTAGCTTCGCAGTAGCCATCTTACTCGCCCTCTCCTGCTCGAAACACGATTTAGTTGATCCCACCAATTGCCCCGGCGATCTTCACCTCGCCAGCTACATCGCAATCGACCCGGACGGCCACCTGCTTCAAGTGACAATCGAAGACAGCATTGCCTCATCAGGAGGCAGTCTGGTCGTTTATCGCGAGTCGGGCGTGTCGTTCGATTGGGAGCTTGAAGTGGTGTTTTCGCGGACCCCGTGGCAAGCGATGAGCTTCACACTCGAATCTCCCGTAAGAACTGCCGACATCTCTTGGGGCGGAAGCCGCGTCAGTGGCACAAATTGGGACTCCGAAGGCGGCTCCCGAAACATCGACAAGAATGTCGATAGTTTCTCGATTCACGCGTGGTTCGTGTGGGCGGCCTTCTTCGGGATGCCGTGGACGGAAACCGGCTGGGCGGTAGATTTCGACATGATTACTCCCGACCTCGATGTCTATGCTTACCGCGGCGTTTTCGAGGGCGAGGGCACTGTCTCCTCCGCTCGAGATGGCGAGCTGATGGAATGCTATAAACTGCACATCGACGGCAGAGGGCTTATCGGGCTATTCGCGCCGGATATCAATCTCTATGTTCGCAAGGAGCCGCCGCACATTCCGTTGTATTGCACTGTCGAGGGCGAGGGCGCGGTCTATCGCTTTTTCGCAGATTCGCTCTAATCCGCCGATTTCTCCTTGAGAAATTCGTTCAGTTCGGCCAATAATTCATCGACGGGCAAGCCTTTGGACTCAATGAGTTCGGCGATAGTCCCCCATACCGGCTCGCCGCACTGTGTGCAGTGAATTCCCCGTTCGAGAAGCCATTTATGCGATTTTGGAAAGATGTCGAGGAGGATCTCGACGGGCATATCCGATTCGACTAACATATTGTATTCCTTAAACTTGGAGGTTTCATAATGTCATCCGACATGGCCAAATTCCGCGAAAATCGCACGAAGATGAACGAGCGCATTTTTGCGGAGAATTTTACGCCAATCAACCGCTTTTTCAAACTCGATACATCGGCATACGAGGCCGGTGCACTCGGTTCCAAAACCAAAGAGCTAATGGGCTTATCCATCAGCACCGCAATGAGATGCGACGATTGCATCCGCGACCATCTCGATCGCGCCATCTCAGAGGGCGCGACTCGCGCCGAGATAGTCGAGACGCTTAACATCGCCCTCATCGTCGGCGGAAGCATCGTGATTCCGCACCTCCGGCGCGCTTTCGAGGCGATGGACGAGTTGCTCGATAAGCGCGATTAGCTCGACGGCTCGTTGCTGAAACCTATCTGCCCCTTTGCATTCGGATGTTTGTCGGGCGTTTTGATTTCGCCGAAATTCGCCTCGAACTTGCCGATGTTGTCCTCGAGTGCCTTGAGGAGCATCTTCGCGTTCATCGGGGTCATAATTATTCGCCCTTGCACCTTGGCTTTGGGCGCACCCGGCACCATTCGCGCAAAGTCGATGACGAACTCGCTGGGCGAGTGCGTGATGACGGCAAAATTTGCGTAAATCCCCTCGGCGACATCGGGCGGAAGCTCGATTTGCAGTTGCCTCGGCATATTTTCTCTTTCCATCTCTACCTTTCTTTATTTCATGTAAATAATTTTTTTACTAATCGCATCTTGCTCCGCGACGCGCGCGAAAAAAATGCCGGAGCTGACTTCTTCGGAGGGCGTCCAGATGAATTGGTGCAATCCGGTCGTCTCGCCTATGTCCAACGACCCGCCGTCACCACCGAACGATTGGAGCGAGGCCATGCGACGGCCTGATATGTCGAAGATTTCCACTCGGGGGGGCGCAAGACCCGCCCTTACGCCATCGATAGTAATTCGCACGGCGGAGTTAAAGGGATTTGGGTATGCCGAAATCGATATTCTATCGGGGAGCGGCGTGCTTTCCGCGATGTTCCCGTAGAAAAACGAGAGATCGAAGAACCAAATCGCGCCGTTGGCATCGGCTACAACGGCTTTCTCGCCGGAGATACAGACATCGACGAAGGTGCACACATCGGGGGCGTAATAGCCCGAATCAACCACGGAATAGCCGTCTGGGGCGAGTCGATACACATAAAGGCCAGCTCTTCCGGCGGCAATCGCTATCATGCCGCCTTGATATGCCGTTTTGAATGTGAGTGCACCGAGATTTAATGTATTGAGAATCGAAAGCGCACCTTCGGATGAATACCTGAGAAAATGCACCTGCCCGTCGAAATTTGTCGCGATGAAAATTGAATCGATGTCGGTAGATTCGATACCGGAGATTGTTCCCGTGAGACTTATGAAATTCGTCGGGGATGTCGGCGATGCTAAATCCCAAACCGAAACGCCAACCGGATGATCGGCGACGAACAGTGTTGTGGTGTGGGGTGCGACGACATCGAGCACGGTGCCGCCTATCTCGTAATTCGCCAGCAAACTCGCCGCCGATGGCGTGGAGATATCGATTACATGAACACCGCCGGAGCCTGCGCCGACATAAAGCCTGTCCCCGCGAGGGAGTGCAGATCGGCACTGCCCGCCGAGCGTCATGCCGCCGAGGTCGGTCAAAGCCCACGGCTCGTAGAAGTCGATGATTCTCAGTCCGCGTGTCCAATCGGCAAGATAGGCGATGTTATCCTGCGCGGAAATCCATCGGCCTGCGAGGTCGGTGCCCGTAGGGAGAGTTGACCCTGACCACGAGATGCTATCGAGAATGACCGCGCTCCCACCGCAGAGACCTTGAACGGCGTATGCCGTCGGGGATTTTCCGAAGGCGATGATAATATCGCCGCCGGCTGTAATCCCTCTCAGCGGCGCAGTCGGAATTTGAAAATCGAGCCGGACGTTCAGCGAATCGGCGGAGAAAATCGCCACCGCGAGCAGTAGCATAAGAATTAACTGGAATTTCACTCGTTTTCTCCTATCTTTATATGTTAGGTGCTAACAATATATGTCTTTATGGGGGAAATTGAAATGAAAAAATTTAAAATCGCCGCCGCCCTCTCGACCGCTTTCGCGATTTTGACTTACGCGTTTGGGATATTGGGTATTGTTATGATAGTCCTTATTTTCGCGATTCCCGATGCGATGTTCATCGGCGTTCAAGGGTTGAGCATCAACTCGGGCGATCTGTCCGTCGAGGACAGAATCATCGTCTCGTGCTTCGTCGCCGTGACAATTTTTCTGTCGGTTATCTCCGCGCGTTATCTGTCCGGGCTTTTCAAGTCGGTTGGCGAAGCTCTGCCGCTGGGAAAACGAATGAGGCAGTTTGAGAACGGCGGCTATATCGCGATGGCGTGGGCTGTTTATTCTATCGGCGAAAAGATTTCTCTTCCTTTCTTCGCGATGATGTCGGGCACGGATGGCGTCGTGCGCCCGCATTTCAGCGAATCGACAATCCTGCTTTTTTCAGGCTTGGCGATTGTTGTAGTTTGCGCTATGATTAGAAAGCGCGAATGTTAAGTTAAGTGCATTTCTTTCAAGGCTTCGGCGAGCTTCTTCGCGGCCTCTTCGGGTTCACATTCGAGCATAACTCCGCCCTCGCGCCTCTCCGGCGGGAATGTTTTGATAACGCGGGTCGGGGAGCCATCGAGGCCAACTAACGCGGGATCGATGGCGAGGTCTTCGGCGCTCCATTGCTCGATTTCTGCCTTCTTGGACTTCATCATGCCGCGAAGGGAGGGCAGGCGGGGGTCTTTTAGGAGTTTAGTTACGCTGAGAACCGCCGGCGCTTTTATTGACAGAGTCTCGTATCCGGTATCGGTGATTCGTTGGGTGTGGAACTCGCCGTCGCCCCTGTGCTCTATGCTTCTAATGAAAATCGCCTGCGGCCATCCGAGGAATTCCGCGACACCCGGGCCGACCTGCGCGGTGTCGCCATCGATGGCCTGCTGGCCGGTGAATACCAAATCGACATCGCCTATTTTGCGGACGGCGGCGGCCAATGCCGTGGATGTCGCCCATGTGTCGCTACCGGCGAATGCCATGTCTGTGATGAGAATCGCGCTGTCGGCACCCATGGCGATGGTCTCGCGGAGGCTTTTTTCGGCTTGCGGCGGCCCCATCGAGAGCGTGATTATCTCGATACTCGGTTCGGCATCCTTCTTCTGGAGGGCAAGTTCCAAAGCATAGGCGTCGAACGGGTTGATTATCGATGGAACGCCCGCGCGGATGAGCGTGTTGCGCTCGGGATCCATCTTGACATCGGCGGTGTCGGGGACTTCCTTAATACAAACAACAAATCTCATGATCGACCTTTGTCGCGATTCAGTTTGAAGGCATCCGGCAGAAGTTCGCCGAGAGTCCGCTCCTCGATAATTTTCCCCTCGAAGGCGAGCAAAATCGGCGTTTCGGGCATTGCGAACTCGGCGATTACCTGCCTGCATGCGCCACATGGCGGAATTGCGCCAATGGATGAAATTATTAGAACCGCCTCGATAGATTTTGCGCCATCGGCGACGGCGCGGGCGATTGCGTTTCGTTCGGCGCAAATTGTAAGCCCCAAGCTCGCATTCTCGACATTCACGCCGGAGAAGATTCGCCCGCGATCGTCCATCACAGCGGCGGCAACGGAGATGCCGGAGTATGGCGAATAGGCGTTTTCGAGGGCTTGAGCGGCCGCTTCGAGAAGTTTGGATTTGACCTGCTCGTCCATGCTATGCCCTGCCGAGATACTCCATCGAGCGCGTATCGACTTTGACTTTGTCGCCGATGTCTATGAACAGCGGCACTTTGATGACGAGGCCATTTTCTGTCGTGGCGTTTTTCGTCACATTGGAGACTGTGTCGCCGCGGACGGCCGGCTCGGTCTCGGTGATTTCGAGGACTACGCCCGCCGGCAAATCCACATTCAAAGGCTCTCTGCCGAGAAGAAGAATCGTATAGACTTCGCTCTCTTTGAGAAAATATCGGGTATCGCCTATCGCAGTGCGGCTGAAAGCGATTTGCTCGTATGTGTCGGTGTCCATAAAGTGGAAGCCCTCGCCATCTTCGTATAGATATTGCATGTTGCGCGAGGCGAATTCACCCTCGTCGAGCGAGTCCTGCTCGGTGAAGACATTTTCCAGCACCGCGCCTGTGCGGAGGTTCTTGAGCTTCGTTTTGTATTTGCTCCTTCCGCGACCGCGCAGGGACATCTGCACCTCGACAATCTCGAACGGATCGTTTCGATACATGACTTTCAGGCCTTTCCTGAAATCGGAGGGTTTGTATGCCATTCAAACTCCAATCTTTGGTTGTTTTCTGTCGATAGGCATAATTTAGCGGAAATGCGTTGAAATGCAAGCGCTTTTTCTTTAAGCGCGCGACGGGGGCGTCGGCCCCACCTGTGATTTGATAAATCACAGGTGGGAGCGAAGTAGTCGGCTAAAGATTTAGGCTCGTGGAACAATCTCGCCCGACTACTTCGCTGGCCGTTTACGGCCGCCGACGCCCCCGGAGCGCGCTAATGTGAAAATCGATTTATATGCGCCAGACCACCCTCCGCCGCTGGCACCCGTAGGACGCCTGCAGGCCCGCCCTAATACCCGCGAATCTTCTCTAAAAGCGCTTTCTCGCGGTGGCCGGGGAGTCTTCGGTATGTCGAGAATTGCATTGTGTATGTCGCACGGCCTTTGCTCAAATTGCGTAGCGATGTCGAATACCCGAACATCTCCGCCAGCGGAATTGTCGCATCGACAATCTTATCGCCTTTGCGGTCGCCGACATTCTCGATATGCGCGCTACGAATCGCGAGGTCGTTGAGAATCTCGCCGACGTTGGCCTCCGGCACGACAACCTCCACGGCCATCACCGGCTCGAGAATAATCGGGCAGGCTTCGTTGAGAGCTTTGCCGAAAGCCGTCGCGCCGGCCACGCGAAACGCCATCGCAGTGGAGCTGTCCTCGCTCCATCGCGCAGACTTGAGCCTCGCACCGACATCGAGGAGCGGATATCCGGCGATAGGCCCGGACTCGAGCGTGTCTCGAATTCCCGCCTCGATAGCCCTGCGGAACTCCATCGGGAAGTCCGCGTCGTCGAAGGCGTCGATATATTTGAAGCCCTCGCCCCTCTCGCGCGGGAAACACTCTATTTTCACGGAGGCAAACTGCACCGACTCGCCGAGACTCCTATCGACGGTATATTCATGCGATGCACTCTCGATAATCGTTTCGCGATATGCCACCTGCGGAGTGCCAACATTCGCAGTCACATCGAACTCACGAATCAGCCTATCGACTAAAATTTCGAGGTGAAGCTCGCCCATTCCGGAAATAATCGTCTGGCCGGTCTCCTTGTCTTCTCGGACTTTGAACGTAGGGTCTTCTTCTTCGAGGCGAAGAAGCGATTCGTTCAGCTTTTTCGAGTCCGCCGTGGATTTCGGCTCGATTGCCACAAAAATCACCGGCTCGGGGAAAATCATTGCCTCGAATGCAATAGGGTGTTTAGGGTCGCAGAGCGTATCGCCCGTCTTAACATCTCGAAGCCCCGCCACGGCGACAACATCCCCCGCAAATGCCTCCTCCAAAGGCTCCCTGCGGTCGGAATGCATTTGGAAAATTTTGCTTATTCGTTCTCGTTTGCCCGTGCGAGGGTTCAAAAGCCCGAGCTTCTTATCGATTCGCCCGCTATAAACACGAAGGAAAACCAACTTGTTGACGAACTTGTCCGTCGCTATTTTAAAAGCCAGTGCGCTAGTGGGGGCATCGGGGGAAAGCTCGCGCGATACGGGCTTCTCCGTTCCCGGAGCGATGCCTTCAACGGGGGGGACATCTGTGGGCGCGGGAAGATAGTCCACAATCGCGTCCATAAGAAGCTGGACACCGGTGAAATGGAGCGAGCTTCCTGCAAGAACGGGAAGGATGCGCCGCTCGATTACTCCGCGCCGAATCGCCGATTTAAATATCTCCGCCGTGATTTCGCCGTCATCGAAAAATCCTTCGAGCACGGCCTCGTCGAACTCGCTGAGCACATCGACAAGCTCCTGACGGCGCTTTGCGAACTCCTCGGCGAATTTCTCGGGAATATCGCCCTCGACAAAAGCTTCGCCGAACGACTCGGGATCGAATTTTACGAAAATTCCGCGGACAACATCGATAATTCCCTCGAACTCATCGGCCTCGCCAGCGGGGAAATTCACGCACAGCGGTCTCGCGCCGAGCCTCTCGACCATGGATTCTACTGCGCCCTCGAAATCTGCGCCGGTTCTGTCCATTTTGTTTACAAACGCAATTCGCGGGACTTTATATTTCTCGGCCTGCCGCCAAACCGTCTCGCTCTGGGGTTCGACGCCGCCCACTGCGCAAAACACCGCCACCGCGCCATCGAGAACGCGGAGCGCGCGCTCTACCTCGATAGTGAAATCCACATGCCCCGGAGTATCTATGACGTTAATTTGGTGCTCTCGCCAAAAGCAAGTAGTAGCCGCGTCGGTGATGGTGATTCCGCGCTCGCGCTCCTGCTCCATCCAGTCCATCGTGGCCGAGCCGTCATCGACCTCGCCCATGCGGTGTATCTTCTTGGAATAGAAGAGGATGCGCTCTGTCGTCGTAGTCTTTCCGGCATCTATGTGCGCCATGATGCCGATATTCCGTATTTTATTCAGGGGCGTTCTCATAATTCTCACCGTGTCATGTTGTTTTTCGGCGAGTAAGATAATCGAAATCCCCGCCATTTGCAAGCGGGGATTTTCATGAAGCCAAAGTTTTGGGTGTCTTGTCTAATGGTCGTGGGCGTGGGCGGCCTCGGCCTCCTCGAAGGTCTTGTAAGTCGCGCCGGCAGGGTGCTCGGGAGGCGCATAAATCGAATACAGCTTAAGCGGCTCATCGCCGATGTTAATCACATTATGCCAATAACCCCCCGGAATGAAAATCGCCCAATCATCCTCGACTTTCTTGTCAAACTCGAACTTGTCCTTGGCCTCGCCCATCATAACGCGGGCGATGCCGCTCTCGATTCTGATGAACTGGTCGATGTCGTCGTGCATCTCGAGGCCAATCTCCCCACCAACGGGGATGGACATGAGCGTCATCTGCATAGTGTTTCCCGTCCATTTCGCCGTGAGGAAGAGATCGTTTTCGAGCGTAATCTTCTCAATATCGACAACCCACGGGCGATTATCAAAGCTCTCTTCGGCTATAGCGACAGCACATAGGAAAACCGTAATGACTATAAGTGTCTTTAAGATAATTCTTTCCACGTTTTCCTTCTGTAATTTTAAGACAATATCAACTTATCGAATCAATACTCTTCGACATCCGGAAGCTCGCCGGTTTTCTCCCAATGCTCGTAGAGGGGAATCAGCGAAACTGCGCCTTCTTCGTATGGATCGCCCATAGTAGTGACAACATTGAATTCCTTCGTGCCCTCGGGCCAGAAGACTATCGGGAAATCTTCTCCCGCCCAGTCGCCGGAAGAGTTTATAAAGGTCTCGCTTGAGTTGGAGAGATAGAACATCATCGGGCCTTTGCCTTTGTATTGGTAGAACCCGACCTCGTTGAAGTGAGCGAACTCGAAAGTCACCTCGCCACAGAGAAAGCCATCTTCTACGAACAGCTTTTTCTTGACGTTGCGCATTCCGGGAGTCTCGTTTTCGAGAGTCTCGCCCTCGAGATAATCGTTAATGAGTTGAACGAAGTCATCGGCTGTATAGTCATCATCGGTGTTGCCCGAAGAAAAAATATTCCGATAGACTATCGTTCCCTTGCCGCTACCGTCGGGCTGGATTTGCCATGTGTATTGCTTCTCGGCGAAAGAGAGGCATCCGACCGTTAGCACGGCCACTGCGGCGATGAGGAGTGTCGCGAGGATTTTTTTCATCTTCCCTCCAAAAATAAGGGTGAAGTAGCAAAGACAATCAAAATAGGCCTGCGCCGGCTATGCGCGGGGCCGGAATAATCGGCATAGATTGCGCTTTCGCGGCCTATTCGTCGGACTGTTCCTTCGAGGAAACGGCCCTTTTTGCTCGAGCGCGCGCCTCGCGGACAATTTCCTCGAGTATCTTGTCCTCGGCGGCTTTACGCGAAGAGTCAATAATGAAGAGCAACCCCAACGACGAGATTCCAAATATGACACCAAACAAAGTAACCTCCTTATTCTAATAGATACACATTACACAATATAACCATTTTGCGCAGTTTTCAAGCCCTTTATTTCTTCGATAATAAAAAGGCGGAACTAATCGTTCCGCCTTTCGGGGGGAGGTTGGTTCGACTATTCTTACTTCTTATGCGGGGGAGGTGAGTCTTTATGTAGCATTTTCCCCTCGGGACGCCCCATTCCCTCACGATGTTCGGGGCGCTCTCTGTGAAGCTCTTTGAGGCGCGTCCTCTGCTGGTCGGTGAGGATGTCCGCGATGTCGAGTTCGTGCTCGATGCGCTGGACATTGAGCTTGCCCTCGATGCCGTGAACCTTCTCCGCCTGCGAGATGACAGCCCTGCGGTTAGGCTTGTCGGCGTCCATCATGCGCTTTAGTTCGAGGCGTTCCTTCTCGAGGTTCGCTCGAAGGTCGATGGCCTTCTTCTCCATCTCATACTTGAGGTCCTTGAATTGTTCGATTTGCTCGTCGGTGAGCTGTAGCTCGTCGGCCAACATCATGAGGTTGTGGCCTCCTTGATGCCCCTCGGGCTTCATTTGGCGTTGTGCCATGAGGCTTCCGGCGAAAAGCACAGCCGACAGGATCATTACAATTGTCCACCTTGTTCCGTTCATGTCGTCTCCTTATTTGGGTTTTCTGGAAGGCCTGCCGGGATGTCCTTCTCCGTCGGGCCTCCCCATATCGATAATATTATTGATTTCTCTTTCGAATATTCTATCGAACAGCAAGAATCTCGCCTTCTGCTCGATTGTAAGTATGGCGTTCGCTTTGTCGATGAACTCGGCTTTCGAAGCCGTTCTTTCGTCGCGTAGAGTCATCACCGAGTCCACCGCCGCAGAGAGCGCCGTCCGGTTCGGAGACTCCTCATCGAGAATAGTTTCGATTCTGTCGAGAATCCGCCTCTCGTGCTCGTGGAGTGCTTTCATGCGCGATTCGTGCTCGTTCATCGCGGGGAAGAATGCCATCGACTGCTCCTCGCTCAAATCGAGAAACTCGACGAGCTTCCACATGCGAATCATGCTAATTCGCTCGCGGAGATGCGCTTTCGGGCCGGTATGTCCGTGCTCGAATTGCGCAAGCGCGCATGATGCGAGCAATAACGCGATTGCCATAATAGTAAATTGCTTTTTCATCATGTCTCCCTGTCCGGGTAACCCATTTCATCCATTATCTTAAGAATCTCAGCGGCCTCTTCGTCGGTAAGGCCATCGATTTTGGAGTTCACATCGGTCGAGCGGTAGTCTTCGTATGCTTCTGCAATCTCGCCCGCCGGAACATTGATGAGGATCGTCAGCGCGAACTGCATGTCCACATCGCCGGCGGATATCGCCTTGACGAGGACGTCCTCCGCGCCATACTTTTCGTAAAGCTCGTCGCCATATTTGGGTGCTTCGACTACAATCATATCGGGCACGGACTGGACGAGAAGCCCCACCAACATGGCAACAAGCACAGCGGCCACGCCAAGCGCGGCTTTGAACGCCGGCCTCAGCTCGAACCACATCATCTTCCGCGAAACTCTCTCGCCCCTCAAAACCCTTTCCGAGAGCGCGGAGACTTCCGCCTCCGTAAGCTTCGGAATCGGGTCGCGCTCGAGAAAGCGGCGCATTTCGCGCTCTGCATCGCTGAAGTTCTGAATTCGCTTATCCATTGTGAGCCTCCACTATCGCGCGGATTTTCTTGACACCCTCGTGAATCTGCGCCTTGACAGTGCCCTCTGATTTTTTCAATGCCTTGGCGATTTCGGCGATGGGCAGTCCCTTCTCGAAACGCAGGACGAATACCGCACGCATCTTGGGCGACAGCGACAACATCGCTTCGCGGACGAGACGCCGGTCGTCTTTCTCTTCGAGGTCGGCGAGCGCAGAGCGAGAATCCGCAGAGATGATGTTATCGTCGATTTCCACGAAAGTAGCTCGCGAGCTTCGTCGAAGAAAATCGCGAGAGACGTTGGCGGCGATGGCATAAAGCCATGTCGATAGCATTGCGTCTCCGCGGAATTTTTTAATGTTGTCGAGCGCTTTCACGAAAGTCTCCTGTGTAATATCGAGTGCGTCATCCCGATTGCCGGTCATGCGGAAAGCCAGCCCGAAGACATTTTCCTGATTATCTCGGATGAATTTCTCGCCGGCTGTCCGGTCGCCGCGTTTTAAAAGATCGAGGAATGCCTCATTTTGAGTTTTAACTACCATTCTCGATTATTTGGACGGCCAAGTCGGCAAAAGGTTTAGTGGTTTGGACTATTTTGTTTGGAAGATGTGCATTCGGGTTATTCCTACCCCGAAAAACTGCCAACTGACAAAATCCGGCAACATATCTTGGACAACGAAACCGGCGTCGTCGGCGATGGGTTTCATGGTCGGCGGGAGAATGAGGCGCGCCTGAAAAATCGGGACGTCGAGAATCTCGCCTTCCGTGCTCTCAAAGGGCGGATAGACTGCGATGACATTGCCATAGCTCCATTCGCCCGGCGGGCCGGTCAGTGCCCTCCGGACGGATGTCTCGAACGAAGCGCGAATAACGAGCGGCTTTTCCTTAATATATATGACGGCTCGCTCGCCGGAGCGAAGAAGAACCCCATCTTCGGCGGGGTCGATGTTCATCGACTGGAAGATGCGAATGGAGTCCATCGGCCAATTGGGGAAAAGGACTATGCTGTCGGCGTCATGGGAAACTCTGAGCGACGCGATGAAGACAATCTGCGCCATCGTGTCCATCACAACGGCATCGATATATGCGTATTCGATTTCGACGCCCTGCTCGATTTTGAATGCTGGCGTCCCGGGAGGCGGCGCCGGACGAAACGCAAGAGCACTCACGGCAGTAAAAGCGATAATCAGGAAAAACGGTAATTTCGAGCGCATAGTATCACCCCATAGGGATTACGATTCACAAACGGACAAAATCAACTCGAAATAATCTTTACGAAAAAATGGCGGTCGCGCGGGCCGTCGAACTCCATGAAAAAAATCTTCTGCCACGTGCCGAGAAGCAATCTTCCGGCAGAAATCAAGACTGTCGTGCTCGCACCTACAAGCGATGCTTTGATGTGCGAATCGGAATTACCCTCGGCATGGCGATAATCGCCGCTCTGCGGAACTTGTTTCTCAAGAAACGTGAGGACATCTCTCATCACATCGGGGTCGGCACCCTCGTTGACTGTGATGCCAGCGGTTGTGTGGGGGACATAAATAACCGCGATTCCATCATCCGCCGTGACCTTCCCGACAGCTTCGGCGACTTTCGCGGTGATATCGACAGCGCAATTGCGCGAATGCGTCCGAATATCGAAGCGCTCGATGCTCAAATTCTGACCTCGATGTAATATCTCTCGCGGAGCCTTTCCAAATGCCTGTCGATTAGCCTCTTGATTTTGAACTGCTTGGCAAAGTCCTCGATAATATCGTAATCTTCGTCGATGGTCAACTCCCTGCCCTCGCGCTTTGCCACAATGCGGTAGATTTCGAATACCATCCCGCT
>DSAF01000014.1 GCA_011388305.1 Candidatus Zixiibacteriota bacterium | reverse complement strand
GTGCGGGTTGTTCGGCGGCGTTTCAATCCAAACCGCCGTGGACTCGCCATCGTGCCAAGTGAGGGCGCTCGCCCATCCGAAGCCGAATTCGGATATGTCGCGAAACACATAGCCGGAGGGCAGTTCTCCGAATAAACCGGAGGCCGAAAGCATTGCGATAATAAGAAATGACGTTATTGATTTCGTTTTCGCCTCCCCATAGATGGTTCGCCGGAGATTTTTCCATTCTCCATGGGGAAATATATCGATAATCCTTTGTTTTGTCCAATATTTGCGGAATATCGCAAATCTGCGAAAATCAGCTCGTCGCCGCGCTCGATTGCCACGGGCAATTGCGCTCTTTCAAGAAATATTTTGGATAGTTCGAACGACTCGATTTCGGCATAATGCTCATCACCATGTATAAGTAGGGGAAAACTTCCCTGAAACTCAAATTCGCCGGAAAGCGGCCTCACCCGATAGCTCTCCGCCGTATTTCCGAAAACCGTCACGACACGGTATCGCGTTGGGTTGAGCCACGCCGCGGGCGTCTCAGTGTCCGCAAAGCTGTGGATTTTCATAATCACTCCACTGTTGGCGCGGACAATCGACTCGGAGACCGTTTTGCTATAGATTCGCAATCCCGTCAACCCGACTATAGCGATTAACATCAGTTTGACTATCCTCTTGCGCGCCTGAGGTTTAATCGCCACGAAAATCGCCGCGAGTGCCATTAGGATTACCAATATCGGATCGACTATCGGGAAGAGGTTTGCCGAGAACAGGCGTGTGCTTATCGGCCAGAAAATCTCCGTGCCGTAGCTTGTGAGCCAGTCGAGCAAAACATGAACCGCGACCATCCCCGAAAACCATAGCCACGAGGCGCGAAAGCCGAGCTTTTTCCGCGAAATGTAATATGCTAAGGCCGCAGGAATCGCGCCCCATATAGGAATCAAGAATATCGAGTGCGAAAAGCCGCGATGGTGCTTAAAATATGCCTCGACCCCGGCGAACAAGAATAAAATGTCGATGTCCGGAGCGTTTGCGGTTAGAAGGGAGAACACGAGGAACGTCTTGCTCTCGAACATGTGGCGAGGCGCCGAATCGCGCATTAGAAGGCCGGACAATGTGTGCGATATGTTATCCATAGCGCGTCTTATAAGCAATTAACGCGCCAGTGCGGTGTCGGGAGCGGGCGCTTCGATGCCTTCATCGTTATACTGATAGAGCGATTGCGTATTTTAAGGCGCCAGAAAGTCTGGTAAAAAAAGTTCGGACGACCAACCAGATCGAACTCCTCTTCAGGTCGTTCCGCTCGAGAACACGTAACCTAAGGGATTGGCAAACATATGAATCGCTGAAAGGAATGCTAATCCTTACCGCTGATTCTAAAGGAATCTTAAAGAATCCACATAAAGAGTGACAAACTCCATGGAAACGTTTTATATTGACAATTGTTGCGCGATGGCTTAACTTAGTGCGTTATGGCGAGACGAAGACGAAAGAGGTCGAAGCTTGGCGCGTGGATGTCGCTAATCCGCTTATGGAACGCGATTTTCGCGCTGGCTTGCGTTTTCGTAGGCTTTTCGCTTGCGGCCCAGGCGGATTTCACTGCGCTGGATTGGTTTTTAGCACTTGGAATTTCCGGGCTGATTTTCGCCGGTGGCAACGCACTTAATGACTGCATCGATACCGAAATCGACAAATCGGCGCACCCATCACGACCGATACCTTCGGGAGCTATTTCGCGGAGAGACGCGCTTTTCGTAAGCTGGGGACTGTTGTCGGGCGGGGTGGTTTTGTCGGCTTTGGCGATAGTTTTAGATAGGAATATCCCCGGCGCAATTGGCCTTATATCTGCTTTTCTAATAATAACTTACGATTATTATTTAAAAAAGATTCCGCTCGCCGGAAATATCACCATAGGAATTCTCGGCGGCGCGATTTTCGTCTTCGCTGGCTCTTTTGGAGAAATAAATGCACGCCATCTATTTGCCGCCGGATTTGCCTTGCTCTTTCACATAGCGAGGGAGATTGTCAAAGACATAGCCGACCTTCCTGCCGAGGAGGCGTCCGGAATTCGGACGTTTCCGGCGAAAGTTGGCGTGGAAAGTGCGGCACGACTTGCGACTGTGCTATTAGTCGCAATAGTCCCGATAACGATTGTGCCGTTCTTTCTGGAAATCCTTTCACTGTGGTATCTTGGCGCGGTGATACTGTTCGCCGATTTGCCAATTATTCTCTTCGCGTGGCTCATACCGCAGAGCACAACACCGCGAAGGGCCGAGAAAATCGCCCACGATTTGAAGTGGATAATGGCAGGGGGATTGTTTTCTCTATATATCGGAGGGATAACGATTTGATAGCTTTACTTCAGAGAGTTTCGAGAGGTTTGGTGACCGTGGATGGGCGCGAGATTTCGCGCATAGGGCGGGGGCTTGTCGTTCTCTTGGGCGTTTTCGATGATGATACCGAGTCCGACGCAACTTTTTTGGCCGAAAAGACCACCAGTCTGCGCATCTTTGACGATGCCGCGGGCAACATGAATCTATCCCTTATCGATGTCGGCGGCGAGGCGCTGTGCATCAGCCAGTTCACGCTTTGCGCCAATGCCCGCAAAGGCCGTCGCCCGAGTTTTTCTAAAGCGATGCCACCCCACGAAGCCGAGCGGCTTTATGAGCTTTTCTGTGAACAGTTAGCGATGCTTGGAGTTCCAGTATTCAAGGGTGTATTCGGCGCGGAAATGAGCGTCGAAATTGTCAACGACGGGCCGGTAACGATAATCCTCAACTCGCGCGAGACGCGTCGCCAAAACCACCGCGATAAATCGCCTTCCCCCGAAAAACGATGAGGCCGCTCTATCTTGCATCCGACTCACCACGGCGAAGCGAGCTTCTTGCTCGCGTGGGGATTCCTTTCGAGAAAATTTCGCGACGTGAAGTTCTCGATATTCCGCCATTCGATCCGCTGACGCCCGAAAGATATGCAGTCGAGCTTGCCGTGCGCAAAGCGCGTAGCGGCTTGCCTCCCGCGCCGGGGCTGGTGCTCGGTTGCGACACCATTGTCGTCCAACAGGGAAGACTTCTCGAGAAGCCCGCAACAGACGATGTCGCTCGTGAATATCTCCGCCTGCTTCAAGGGAGCACGCATACGGTAATCACCGGCATAGCCTTACTCGACACACCCGATGGCCGAATCGAGGCGGATTTCGAGGCCACCGATGTTCTCTTCGCGCCGATGACCGCAGAAGAAATCGATGCATATATCGCTACGGGCGAGCCGATGGACAAGGCCGGCGCTTACGGCATTCAGGAGAAGGGCGCGCTTTTAGTGCGAGAAATTCGCGGAGATTACTTCAATGTTGTCGGGCTTCCGCTTTTCCGCTTGACAGCGCTATTACACAGGTTTAGTATTAAAAGGTTAGAGATTGTTTCAAAAGCGAACAGTCTTAATAATATACTATAAGTAACTGACTATAACAAATTGATATTAAGAGTTTTATGAGAAACCTTGGTGAATACCTTCAGCAGATGAGAGAGGCTCGCGGAATTACCCGCGAGGAAATTTCAAAACTAACACGCATCGGGCTTCAGTATGTAATCGCTCTCGAAGAGGGCGATTACGAATCTCTCCCGCCGGACATCTATGTCCGTGGGTTTATAAAGAGCTATGGCGAAGCCCTCGGCGCGGACATCGAGGAGCTTCTAACGCGGTATGAGTCCGAGAAGCCCAAGCCTAAGGCCCGTAGGATTTTCTCCGGCTTTGTGAAGGAATCACCGCCTTACGAGTCCCCCATTCCACAAGGCAAACTTGGCAAGAAGAAGATCATTCCGAAGAAAGTTCAGCTCTCAAGCTCAACGCTTCTTCTATCGGCAATACTCGTGGTGGCGGTCGCGGCGATAGTCGTGTTGATTTCCATGAACAGAGACTCTCGGACGACACCGATTACCAGTGTGACGGACGTTGTCTCATCCGACAGTTTGATGGCCAACGGCAGACGCCTCGCCTCGACACTCACACGCGAGGATTTGACGCAGGAAATTCTTCTCAAGCTGGGCGAGATCAATCCCGCATGGGCGATTGGCCGAGCAGATTCGTTGAACCTGACAGTTTTAGCGCGCCAGAAAACATGGGTTCTCGTCGAGACTGACTACCGCAGAGCATATCGCGGGGACATCGAGCCGGGGGATACGCTTCGCTTCACAGCCAAGAACGCGTTTTTCTTGACTATGGGAGCACCTAACGCGATGCATCTTTCAATCAACGGCTTCGAGTTGGCCGAATGGCCTGAGCGCGTCCACCCGATGGACCTTGACATTAATCGCGGAAACGTTTTGCAACTTCTCGAGGGCGCCGAACAACTCACTCTCCCGAGGCCGCCGCGCCCCGCAATTATCGGCGCGCCGCCCCCTGAAACCGAAGAAGCCCCCGATACCGGCAACGCACAACCACAGATAATCAGCAGAAACCCGGGGCTAATCGCCCCCCCAATGATGAACTCTTCTCCAACTACACCGTAGGAGCCAGTCCCGCGTGGACTATATGGGATACACATATGAGGACGACAAATCGCGCCGAATGGCCGAGAAAAAAGTCCGCTATCATGCCCCGCTGAGCTATCGCATCATTTTTGCACTGCTTTCGATACCCTTTCCCGGCTTGGGGCAAGCTCTGCAGAAGCGCGGGATGCGTGCATTCGACTTCGTGTTGCTTTCGGGTGCTTCCCTCCTTCTGAGCAGATTATTCATCATTCAAAAAAATTGGGGAATTTGGACTCCGGTGTTGATGCTTTTCGTTTTAGCGATTCCCTCGGTATTATCGGCGATTTCGGCGTTTCGAGATAAACGCCTCCCCGGCGATGCCGACTCGGTCGTTCGAAGCATCTTCTTGTATGTCTTCTTTTACCTCATCGCGATAGGCCCGTTTTACCTGATTAATCACACTTTCGGCTTCAAAGTTTATCGCTTCACATCAGAAGATGTTCACATGGAGCCGTTGTTCTTTGATGGCGATGCCACTGTGATTCATCGAGGGGCATATGGGTTCAAAACTTTTGGCACAACCCGTGCCGACTCGGTTAAAATCGGAGATGTGGTGTTTCACCAGCCGGTTCCCGAGAATATGGGCGGGGACAATTTTCCGGTTCACATGGTTCTTGCCGCGCCTATGGACACCCTCCGATCCCGCGATGGGATAATCTATGTCAACTCGATTGCAATGAAAATGCCCGAGGAGCAAAAATACCATGGCCCGCAAAATTTCGGGCCGGTGATTGTCCCGAAAACACAGGTATTCTTGACGGACAATCGCGGCGTTTTCTTCCCGTTTTACATCGACAACATTCACGGCAAAGTCACGGGCGTTTTGTGGTCGAGGACAACCAAGGGGCGTTTCCGATGGGACAGGTTTGGAAGCTCAATCGATGAGCTATTCGAACCCTATGCTCCACCGGAAAAATCCGAGGGGGTCGTTGTTGAGCCACTTATAGAGGCGATAGATGAGCCGGAAGCTACCGATAATAGTGCATCCGGCCTGCCCGAAGACTCACTCTAACGGACTATTCATCCAATTCCTGAAGTCTTCGCCGTGTGCCGACATCTATTTTCTTTTCGGCATCCCGCGCTTGCTGTATAATTCTCGCAGGTCTTCGTAGCCCGTCGGTTTGCTTCCAATTGCGGATATCGTCCTCGATGATTTCGACATCGCCGAGCTGGTTCATAACGATTACATCGCGGAAGTCGTCTTCGTCGAGCTTGCCGGTAGCGATGACGCGAAGTCTTTGCGCCGTGGGAAAAGTCATAGAATATGTGTAGATTTCGCTTTTCGGGCTGATGTTAAGTTCAGAGAGGCTTTGGGCATATCGGCCGTTTTCCTCGTAAAATACCACTTGAGCCGAGACAATTGCGCGCATGTCCTCGTATGATACTGCTCTTTTTGCCGCAGAGATGGCCTCTTCGTCCGTGGGCGTTCTTTCGCTTCCGTGGTAATCTTCCGCCCATTGCTTTCGGCCAATTTCTATTTCGGCGAGACGCCGGCCTTCGGCCTTCTTTTCGCCTGAACAGGCCAGCACGAGAATGGCGATAAAAGTCGCCGCGAGAAGAGTTTTCGCTTTCATAATTCCTCCTATAACTATATTTATAAAGGAATTTTAGAAAATGTCAACTCCATGGCGCGGAATTTGCGAAGTTTGATGATTCATAGGAGCTATGCATGAAGAAGGACTGGATACATTTTGTGTTGTTCATCTTGACCATCGGGACGACCTCGTTGGCTGGCGCGATGTTGTCCGGCGAAGAGCCTTCGATGAGCATCGGCTTTCTGCTCAAGGGACTGCCTTTCTCGGCGTCGCTACTGGGAATATTGGGCGTTCATGAGCTTGGGCACTATTTCGCCAGTCGATACCACGGGGTGGATGCGACGCTTCCGTTCTTCATCCCCTTCCCCACTATAATCGGCACCTTTGGGGCTTTCATAAAAATAAAATCTGCCATCCCCGACCGCAGAAGTCTCTTTGACATCGGGTTCGCCGGGCCGCTTTTTGGGTTCATCGTGGCCATACCTTTACTGTTTGTAGGAATAGCGCTCTCCGAGGTTCGCCAAGGCGTGGAAATTGCGCCAGTGGGGCACTTTTCGCTGGGTAGCTCGATTTTGGTGTGGCTCGCCGAGAGAATAATCCACGGAGGGCTTCCCGAAACGGCGCAACTAATCATTCATCCGGTGGGGTTCGCCGCATGGATAGGCCTCTGGGTGACGAGCATCAACCTCCTCCCCATCGGCCAGCTTGACGGCGGGCACATCGCATACGCGGTGCTCGGCCCGAAGGCCTACCTCCTCGCCCGCTGGACATGGATTGCGCTTCTGCCACTGGCATGGCTTTGGCCGGGATGGCTTGTTTGGGCGATAGTTGTGCTCTTTTTGATTAAGCTCAGGCATCCGCCGACGGTCTTCGACTGGATTCCACTCGATGTCCGCAGGCGGAGGCTGGCTCTGCTCGCACTTGCAATCTTCATTCTGACATTTATCCCGAAACCGTTCGGCGGTTTTTGATTGCCCTTGATTTTCCCGCCCGCGAGCTTATAATCTGCAGGATGAAATTTCTTCGATGCTCATATTCGATTTTCGCGGTGATTGCTCTGCTTTTTCTCGCCTGCGCCGGCAAAGCTCCAATCGCAGAGAGAGAGCCGGTTCGCGATATTCGCCTGCCCTCGATAGAAATTCCCTCACACGACTGGCATCCATACAGCTTCATCAAGCTTGATATTTCGCACTTCCCCGACAGCGTGAGCTTCCTTGTGCCTCTCGGCGCGAATAGTCTCGACATCCGCTCCGCGACGCTCATCGACGATGTTGAGGGCTGGGCGGAGGAATGCGAATTCTCGTTCGAAGAATATGGCGTGCCGCTTGGCTCGAACATAGTCATCGTCGAGGACATTTCGGCCAGCATGGGCGACTATGTGGCGTTCACGGACAAGTTGGTTTGGGCGTTCGTATCGACACTCGTTGGGCACGGCGGCGAAGTGGCGTTAGTGCGCTTCGGCGAATACGCCGAGACCACGGTGGATTGGGTTTTGCCGGATTCTTTTCTCAATCTGACACCCGAGGAACTTCCTTATCCGCTCGACCGCGGAAGCGATTTTGCGGGCGCGCTCGATCAAGCGTTAAAACTTACCGCACGGAGGCAGTCGAGCCGGAATGCAATCGTCCTATTCTCCGACGGCGATTTCGTTGGAGAAGATTTGCCGGTTAGTCTTATCGAGCGGGCGCGATGGAACAACGTCTCGGTTAATGTCTTTATATATGCCGAAGATCTCCGCGGCGCACTCGCCCATCTTGCCGAAG
The DNA here is from genome assembly GCA_011388305.1 of Candidatus Zixiibacteriota bacterium. Taxonomy (GTDB): domain Bacteria; phylum UBP14; class UBA6098; order UBA6098; family UBA6098; genus UBA6098. The sequence goes on along the minus strand of DSAF01000014.1, from coordinate 5,457 downwards.
AAACCGGCGGGATATATATGGTTCAGCCCGAAACAGGATTCTCCGCCCAGCTCGTCTCAGCGATTATCGCCAAAAGCTATCGCGTAAGATATTACCCAAAACACACAGAGGAAGATGGCGCGCTTCACCGCGTCTCGCTCAACTTCCCCGGCGGAGGCCGATACCGCGGAGAGTTCCGCGCGCCGGGAACAATTTCGCGCGACCGCATCGATATCGTCGCGCACAACAACCCATTCGTAATGCCCGACGAGCTTTTGCGGACGACAATCGTCCCGTTCGACTCAATAGGCAATGCGGAGCTGTTACCATCGACGGCGAGATTTCTCGACGACTATATCAGCCTGTTCGAAAAGCTCCCCGACACGCTCCGATTCTCCGTCCGAATCTCCGGATATGCCTGCAATCTCGGCCCCGCCGGAATAAACATCCGCCTCTCGCGAAGACGCGCCGAGGCCGTCCGAGACTACCTTTCCCCCAGAATTGGCGGGAACTTCGATATGCAAATTGCATGGCATGGCGAGCTGTATCCCCTCAACTCCAACTCCACCGACGCCGACCGCAGAGCCAACCGGCGCGCCGAAATCAAAGTTGAACTGTTAGACAAATAACCGCGCGACCAATACCGGCCGGCGCGGGGGTGGCGCTGTGGCACGATGTTTGCCGCGCAAACAGCGTGACATAGCGGGGATGGGTGTGGATTTTTGCGTCCGAAGGAACCGCAAAAATCGTGACGGCCGGCGAACCACCGTAAAGCCTAATCGAAGCGCATCTGGAACTCGAACGAGAGGTTGTCCGGCTGATTGCCCTCTTTAGAATTGACAAGCTCATAATTCACACGGAACATGCTTAGCCATTTGCTCCTCTCGTCAAAGCCGAAGGCCAGCCCAAAAGTCATGCGGTCCATGCGGTTGTCGTCCGCGAAATCGAGGAAATCGAAACGGAACGCTGGCGTCACCCAGTGGAGAAGGTCGTGATTAATTTTAAAATCATATAGCCCCGATGCATAGAGCGCGCCCTTCGTATTTCCCTTGTAGTCTTTGAATGATGTTTCCCCCATGAGACTCAGGCCGCCGTATTGATAACCAATTCCGCCGGAGTAGAAACGCAGGTCTTCGGCAAGATCTTCCGGAGCATTGTCCTTGCCGATAGAGAGGCCGCCCATTAGGCTAAAACCCTCCAGCGGGCGAACCTGTGCCCACCCCGATAGGTTCTTAGCGTTGTTATTATCGAAAGTGTTCATGCCGCTACCGTTCGTCACGGATGCCTGCACGGTGACGAGCGAATGATGATAGCGCGCATACGCCCCGATGTCGCGATAGGGTGGCGAGTTCCTCACAACATATCCCCTATCGATGAAATCCGTGAACGAGGCCGATTTGAAATGCTCGTCGGCGAAAGGCGTTATGAACTGCCCAAATCCCAGCCGAAGTCCTTCGACTGGCTTAAACCGGACCTCCGCGTCGAGAATGCCGAAATATTTCTTGCTTGCAGTCGTCGAATCTTCAAACGAGATGGAGCTGACCGCCGGATAGTCCGCAAACGCAAACAGAAACACCTCCGAATACTCATTGATATTTGCCAGTAGCCCAATGCAAGTCAGAATAATATCAAACTCGTTCGTGTTGCCAGCGTCCTCATCTATAGTATAATGATAGCCGCTTCGCACATATCCAAACCAGTTCAGCGTGGCGTTTCTCTGTCCGAGAGCCGTCAGTGCCATAAGGCAAATAAGAGCCGTAGCGAGCATCTTCTTCATAGGATTCCCCTTTTGTTTTCAGTTCGATTTTCACAAGAATTTAACGAATTCCCCCCCGATTTGGCAAGCGTTAAAATAAAAAAGTGTTCACCACACAAAATCCCTTTTGCCTAAAACCCAAAACCTATAGCCCATTACCCAATAGAAAAGGCCGGATCTTTCAACCCGGCCCTTCTCTTTCTAATGGCGATTTGAATTATCGGAGAAGCACCATGCTCCTCGTGAGCGCTTTGCCGTCGCCGAACACGAGGCGGTAGAAATACATCCCCGAAGGCATCTCGACACCGCTGTCGGACATGCCGTCCCAAATCACGGAGTGCACCCCCGCATCGATTTCGCCGTTCACAATCAGTGAAACGCGGCGACCCATAAGGTCATAGACAGCCAACTCGGCACGTCCAGCCTCGGGCACCGCGAACTTAATCTCGGTCGCGGGATTGAACGGGTTCGGCACAGCCGAATACAGTTCTGGCCTATCGGGAAGCACCCTGTGGACAACGATTTTCGCGTTGTCCGATAGCGTTGCGCCGTTCGTTGTTCTCATGTCGAGCGTCGATCTTCCATTGTGAAGAATTAGCTCGAAGCCGCTCGGAATATCCGATGGATTCCACGAGAGGAACTGCCCGTCGGCCTCGATATCGAAGCCTGCATTCTTCGAGGGACGAATATCGCGCGAGAGGAATAAGCCCTCAGCCACGCCACCGAACATTGTGCCACCATCCGGATCGTGCGGGGGAATTGCGCGGTCGAACGCATCGATACCCGATTCGGCGCGGTCGTCGATGCCGATGACATAGGGCATATCGCCTATTCTCATCGCGAAAGTCCACTCTGGTTCGGGCATTGGTAGCGCCTTGGGTGCCTCGGAGTCGCCCTCAATCGTCATAAATGCGTTGGCGGTGGAGAGTAGCCAGTATCCGCCTCCCACCTCGAACTCCGTCGGCGTGAAATATGCGCCGGTGCCGCAAGCGTCGAAGCCGTAGATATTCGACGGAACAACGACGTCAGGCTCGGTAATAAGCGCGCCAATGGGCAAAGTCCCAGTAGATACATAGGGCATGCCTATGAGATTCCAGCCCGTGCGGATGTCCATTTGAGCCACATCGACAAGCATTCCGCCGATATGGAAGGTGTCTCCGGCGGTGCAGAATACCCAATAGCCCTTGCCCGGCTCGGGATATAGCGCAGTCGCGTATCCGAATATCGCCGGATCATACCAATAACCGTCGGTGATAGCGTGCGGCACCATCTCGCGGATGGTCGCGGCCTCGCCGGCGACGAACGGGAACGAGATGAGATTCCACCCCGGACAGGTAATCATTTCCCATCTGCCAAGCTCCGGTTGATTATATACGATAGTGAACTCGGTTTCCGTGTCGAATGTCACTTCGCTCACACGCTTCATGTTGATTGTCCGGGTAATTCCGCCGTCTTCGTATGTCATGAAAATTGCCCCCGGCGGGAAATGGCCGGAGTTCCATCGGCATGTCACCGTGCCAGCAATCGGAGATGCCGCATGGCCCGTCCAGACAATAGGCAGAGGGGCGGGGCCGCGCATATCGCGTTCGAGACGCGAATAGAGCGGATAAGCCGGGTCGTCGAGATGGAAATAGCCGTCAACCTGAGAGGATGGCACGGGAATAGCCCGAATGTCAAGGCCGGGATCCCATCCATCGGACGCAGAACTCGTAACCCCGAATGTGAGTATCCGACGGTTTTGTTGGCTAATGCTGAAAACGAGATCGTTCGACCACATATGAGTCGCGAAACAGACCGTCGCGAAGCCATCGATGGACTTGGTGGCGAGCATCCCGTCGTTGAAAACCGCATTGCGGAAGTTCAGCGGGCTGAAGCTTCCCTCGGCACCGCCGTGCGGAACCATGAATTTCAGATAGAAAAGAACTCCGCCTCCCACAAGTTCGGAGCCGGTGCCAGAGACGCGTATCGCATTCGGCATAATAGTCTCCGAGAGCGACCAGCCCGAAGTGACCGCGCCGGCAAGTTCCACGCCAAGAGGCTGGAGCACCGCATCGAAGAATTCGACCGTGATGTCAAGCTCAGTGATGCCGAGGCCGGTGAGGTCTTCGCAGTAAATTGGGATATCGAATATCTCCCCCGGCGGGCAAAGGTGCGTGTCCGGCAGTGCGATATCCACAATATTTATACTGAAGCACCAGCTATAAGGCTCCATTACGTTTGGCTCGCAATAATCTGGCATGAGGTCGGCGGCAGAGGTGATTTCGAAGCAAATCGTGTCGCCATCGGCGAGAACTATGCCCGCACGTTCGAGGTCGAAGCGAAGCGTGTCGTTCGCGTATGTCAGCTCGGGGTCTGCGACGGTATAGGTAGCGCCATCGCAGGTGAAGATGATGCTCGCCGGATCGACCGCGCGAATAACATCGTATAGTTCAACCCAGATTTGGGGAATGCTCGTTATTCCGAGGACTGCGCCGTCCGGCGGCCACTCGTTTTCCGCTACCGGCGGCGAGAGGTCAACATGGAAAGAGCCGAGAACCGGATCTTCGAGATGACAACCCATAGCATCAGTGGCATCGACAAGCCCCCAATCGACGGTCGCGCCATCCGGCCAGTTCGCCGATGGAGTATAGCGGAGCGTGTCGTCTTCCCACAGAAGTCGGGGCGAAGTTAAATCGAAGAGAGTGCCGTCAACGATGAAAGTTAAATCCGTGGGAAGGTCGAAGCCGTTATATGCAAAGAACTCGAGTGAAATCTGCTGATCCGCGCATGTCGTCCATGCGCCGTCGAATGGGCCGACAGAGAATCCGGCCGGCGGCGGGCCTATGTCCGGAAGTGTTATAACATATGGCTCCGACGGCCAGAAAGTATCAGATGTGCTGGAGTTTGTGACGAAAACTAATATCGTGTCTCCAATTGGCGGTGTGCCAATCTCGATATCCCAGTTCATGACGGCACTGCCGCCAGTCCCGAGGAAAGTCCCGCCAACCATAAGGGTGTCAGTTGAGCCGGATACAGTGCTCATTCCCGAGGGCAGAACGAGGTGAACCACCACCGAATCGAGCGCCAAAGCCGACTCGTTAGTGAACATCACGAAAAAACTGAACGGGTTCGGCGTAAAAACGCAATTCTCGACGCTCACAGGGTCAACAACGAAGGTAAAACTGCCGTAGCTGTAAGGATGGCCTATGCCATAATATGTTGCGGCCACCATCGTGTCGCCCGGGGCGAGTGTATCGACGCCCCACCAATACAGAACCGCGCTGTCCCAGTATCCCGCTCCGGTTGGAGAATAAGTCCATGTGCCACTATTATAAAAATTTCCCCATCCACCTACGGCGAAGCGGTTTGGGCGCACGGCATCGAAGCCGTCGAGTATGCCCATCGCAGTCACTGCGCCAGCGGGCGGCGGAGGGCCGGCCTCATAGGCGAACCACCACGGTGGCATACTGTCGTATGTCCATGCCTCTTCTACTCCGCTGTATCCCCAGATTGTGCCGAGCGGGGCGGCGTCGTTGCTACCTATCATCGTGTCCAACTGAAGAATCACACCCACCCTGCGGGTTGACGTGCCAGTGTTCACTATCTGATATTTGATGAAGATGTAAGCATCGAGATAGTCGTGCTCGACATACACCGGCTGAAGTATCTGGGTGATATCGAGGTCCGATTGGCGCCATCCGCCGCGGATGAACGATGAATCCCCGGAATGTGGAATCAAAGAG
>DSAF01000046.1 GCA_011388305.1 Candidatus Zixiibacteriota bacterium | reverse complement strand
CCTACATCGGCGCCCATCGCCTCGTTAATCATGCGCCACGCCTCGGCAGATGCGGGGTCGTCGGTCGAAATCACGGTTTCCTGCTCGGCTTCATCTGCATTACCCGCGGGCAACTCCGCCGGCTCCGGAGACAACGGCATGGCCTGCCCCGCGAGCATCGCAGAGAGAAAGAGCAATAACAATAAGTTGGACAGCTTCATGGAGACCTCCCAATTCTGTTTCTATATTATATTGTTTGAGTGCGTGAATGTCAACGCGTTCGAGATTTCTTTTCAAGTCAAATGGGCGTGAGCATATTAAGAGGACACGGCAAATATCCAAAATAGAACTTGACTCTACGTTTCGCTGAAATATCTTCTTAGAAAATTAACCGTTTTTTAACAACAAACCATTAAGGAGGCACATGAAAAAAACTATTCTCATCGCGCTGGCAACACTGATACTCGCAGGGGGCGCGTTCGCGCAACTCAATCTCAAGCTCGAGGGCGCGGGGCATCTCGCCATATCGGATGGCGAGAATGCTTTCTCGATCGATGGTTGCGGTATCCTTCACATGAACGATATGTTTGCCTTTCGCGCGCAAGCGTTTATGCTTGAATTCGACCCCATGAAGTTCTATTTGGGCACAGGCCTTATCGTTGATGGTTTGATTTTCTTCGAAGTTCCCGCCAACATCACACCCTACGGCATCTTAGGACTTCACTTATTCCTTGAGGATAATTATAATCAAATGCTGTTGAACTTTGGTGGAGGCTCAGAATTCGGCTCCGGCGCGCTTCGTCCGTTTGCGGAGTTAATTGTAAGGATTTTATCTGTAAGTTGGTCTGGCCATAGTGATTCCGCTAACTCAGTCAGCATTCGCGGCGGCGTCCGTTTCGACCTCGGCTTCTAATTCGAGAATAATAGCGCGCGAAAAAGGCCGCCATTTCTGGCGGCCTTTTTGTGTTCCGCAAATGCCGGAACAAGGTGGAACTCTGTTGAACCTTTGACCTATAGGCATCAACGGGACGCATACATGCGTGCCCTACAGCGCATTCACCAATCGCTCGGTCTCTTTGGCGATGACGAACTCCTCGTCCGTCGGAACGCATATCGTGCGCACCGTGGCGTGCGGCGAGGAGATGTCCAAGAGGATGCCCCACGCATCGTAGTTCAGCTTGGCATCGATTTCTATGCCCATGAAACTTAATCCGTCAACTATCTTCGCGCGAATCTCGTCGGAGTTCTCGCCGACGCCCGCGGTAAACACCAGCGCATCCAGCCCGCCCATGGCCGCTGAATATGCCCCGATGTATTTCTTCACGCGGTAGCAATACATGTCGATTGCGAGAATCGCCGCCTCGTCGCCGGTTTTCTCGGCCTCGAGAACATCGCGCATGTCCGTATATTTGCCGGTGATTCCGAGGACGCCGCTTTTTTTATTCAGTAGATTGCTTGTCTCTTCGGGCGTAAGTCCCTCGTGCATTTGGATGAACAGCGGGACATAGGGGTCCATGTCGCCGCTACGGGTGCCCATCATGAGGCCCTCGAGCGGTGTCATACCCATAGAGGTATCGAGCGATTTCCCGCCATCGACTGCGGCAATCGATGCGCCGTTGCCGAGGTGCGCGGTGATGAGCTTAAGCTCCTCGATAGGCCTGCCCATAAGCTCTGCGGCCTTGTTCGCGACATAGTAGTGGCTCGTCCCGTGGAATCCGTATCTGCGGATTTTGTGTTTTTCGTAAAGCTCGATGGGGAGGCCATAGAGATAGCTGAATTTCGGCATAGTCTGGTGGAACGCCGTGTCGAATATCCCCGCCTGCGGCACGCCCGGAAGCTCGGATAAACACGCCTCGATGCCCTTGATGTTCGCGGGATTGTGGAGCGGCGCGAGCGGGATGCAACGCTTCATTGCCGCGAGTGCTTCATCGGTGACTATCGTGCTACCGGCGAACTCCTCGGCGCCGTGGACGAGGCGATGGCCGACGGCCTCTATCTCGGATATGTCTCCGATGACGCCGTAGTTTTCATCGATGACGGCTTCGATAATAAGCTCGATGGCCTTAGTGTGGTCGATAATGCCGCCCGGCTCGATTTTGATTTTGTCCTCGTCGGGGCGTTTATGTTCGAGAAGCGGGTTCTCGATTCCGATTCGCTGAACCATGCCTTTGGCGAGGACACCGTCGCCTTCGGTATCCCAAAGCTGGTATTTCACGGAGGAACTTCCGCAGTTGAGCACAAGGATTTTCATTTTTCTCCAGTCGTTTTACACAAAATTGCCAATATTTCGTTCAAGTTTATGAAAATATTCCTCACGGTCAATAAAATCAATAACTTTTTGATAAATTGCTGTTCGGTATTAGCTCAGCTCCAAATGCACTTGAAAGGCTTTCACCGCGAGCGGGGCGTCGGCCCTGCCTGCGATTTGACAAATCGCAGGCAGGTGCGAAGTAGTCGGCGGCAAGACTTCGCATAGTGGCGGCGATCGTGCGCCGACTACTTCGTAGCGCGTTTACGCGCGCCGACGCCCCCGAGCGGTGAGCGCATAACAGTTATGCTCACGCTGACCAACTAATCGGCATCCTCTTTCGAACTGCGGATGCAATACTATCTGCAGGACATACGCCGGAAAATTTATATTGACATATAAATTTTCATGTCTATTTTAATACCGCTCGCGAACAATCCCAGCGGGCGGGCAATGAATACACGGCTCTGGGCAGTGAGCCTCGGGTTCGGGACGGCGCCCCCGATAATTGGCGACGCAATAGACTGGAAATAACGCGACCTTATATAGGTAGTATTAAATACGGGCGATTAGCTCAGATGGTTAGAGTACTTGCTTGACATGCAAGGGGTCACTGGTTCGAATCCAGTATCGCCCACCATATTTAAGGACGCGGACTGCGTCCTTTTTTTATTGATGAATCGAGAATTATGGCCTTAATAAAACTTAAACTCCCCGATGGAAACGTCCTCTCGTTCGAGGAGGGAATTACCGGTGCCGATGTCGCCCGCTCGATTGGCGAGGGACTCGCGCGCGTGGCGATTGCCGTCCAGCTCGATGGCGCAAGCCTCGACCTCTCCGCGCCGATTCCCCACAGCGGGGACTTCCGCGTCCTCACGTTCGATGATGACGAGGGCAAGCATATTTTCTGGCACTCATCCGCGCACATCATGGCGGAGGCAGTCCTGCGGCTATTCCCCGGCACGAAAGTCGCCATCGGCCCGGCGATAGAGCAAGGCTTTTACTACGATTTCGACCGAGACGAGCCGTTCACATTTGAAGATTTGGCGGCAATCGAGGCCGAGATGAAGAAGATAATCAAGGAAGGCCGCGCGTTCCAACGTTGCGAGCTTGCCCGCGACGAGGCAGTCGAGCGATTCGAGAAAGCCGGCGAAGTCTATAAAGTCGAGCTGGTCGGCGAGATTCCCCTCGGCGAGACGGTCAGCCTATACACATCCGGCGGATTCACCGACCTCTGTCGCGGCCCCCACGTGCCCGATGCCTCGCGTATCAAGGCGTTCAAACTCCTCTCCGTGGCGGGCGCGTATTGGCGCGGCTCCGAGAAGAACAAGATGCTCCAGCGCTTATATGGCATAAGCTTCCCGAAGAAGGCCATGCTCGATGAATACATCGAGAAGCTCGAGCAGGCCAAAGCCCGCGACCATCGCAAGCTCGGCAAGGAACTCGACCTTTTCTCCATCAGCGACGAGATAGGGCCGGGGCTGGTTCTTTGGCATCCAAACGGCGCGGTCATCCGCGAGGTAATCGAAGACTACTGGCGACGCCGCCACCGCGAGGAAGGCTATCTGCCGGTCTATACGCCGATTGTCGGGCGCGCCAAAATTTGGGAAACATCCGGCCACCTCGGATTCTACAACGATAACATGTATCCGCCGATGATATTCGAGGAGGGCGAACAATACTTCGTCCGCCCGATGAACTGCCCGTTCCATATCGCAATTTACCGGACGCAACTCCGGAGCTACCGCGACCTCCCGATTCGATACTGCGAGCTGGGCAACGACTATCGATACGAACGCTCGGGCGTTCTCCACGGGCTTTTGCGCGTGCGCGGGTTCACTATGGACGACGCGCATATTTTCTGCACACCCGAGCAGATGATTGACGAAGCCACCGGCGTGTATGAGTTCTCGCTGGGCATGCTTCGCGCCTTTGGGTTCAAAGAGTTCGGCATTTACCTATCGACACGGCCGGAGAAGTTCGTCGGCGAAGTGGAACGTTGGGAGAAAGCTACCGAGGCACTCGAGATTGCGCTCGAACGCGTCGGCCTCCCGTGGAAAGTCGATGACGGCGGCGGCGCGTTCTACGGCCCTAAAATCGACATCAAAGTGCGCGACGCTATCGGCAGAGAATGGCAGACAACAACCGTCCAGTTCGATTTCAACGAACCGGAACGCTTCGACATATATTACATCGACGAAAATGGCGAGAAAGCCAAGCCATATATGGTGCACCGCGCGCTTCTCGGAAGCCTCGAGCGGTTTTTCGCCTGCCTCGTCGAGCACTATGCAGGGAACTTCCCGATGTGGCTCGCGCCGGTGCAGGCCGTGGTGATTCCCGTTTCGGAGAAATTCGCCGAATACGCCAAGTCGGTGCACCAGAAGCTTCTTAAAGCCCAAATCCGCGCATCGCTCGATAACAGGCCGGAGACCATCGGATACCGCATCCGCGAGGCGGAGACATCGAAAGTTCCGTTTATGCTCATCGTAGGCGAGAGGGAGACGGAATCGAACTCCGCAAGCCTTCGTAGCCATGCCGATGGCGATTTAGGCTCGATGTCCCTCGAAGAAATTATTGACAAGTTCAATATGGAGAAGAATCCCCCTAACTAATTCATTCCCAAGGAGGTATGTAAAGTCCGAATGTCGCAGAAACAAAACACATCGGAGAGAGTCAACGACCAAATTCGCGTCCCGCAGGTTCGCCTCGTGGACGAAGACGGCACGCTCATCGGAGTTATTCCGATTAATCAGGCGCGCATAATGGCGCGTGAAAAAGGCCTCGACTTAGTCGAGGTGCAACCCAACGCGAGGCCGCCGGTTTGCCGAATAATGGATTACGGCAAATTCAAGTATGACAAGACCAAGAAGGCCCGCGCAGGACGAAAAAAACAACAAACGCAAGCTTTGAAAGAAATGCGCTTCTCGGCAAAAATATCCGAGCATGATTACGGATATAAGATGAAGCACATTCGAGAATTCCTTTTGAATAAAGACAAAGTCAAGGTAGCGATACGGTTTCGAGGGCGCGAGATTACTCACCTCGAAATGGGCGACGAGCTTATGGCAAAGCTCATGCGCGATGTTGACGACATCGCCAGAGTCGAACAAAGCTCCAAGCTCGAGGGCAAGCAGATGATTATGATGCTCGCGCCGGATCCTAAAAAAATCGCGACATATCTCGCCAAACAGAAGAAGAAGGAGAAGGAACAGAATGAAAAAAAACAAGATAAAAACGAAAAGAGCGGCGGCGAAGAGGTTTAAAATTACCGGCACCGGCAAGGTTGTCCATAAGCGCGCCGGAACGAACCACTTCGGGCGCAGAAAGCGCGGCAACCGTAAACGCGCCCTCAGGACGCCAAACGTTCTCGGGACGCCGGATGCAGGCCGTATCAGAGAAGCTCTCGGAAAAATCAAGTAACCGCTCGGAGGTTTATCATGCCAAGAAGTAGAGGAACAGTCGCGTCGCATGCACGGCGCAGGAAATATGTCAAAGCCGCAAGCGGTTATTTCGGCTCGCGCCATCGTCTATATCGCACGAGCAGAGAGGTTGTCGAGCGCGCATGGACATTTCAATACAAGCACAGAAAGACCAAAAAGCGCGATTTCCGCAGATTGTGGATAGCCCGCATCAACGCCGCCGCGAGGCTTGAGGGGATGACATACAGCAATCTCATCCACGGCCTCAAGAAGGCGGAAGTCTTGCTCGATAGGAAATCGCTGGCATATCTCGCAATCCACGACCCGGCCGCATTCTCCAAAATCGCCGAGGTTGCGAAAAACAGCCTATGAGCACACAGCTCGACAAACTGAAAGAAATCGAGAAGTCGGTCGGGGAGCTTCTTGCAAAAGCAGGCTCTCAGGCCGACCTCGACCAGATTCGCGCGGACTATCTCGGGCGCAAGGGTGCACTTTCCGAGATTATGAAGTCCGTCAAGGACTTGCCGCCCGAAGAACGCCCCGCTTTCGGCCAGGCGGTCAACCGCTTGAAAAACGAACTCGACGCGAAATTCGCCGAACGCGCCGAGCAAATTAAAACATCCGCAAAGCCGCAAAAACGCGCCGGCTCGCCCGACCACCGTAAACTTCCCGAGGACATCACGCTCCCCGGAAAGCACGACTATCTCGGCAAGCGGCACGTCCTTCTCGCCATGCTCGACGAGATTATCGAGGTTTTCCACGGCATGGGATTCTCTGTGGCCGACGGCCCGGACGTCGATACGGCGTTCAACAATTTCGATGCGCTGAACACGCCGCAGAATCACCCCAGCAGGGACATCGGCGACACATTCTACATCGAAGGCAACACCCCCGACGACGACAATCCCCTGCTTCTCCGGACGCACACAAGCCCGGTGCAAATTCGCACGATGTTGTCGCAAGACCCGCCCCTACGCATCATCGCGCCGGGGCGATGCTACCGCAAGGACGCTATCGACGCGACGCATTACATCAGCTTCTGGCAGTGCGAGGGGCTTTATGTTGACAAGCACGTCACCATGGCCGACCTCAAGGGCGTGCTGATTGCGTTCGCGAGGGAAATTCTCGGCCCGGAGACGCAGATTCGCTTCCGGCCGCACTTCTTCCCGTTCACCGAGCCGAGCGTCGAGTATGATTTCTCGTGCATCTGCAAGGGCGCGGGATGCCGGCTGTGCAAAGGCTCGGGCTGGGTGGAGATTTCCGGCGCGGGCATGGTCGATCCGGAGGTGTTCAGCGCAGTGGGATACGACCCGGAGAAGTGGAGCGGCTACGCATTCGGCATGGGCGTCGAGCGCATCGCCCTCATCCGCCACGGCATCGACGACATCCGCCTTCTTTACCAAAACGACCTCCGCTTCCTGCGACAGTTTTAGGCGAGGGAGGCAAGCCCCTCCCGTTTTCATCTCAACAAACAAGGGAGGCCGTCAAGGCCTCCCTTGTTTGTTACGCCGAAAATCGCTATATTTTGGAAAGCCGCTCGGCGATATTGCGGAGGTGGAGCAGGTCGGTGGCGTGGTCTCCGGTCAACTCGAAACGAAGCTCGAATGGATTTCGGCGGAAATCGGCTTTGAGCTTGAGCGGAGAAATTGCCCTATCGATTTCGGCCAATGTCGGCGACCATCCGTGCTCGAAGAGGAAGATGCCCTTGCCCTTGCGGAGAATCACCTCTTTGAGCGGAATTTTCACCGAGGACGCGGAGAGCCGCATCTTGAGGTATGTCAAGAGAAGTAGCACCTCCGGAGGCGCAGAGCCGAAGCGGTCGTGGATTTCGGCCTTGACCTCGGCGAGCTTGGCATCGGTGGGTGCCATATACAAGCGCTGATAGAACTCGATTCGCATCTTCGCACTTGGCATGTATTCCTTGGGAATCAGCAGTGGCACATCGATTTGCGTGCTCACCGGCGAGAAGTGCGGCGGAGCTTCGCCCTTGAGAGTGGCCACAGCCTCGGAGAGCATTTTCGTGTAGAGGTCGAGGCCGATTTCTTCGATGAAGCCGTGCTGTTGCGCGCCCAGAAGATTCCCCGCGCCGCGAATCTCCAAATCGCGCATTGCGAGGGCGAACCCGCTACCGAGGTCGGAGTGGTCGAGTAGCGCTTTAAGGCGCTTTTTCGCCTTGATTGGAAGATTTTTATACGGCGGTGCCATTAGATAGCAGAACGCCTGCGCGTCCGAGCGGCCTACGCGTCCGCGAAGCTGATACAACTGCGCCACGCCGAAACGATCGGCGCGATTGATGAGAATCGTGTTCACGTTCGGGATGTCCGTGCCGGATTCGATAATCGTCGTGGTGATGAGCACATCGAACTTGCCCGCCAAAAAATCCATGATGATGTCCGAAAGCTCGCCCTCTTTCATCTGGCCGTGCGCAACGGCGAACCGCGCTTTCGGCACGAGCGTCCGAAGATAGTGCGCCATCGCCTCTATGCTGGCCACGCGGTTATGCAGAAAAAACACCTGTCCGCCGCGCTCTATTTCTGTGTTAATTGCATCGGCGATGGCCTCGCCGGAGAACGGCACAACGCGAGTATAAATCGGCTGGCGGTGCGCCGGCGGCGTGTCGATTATGCTCATGTCGCGGACGCCCGCGAGCGAGAGATACATTGTCCGAGGAATCGGCGTAGCGGTCATCGTGAGGACATCGATTTTCGAGCGCCACTTCTTGATGCGCTCCTTATGCTTGACGCCGAAACGTTGCTCCTCGTCGATAATCAACAGGCCGAGGTCTTTGAACTGGATGTCCTTCGAGAGAAGGCGATGCGTTGCGATGAGAATATCGACCGAGCCGTCGGCGAGTCCGGCGACAGTCTTCTTCTGTTCTTTGGGACTGCGGAATCGCGAGAGCATATCGACATTAACCGGAAGACCTTCGAGCCTCTCGCGAAATGTGCGGTAATGCTGTTCGGCGAGGACTGTCGTGGGCACGAGGACGGCGACCTGCTTGCCTCCGCGCGTGGCCTTGAACGCCGCACGGATCGCAACCTCCGTCTTGCCGAATCCGACATCGCCCACAAGTAGCCTGTCCATCGGGCGCGGGCGCTCCATGTCGGCTATCACCTCGGCGATGCTTTTGAGCTGGTCGTCGGTCTCGTCGAACTTGAACGACTCGGCGAGCGCCGTTGAGAGGTCGTCCTCCGGCGGCGCGGAGAAGCCCGATGAAATTTCACGCAAAGCATACAGTTGGACGAGTTCTCCGGCCAGCGCCATAATCCCCGCACGCGCCTTTTCCTTGGCCTTAACCCATGCCGTCCCGCCGAGACGCGCCAGCGGTGCGGACTCCCCGCCGAGATACTTCTGCACGAGGTGAAAATCCTCCACCGGCACGAAAAGCCTCTCGCCATCGGCATAGAGAAGCACGAGGCATTCCGCCGTGAAACCCCTACTTTCGAGCGTTTCCGTGCCGAGAAACTTCCCGATGCCGTGGTCGGAGTGAACAACGAGGTCGCCCTGTGCGAGGCCGGTCGGTAGTGCATAAACGCTTCCCTCGCGGTAATGCTTGCGCTGTGCTTTGCGCCTTCTTCGCCCGAAGATAGTCCATCCGGTGATGATGACCTCGCCCGAGGGCTTGTGCTGAAAACCCGACGAAATCTCATCGATGAATGCCGGCGGATGGGTTATCTCCGGCATAAGCTCTGGGAGTCGCCGCAGTTGGAAATCATCCTGGCAAACTATGCTAATGTCGCAGTCCTCGGCACGGAATTTTTCGAGTGCTTTGCGGAAAGCCACCGGCCCCTCGAAGCCCGCGGGAATCTCCCGAAAGCCGAGGTCTATCGTGCGCTCTTCGGTGCCGAAATGCCTCACGGGGATTACACTGTGCCGAGACAGCCTCTCGGCGAGGAGCTTCGAGTCGGGGAAGATTTCGCGTGGCGGAATGTGAATCTCATCCTCGCGGGCAAGCTCCGCGTTGTGTTTTTCGGCGATTGCGAGGAAGTTATCCGCCGAGTCCATAAGCGCATCCGGCTCTTCGATAAGGAGAATCGAGTCTTTCGGAAGGTGCTCCTCCGGCCATGCGAGGCGCGGCTCGAACAATCCCGAGAGCCAGAGGCTTCCCGGAAAATTCCTATCGACGGCCATGCGGTCGATGACCTCTTCGATTTGCTCGGAGTCGAGGTTCTTTGCGATTTCGGGGATAAGCTCTTCGCGTGAGCATTCCTTCGCCTGCCAGAATTTTCTCGCCCACTCGACCGCCGGCGGAATTTCCACCGAAATAAGTTTCGCGCGGCTTCGCTGGTTTTCCGCAGAAAATGTGCGTATCGACTCGATTGTGTCGCCGAAGAACTCCAGCCTTACGGGGTCGCGGTGCATCGCTGTGAAAACATCGACTACATCGCCCCTCCGCGAGACCGCGCCCAAGAACTCCACAAGCTCTTCGCGCTCGTATCCGATGGCGACAAGCCTCTCGATAAGCTCGTCGGGCGCGATTTCATCGCCCACCGAAAGGCGGATGGTCATCTCGTCGAGCGCGGTTGGCGATATTGTCGGTATGAGCAGGGATTTCGGCGTGGCGAGGATAATTCGCGGCTCGCCATCGGAGATGCGGAGCATTGTGTCGAGGCGTGTCGCCACTATCTCCTCCGAGGGATGGCGATGCTCATAGGGGTCGATGTCCCACTCGGGGAATGCGAGCACGCGCTCCTCGCCGGCGAGGGCGATAGAGTCCGGTCGGCGCGTGTTGATGTCCTCATCGGAGACCCAGAGAACCGTCCTCCCAAGCTCCCGAACGATATAATCCGCGAGAATGGCTGTGCCAAGTCCGGACGCGCCGGAAAGCTCGGGGATTTCGCCCTGTGCAATCGTTTCACCCAGCTGTTTGAACGGCTCGGAAAGCTGAATTTTTCTTCTTATCGCAGAAAGTGCCATGGCTCAAAAGTTTCAGAAACAACGATTGGCCGACGGGCATGTCGCCCCCCGGCACGGAACATCACATTTTACGCAATTAGCAGTCGATGTCCATTCATTTTTGCCGCCCGCATGCGGAAATCTTTCGCCAAGTGGGGGGCGTCGGCGGCCGTGCACGGCCAGCGAAGTAGTCGGGGCGCGATTGCCAATGTGTGCGGAAGTCCTCCCACCGACTACTTCGCTCCTTCCTGCGATTTCTCAAATCGCAGGAAGGGCCGACGCCCCCCGAGCGTGAACTCGCGGGTATCGCTATTGTCAGAGCGCGGGATTGAACCAAGGCGGCGCGGGGCGGCGCGTCCATCGCGCGAAGGATGCTTTCTCGGCGTTGTAGTATTGGCGATATGCCATAACGGCATCGCCGGGGACGCGGTATTGTTCGGGCATTGCTTGGACGAACGGCGTTCTCCCGATGTCTTCGAACTCGACATGCGCGAGAGCACGAATCACATCGCCCGAGCGATGATGACGATCTTCGCCCCATCGGAATTTGTGCTCGGCTTCGAGCGCGAGACCGAGAACAAATAGCCATCTGAAGTTGGAAAAACTCTCGCCCGCCCATATAACGCACGGATGTTTCGCGTGAGTGGGCTTATACGGCGCGTCAAATCCCCGCGCAATCGCCGCAGTGCAGAGGATTTGCGCGCTCTCGAGAATCATCTTGATTACATGGCGGTCGCAATGGTATTGCGCGCTTTGGCGGGGGTCTTCATCGAGAACGAAGATGTTCAAACTTCGTCCTCGGCCTTGAGCGAAAGCTCCAGCGTCGCAAGCAGGATAAGCTCCAGCCCGTTGTCGCTTCTGCCCTCGATATGGTCGCGGAATATCGCGTCGAGGTCGAGCCAGTCAACTGCGCCGCGTTGCTTTAGGTCATCAAGATTCTCGCGGACAATCGTCCGATAGTTCTCGTCGAACATGATGGCACGGCCATAGTCGATATAGTTCAATCGCGCGAATATGCGCAGGCTTCGCCAAACCGGATCGAGAAAGCGGAAGTAATCGCCGCGTTTATATGGATAGGCATTGATAGCCGAGCGAATGCGGTTGAGGGCGCGGCGGCAAAAATATCCGCCATTGGAAATATCGACCTTCCCGCCGAGAAAATTCGCTGATGGAATCGCGAAAAGCTCGGGGAACTTCCGCACGAGAATTTTGCGATAGATGCGCTCGTCGAGTCGATAGCGAAGCGGAATCCTGAAGCAGAAATCCACCCATTCGCGCGTCAAGAACGGCGTTCGGAAGTTGAACCCATCGCGGAGATTTATATTCCGCGTGAAATTCACCTGCCGAATTCCAAAATCGAGCTGGTCATCGAATGACATGACCGAACGCTCGACAAACGGCCTCTCCGGCAGGACATCTTCGAGCATCAGGCCGGGTTTAGCGAGGTTCACCGAGTGCGGGACTGTGTTCCATCGAACGAAGTAGGACTTGGCCGCATCCCAAGTCATGCTCTCCTCGCGCGGAATGTGCGAACCGGCCAACTCGCCTCCGAGATAACCGCCCCAATAAATCGCGTCTTTGCCGAAATGGTTGGTAATGAAAGAGTTATAAACTGCCTCGAACAGAAAAGTCCAAGCCCCGCCAGTCTTCGCGGCCTCAAGAAGGATGCTCGAGTCGATTTTCACATTGGAGATGTCGATTTTCACATGTTCGAGGCCGAACTTGTTCACTATCATCTCGGCGATTTCGTAGTCATAAATCCCCGGGCTTCCGAAAGTGACAGCGATAATATCGTCTTTCAACCCCGCATCGATAAGCCCGCCCAAAATCGCGCGGGAGTCCATGCCGCCGCTCAAGGGAACTATATGCCGCCCATCCCCTATATCCCGAAAGCAAGCCTCCAGCGCGCGAACGCCCCGCTCGATAAGAGCGTCTTCGCCCTCATCCGGCAATTTTCTCGCGAAATCTCCCAAGTCGTTATTGTGAAATAGATTAGCAAGGGCGTTTTCGGATGACTGTGGAAGAAACCCGCATCGCAAAAAAAATGATATATCCTCGCTCGAACGCATAGATTACCTCAAGTTGTCATCGCAATCACAGTGGCGAAATAAGCGCGCCAGTCTCGATAGCAAATATAGATATTTTGCACAAAAAGTCATGGAAAAACTGACCGGTTCGGCAATCAAATTGCATCGCTCATAATCAAGAGAAAAATATCGCTTGATTATGACGGGTAAAATCGTTTTATTACTTGAAATTAAGAAAGCGAGGCAAAACATGGCGAGAATTAAGTTGGAAGAGGCTCTCGAATATCTCTGGGACGACATCCAGCCGAGCATCGAGAAGGCCGTCCGCGAGATCGTTCCCTCGGCGGAGTTCGAGAGCAAAGAGCTTTTCCGCGCTTTCCTGCGCGAAGTCGGCAGGCGGCGCCACGACTGGGTCAACATCCCCGACAACCTCATCGACTCGAGCTTCTGAGGAAACTTGCGCGATAAACTGAAAAGCCATATCATCCTCGCGCTCAAAGTCGCCGTGAGTGCCGGATTGCTGTATTTCCTCATCACGCGCATCGACCTCGAAAGCTTTATAGTGGCTGGGCGAGAATTCCCCCTCTGGACAATCGCCCCTTTGACGCTGGCCTTCATCGCCACGATTTTCATAGGAAGCTGGCGATGGCGCGTTTTCATGGCCTCCCACGGAATCGAGCAGTCGATTATGGAGGGCGTGAAGCTCTACATGGTCGGGTATTTCTTCAATAACTTCCTCCCCAGCGG
>DSAF01000082.1 GCA_011388305.1 Candidatus Zixiibacteriota bacterium | reverse complement strand
GGGTGGGCGTCCATGTAAATTCGTAGGTTGTAATGGAGACGCCTGCGTCGGCCGAGAGGAACACCCCGGCCTTCGGCCACCCCTCTTTGAAAAGAGGGGAATTCCCCTTCGCAAGCGAAGGGGTGCCGAGCGAAGCGAGGCGGGGTAGTTCCACCACCCGCCGCCCCGCGAGGTCGTAAATTCACACCTGCATGGGCGTATTGCAACAATACGCCCATACTCCCTCTATGCAAAAACTATTTCAAATACATCACGCGTTTCGCCGCTGTCCGCCCGCCGCTCGGTCGCTGAGCGGAGCCGAAGCGCGCCCGCACCAGATACACGCCGGAGGGAAGGGAGGCGTCGGGATGCCAGATGAATTGGCGGATTGTAGGGGAACGCCCCTGTGCGCTCCCGTTTTCCGAATTGCCATCGAGCGGGAAGGCACGGGGGCCTTCCCCAACCGGAATTTCCGCCACCTGCCGTCCAGCGACATCGAAAATCTCGATTTGTAGTGGCAATTCATGAATTGCCACTACGCCGTCGATGGTAATCCGCACCGTCGAATTGAACGGGTTGGGATAGGCGAAAATCGACATCGATTCCGGCAGAGGCGCTTTCTCGGCTATGTTCGATGGGCTGAACGTGAAAGTCCCGAGGATTATTCGCGTTCGGTCGAGGTGGATATACTCGATGGAATCCGGCACAAAGAACCGCTGGACATGGCGGCGCGATGTCGGGCGAATAATCTCCGCGTATGTGGATTCCGGCGTGATAATTTCCACCGGCACCGGCGATGTAAAGAGCGTGCACGACGGCAGTTCTTGCGCCTGCCTCAGGTCGATATCCACCCACCAGCCTGTCGAGTCCCTTCCGATGATTTCGTCGAAGAGGTATCGCGGATAGCCTTGCCCATAGACCCACTCGTCGAAATATGCGCTCCAGCCCGCGCCGGTGAAGTCCTCCAGCGCGGTTTGTAGCGAGTCCGTGACGACGGTGCGGAACTTGAACCTATCCGTGTAATTTCTCAGGAAAGCGAAGAAGTCGTCGTCGCCGAGTTGCCAGCGGAGCATGTGCCACCAGCAGGCGCCCTTGTGATAGGGCACGGGCGAGAGGTAGCTCGCCGGGTCGAATATGGGGAAGTCCTCGTTCGTGAGAGTCCAGTTGCGATAGCCGTTTTGGATAGTCGTCATATATGTCCGCGCGGGGCCTGCGCCGTCTATGTGCTCCGTCCAGAGCACCTCGGAGTATTTCGCGATGCCCTCGTTGAGCCAGAAATCTGCCCAGTCGGCGATTCCCACGCAGTCGCCGAACCATTGATGGGCAAGCTCGTGGGCGATAATTTTCTCATAGGCGCGCGTGCCGGTAATGAGAACGTCTCCGATTTGCGGGAGCATCTGGTGCTCCATCGCGCCGCCGCCGCCCCAAGCCGAGAGCGGCACGACAACGCAACCTATTGTGGGATAGGGATATGCCCCGAAGAGCGAATCCCATAACGCCATGATTTGCGGAATTCGTGCGAAGTCGTATTCGGTCTGCATTAGGCGCGAGGGATAGGCATAAGATTTCACCGGCAGAGTGCCGTCCAGCGCGGTGGTTTCGATTGTCGCGTAGTTTCCCACGGCGAAGCTGATATTGTATGTGCACACCGGTTCGTCGTATCGGAAAGTCCATTCGGTGTAGCCGTCGTATGTTTCCGATGCGACGCTGTCAACGAAGACGCCTCCGCCCGCGACTGTCTGTCCCTCCGGCGCGATTATTCGCATGGTGCAGGTCGCACGGTCTGCCGGATGGTCGATGCAGGGGAAGGCATAACGCGCCAGCGACGGCCACAACAGCGAGTGCGTCCAGTATTCTCCGGCGGCCAAATCGCGGTAAATCCCGGTGCCATAGGGCGTTGGACGCCCCGGAATGGCGAATTTCACGGTTTCGCCGACGGGGAATGGCCCGGCCTCTACCACGAAGAGCGAATCCTCGTAGCGGGCTGTCACCGCGCGCCAAACTCCGGCGAGATAATCATAACGAAACACCGTCGGGCAATATGGAAAATCTGCGCCCATGAGATCGAAATAGTATTCCGTGGCGTCCTCGACGAGGTTCACGAACTCGATTTCGACGCTCCAGACGAAGGTGCTGGTTCCCTCGCCTATATAGAACTCCAGCGCATAGTCGAGAACATCCATCTGGCGAAGTTCGAACGCCGGCGAAGGCTCGGGCGTATCGGTAATCGCCATGAAATCCATCGGCGAGGCCATAGCAACGATGCTCATCGAGAGAAGAATTATCAGAAATACCATTTTGACCTCCAAATGCTGTGCAATTTTTATAAATATATCTATAATGTCAAGTCCATGAAATGCTCTTGTAAAATATCGCCGAAAAAATGAAACGTGCATTACTGATAGCGATGATTCTCCTTCCGCTGGCGGTGTTTGCGTTCGACCGAAGCATTCGAGCCGAGCTGGGCGGCTTTTCCGCCGGAAGGCTCGCATTCGAGGCCGTTGCCGAGGAGCCGCCGTTCGGATGGGAGTGGATCGAGCTTCGCCAGAGATATTCGCTGGCGGGCACAGGCCTCGTCCGCAATTACGACGACGGCCACGGGTGGTATTATTCCGGCGCCGTGCTCGCGACGCTGGGCAGAGTCGATATCGCGGGCGGCGCGTTGGGCATAGACGGCATTGCCGGATTGCACTACAGCAGAATCGAGGGGGCATACCGCTTCGCGGACTTCGCTTTCGGAGTTCGTGCCTCATCGAACATCACTTTTTGGCTCGAAAGAGAGCTTGTTCGCGGGGAATTCGCCTATCTTGCGGGCAATCTCTTCGATGTCATGTGGGGGACTCTCGCGCTATCGCCTATGAAGAATTTCGCCATCGGCGCGGGGTTTCACCGCGACGGCGAACTTACCGAATGGGGAAAGCCCTTGCCATATCAATCGCCGGAGGACTGGCCGGACAAGTGGGACGGCGGAGTGAACTACTTCATTTTCGTGGGATACAGCTTGGAACTTTAGGCATCGCCTACGGTTCGATTCGCAAGTTCGGGTCGAGCGGTTCGTCGCGCGGGGGCGGCTCGTCGGCTACAGTGATGAACTCGTCGATGTCGAATTTGCGCTTAATATATCGCTTTACTATCGCGATGAACACGGCGCGCGTCGGCGGGAGCAGTAGGAGAATCCCCACGGCGTCGGTCATAACCCCCGGAGTGAGGAGAAACGCCCCACCCACGATTATCGCGATTCCCTCGATTATCGTGTTCCCCGGAAACCGCCCCTCGGCAAGCTCGCGTTTGAACTTGGCAATCGTGCCCAGCCCCTGCCATCTAAGAAGAGCGCTCCCCGCAACGCCCGTGATGAGGACGATGGCGATTGTCGGCCACAGGCCGATTTGCCTGCCGATTTCGATTAACAGCGCAAGGTCGGCAATGGGCACCAGCGTGAATATGAGCAGAAGTTTGATGAACATGCGACACCCCGATTTTGCTTGAATTCAAAGCTACTGCGGCTAACTCTCCAAGTTATTGCACTGTTTGTGTTATAAAAACAATGCGTTAGGAGCTTGCTCCCAAATGCCGAAAACAAGATACGAGATAGTGGAAGGCAATGCAAGTCCTTTTACAGCTTTGATTGTCCTTTGCCGGATGCGTTCCTTCATTTCTCCGCTTGACTTGTTTGAACTTATTTTTATGTTTATAAGATGATACTCGAACGAGCAGATTGGAGGTAGTATGTCCAAGAAAATCGGGATTCTCACCGGCGGCGGCGACTGCCCGGGCTTAAACGGCGTCATTCGCGGCGCGGTATATCGCGGCACTTTCAAGCACGGCATGGAGTTCGTCGGAATTAAATTCGGCTGGAGAGGCCTTCTCGAAAAAATCACAATGCCGCTATCGACTCAAGATGTCCGCGACATACTTCCCATCGGGGGGACAATCCTCCGGACAAGTCGAACGAATCCAACCAAAACCGAAGGCGATGCCAAGCTCGCCATACAGAACTTCCACGAGCTGGGGCTGGATGCGCTTATCGCAATCGGCGGCGAGGACACGCTCGGCGCGGCATATCGCCTCTGGAAGACAGACGATAGCTTCGCCGTCGTAGGCGTCCCGAAGACAATCGACAACGACCTCTCCGGCACGGATGTCACCTTCGGCTTCGACACGGCAATAAACATCGCGACGGAGGCGATAGAGCGCCTTCGCACAACCGCGAGGAGTCACAACCGCGTCCTCGTCGTGGAGCTTATGGGCAGGCACGCCGGATGGATTACGCTCGAGGCCGGCATAGGCGGCTCGGCGGACATTATTCTCGTCCCCGAGAAGCCGTTCGACATCCGTAAAGATGTGTTCGAGCCGCTGAAAAAACTCCGCGAAAACGGCGCGGAATATGCCATCGTAGCGGTCAGCGAGGGCGCTAAACTCATGGTCAACAACGATGTTGACGGCTCGCTGTTTCTTCAGGAGGCCGAGCGCGACGAGTTCGGACACATCCGCCTTGGCGGTATCGCCAAAGCCCTGGCCAACGAAATCGAGAACGGCATTGACTGGGAGAGCAGGTTCGTCATACTCGGACACCTTCAGCGCGGCGGTGCTCCCAGTGCGTTCGACAGATTTCTCTCGACGCGCTTCGGCGTTTCCGCCGTCGATGCCATAGCCGAGGGCAAGTCCGGCGTTATGGTGGCGCTCCGCGGCACGGACATCGAGGCCGTTCCAATGACAGAGGAAATCAAGAAAATTAGAACTGTTCCGGCCGACTTGCTGGAACTACTCGACCTCTTCTCGAAATGAGGAAGAATATGAAGAAAACCGTCCTCGCTGTTTTAATCGCGACGATAATTCTCGCGGCGGCGTGCTCGCAGATGCCCAAAGACTACCACCCGCCGACATACCGTAAAATCGCAATTTTCGCGATTTATCCCGGAGTTGAGTCGGTCGAAGTGTCGTCTTTCGGCGGTTTTCTCAAAGATGTCGCCCTTACTTTGGCCGAGGATTTGCTCGAAGGGAATCCCCACTGGGATGCGACGAGCGAGCTTGCGCTCATCGCAACGCGTTGCGGATACGATGTTATGCTCGTTGCGCCGGATTTATATTTCGACTCCCGTAAAAGGGAGGTCGAGGTGCAAAGCGAGCACATATGGGATGACTTCATGCCGGACAACTTCCAGCAATACATCCGCAAATCCAAGTCGCAAGTCAGGGGCGACATGGCGCCCGAGGCTTATCTGACGGGATTTGTTGACCTTAACGACTCGGACAAGAAGATCCGCATCGAGATGCGCAGATGGAGCAACAACAAGCGCATCTTCCAGATGGACTACGACTATTTCATGAAGCACTACGGCGAGTTCTTCTGCGGCGCGGATGTGGAGACCTATTAACTGGAGAGACAATGCTTAAAAGCAAGACTAAACCAAAAACACAAATCTCCGCTCAGCGCAAAAGAGAGGAGATTAGCAAAAGCTTATCGCGATTGCCCGAGAGCTTCTTGGAACAAATATTAGAATATATCTCACTCTTGAAAAAACAAATCGAAAGCGAAAAAGTTGATGAATATGGTTTCAAGTTCGAATGGGAGGGCGGTCTATCCGAGATGAGAGAACAGTTTTCGTCGGTGGAACTTCAACACAAAGCTTCGGAGTGGAGATAATGCTTTTGGTCGATACCAATATATTTCTCGAAATTCTTCTTAATCAGGACAAAAGCCCTGAATGTAAAGAATTTCTGAAGAGTAATATTGGGAATTTGGCTGTCTCAGATTTCTCTTTGCACTCGATTGGAGTGATCCTGTTTCGATTCGGCAAAGAAGATATCTACTCCAAATTCACGGTTGATATGCTTCCCCGAGTTCTTCTCCTTTCGCTTCCGTCAAGCCTTTATAGGGAGCTTTCGCAAGTCAAAAGAGAGAAGAAAATGGACTTTGACGATGCTTATCAGTATCGTCTGGCGAGGCATTTTAACCTTGGCATAGTTACAATGGATAGGGATTTCGAAAGTGTGAAAGATGTTCCAGTTCAATTCATTAACTGAAGATTACGCGGATTGATTGAAATAGCCAATATCAACTTACTTTTACAATTACACTAAATGGAGGCAACTATGCGTATAGCTATCAACGGGTTCGGAAGAATTGGACGACAGGTGATGAGAATCGCTTGGAAGAAGGGCGGCATCGAAATCGCGCACATCAACGATCTCACCGATGCGAAAACCCTCGCGCACCTGCTCAAATACGACAGCACTTTCGGCGTTTGGGAGCATGAAGTCTCCCACACCGACAACTCAATTATCGTCGATGGCGTGGAAATCCCCATCTCCGCCGAGCGCGACCCAAAGGCGCTTCAGTGGAAGGATAAGGACATCGACATCGTGCTCGAATCTACCGGCGTGTTCCGCACGCGCGAGAAGGCCGGATGGCATATCGAGGCCGGCGCGAAGAAGGTGCTCGTCTCCGCGCCCGGCAAAGACGCCCTCGACGGCAATTTCGTCATAGGCGTCAATGAGAAACTCTACGACAAAGACAAGCACAATATCATCTCCATCGGAAGTTGCACGACGAACTGCCTTGCGCCCGTCGCGAAAGTCCTTCATAATAATTGGGGCATCGTTCGCGGGTTTATGACGACCGTCCACGCATATACCAACGACCAGAGCATACTCGACTTCCCACACAAGGATTTACGCAGGGCGCGCACCGCCGCGCAGAACATCATCCCGACTACCACTGGCGCGGCCAAGGCAATCGGGCTAGTGATCCCCGAACTCAAGGGCAAGCTCGACGGCATGGCGATTCGCGTCCCCGTTGCCGATGGCTCGCTCGTCGATTTGACATGCGAGTTGGCCAAGCCCTCCTCCGCAGAAGAAATCAACGCGAAAATGGCCGAAAACGCAAGCGGCGCGATGAAGGGAATTCTCGAGTATCAAACCGCCCCCATCGTCTCGACCGACATTATCGGCAATCCGCACAGCTCGATCTTCTCGCCGATGGATACGCGCGTTTCTGGCGGAACGCTCGTCAAACTCCTCTCGTGGTATGACAACGAGTGGGGCTTCTCGTGTAGAGTCGTCGATATGATAAAAATGATGCTTTAGCCCAAGGAGGGGGAATGTCATACAAAGACAAGCTCACCATCGACGATGTCGAACTTCGCGGAAAGCGCGTCCTCGTTCGCGTCGATTACAATGTTCCCCTCGATGGCGGAGTAATTCAGGATGACAAGCGAATTCGCGAGACGCTCCCGACCATTCGCAAGATTCTCGACGACGGAGGCAGTGCGATTTTGATGTCGCACTGCGGAAGGCCAAAGGGCAAGCGCGATTCGGCGCTCAGTCTCAAACCCGTGGCCGTCCGATTGGGCGAGCTTCTTGGCCGCGAGGTGAAGTTCGTCGATGACTGCGTCGGCGAGCTGGCGCGGAAAGTTCGGGCGGAATCCCTGCCGGGCGACGTCGTGTTGCTCGAAAATCTCCGCTT
Organism: Candidatus Zixiibacteriota bacterium; assembly: GCA_011388305.1. Taxonomy (GTDB): domain Bacteria; phylum UBP14; class UBA6098; order UBA6098; family UBA6098; genus UBA6098. The sequence goes on along the minus strand of DSAF01000082.1, from coordinate 5,888 downwards.
TCATCCAGAGGAGGAGGACTGCGACGACGCATTCGCCCGCGAACTTGCCGAGGGCGCAGACATCTTCGTCAACGACGCATTCGCCGCGACCCACCGAAGCCACGCCAGCACAGTAGCCGTTGCAGGGTATATCCCTGTCGCGGTTTTGGGCTATCTCGTTCTTCGGGAAATGGAGATGCTCCAAGGACCGCTCGCAAATCCCAAACGACCCTTCATGGCTATTATCGGCGGCATCAAAGTTTCATCGAAAATCGCAGTTATCGAAAATTTGCTCGATTCCTGTGACCAAATCCTCATCGGCGGAGCGATGGCGTGCACCTTTTTCACAACTCTCGGCATCATGTCCGGCTCGGCATTTTGCGAAACAGACTTCATAGACACGGCACGCCAGATTCTCGAGAAGGCCGGCTCGACAGAACTCGGTGCAGGCAAACTTTTTCTCCCGATTGACGCGATTGTCACTGATGAGATCAGTCCCGAGGGCAAGAGGGCCGTCGCAACATTCGAAGACATCCCCAAAGACTTCTCAATCGTTGATATCGGCCCGGACACAATAGCGCGATTCAAAAAAGAACTGGCAAATGCACAGACCATCATTATGAACGGCCCTCTCGGCGCGTTCGAGGTCGATCAGTTCTCCCATGGCACGCGTGAGATTTTCAAATCTCTCGCCGAGAGGTTCGAGGCGGGCGCGACAGTCGTTCTCGGCGGCGGCGATACGGCATCGGCGGCCAAGAAGTTCGGCCTCGAAAACCGCGCCACCCACATATCGACTGGCGGCGGCGCATCGCTGAAAGTCCTCGAGGGCAAACCCTTGCCCGCAATCGAGATTCTAACCGATAAGGACAAGTAGTGATTGAACAACGAAGAATGCTTATAGCCGGAAACTGGAAGATGAACCTCTCTCTCGACGAGGCTGTCGAATTGGCCGCGTCGATGATGGAGTATTCATCAGCCACCGCCAAACTGGATATCGCGCTGTTTCCACCGGCTGTTTATATCGAACGGATTTCATCGCTCTTGGAACATTCGCCCATAATCGTCGGCGCACAGAACATCCATCCCGAGGAAGCCGGTGCATTCACCGGAGAAATTTCGTCAAAAATGGTATTGACAAGTGGCGGACAGATGGTTATTTTGGGGCATTCGGAGCGGCGGCATATATTCGCCGAGACCGATGAGTTTATCTGCGCCAAAGTCAAGCGCGCTATTCTCTCGGAGCTGACTCCGGTTCTTTGCATTGGTGAAACCATCGACCAGCGCGACGCCGGCGAGACTAATCGAGTGCTCAAGCGGCAACTCGAAGGCTCGCTCGACGGCATTACGATTGAGTTCCCCGGCGAGCTTGTTCTTGCGTATGAGCCGGTTTGGGCTATTGGCACAGGCCGCGTCGCAACCCCGGAGCAAGCGCAGGAAGCTCACGCGTTCATCCGAGAATGGATGGACGGCCGCTTCGGACGCGCAGGCAGGGACTGCCGAATTCTCTATGGCGGCAGTGTCAAGCCGGATAACGCCGCGGGAATCCTTACGCAGGCGGACATCGATGGCGCGCTGGTGGGAGGCGCGAGCCTGAAATCATTGAGCTTCGGAGGAATCATTATCGAGGCTCTCAAAATTTTGGAACGGTAGATGATGGTTACTGTTGTAGTTGTTATTCATCTTCTAATCGCGGTCGCATTGGTGATCTCGATTTTGCTCCAGTCCGGACAGGGCGGGGGACTCGCGGGGTCTTTGGGCGGCTCGATGGGAGCAGGCTCTGTTTTCGGCGGACGAGGCGCGGCCAACATGCTCGTCAAAGTGACGACAGTTCTCGCCATCGTTTTCGTTGTCCTGACTATCGCGATTAATCTCGCCATCACGAGGACAACTGTGGGGCCATCTCAGAGCGTTATTCCTGCGGAAGCCCAGAGGGAAGGCGCGGCGCCGGGCGGCATGCCGTCTGTCCCGCCTCCGGGCGGTGCCCCTATGGATTTCCCGGAGGGTGGCCAGTAGAGTTTATTACATATTCGCCGAGGTGGTGGAATTGGCAGACACGCATGGTTGAGGGCCATGTGGGCATATAGCCTGTGCGGGTTCAAGTCCCGCCCTCGGCAAAAGCAAGAAAATCGGTGGCGTAAGTCACCGATTTTCATTATATTAGGATTTGGCGTTATTGAACTGTCACCAATTTGACACTTTGGGCAAGCCTGCAAGCGATTTCTTCACCCAAACAAAGGCTTTTCTCGCGATTTCAAAGGATATTTCGCCATATTGACGAACGGCGGGTTTCAAACCAGCCTCTACTTGAGATACACCACCCGCTTCGCCGCAGTCTGCCTGCTGGAGGCCGTCGCCCGCACGAGATAGACGCCCGAAGGGATATTTTCGTTCGGTTGCCACACAAATACGCCCTTACCGTCATTGCGAGGGCGAAGCCCGAAGCAATCTCCTTGATTCGATGAGATTGCTTCGTCGTCCATCGGACTCCTCGCAATGACAGATTGGTCGCTCCTCGCAATGACATCCATGCGCCGTCCGTTCACATCGAATATCTCGATTTCCGCTCCAATCGGCGCAGAAAGTGTCACTGCCGTGTTGAACGGGTTGGGATAAGCCGAGAGCGCGATTTCGGTCGGGAGCGTTTTTTCGGGGATTGCCAGCGGGGTGCCGGAGGTATATGCTCCTAATATCATCGCTATCATGTCGCTCTGAAAATCCGCCAAATCGCCCGCGGAAGGCGGAAGCATCGCCCATTCATCGAGTTGCGCCGAGACCGAGTCGAACGCCCAGTCGATAATCGGATGCGTGTATGTGAGAACACCGCCGCCGAGGGTGTCGAGGAGATAACCTGCGTTAAGCCAATAGTTTACCGATGGATGCGAGAAAAGCGAATCGTATTTCGCTTTGCTCGCAACGAACATCGGCGATGACGAGCCTATGCACTCAGATGGCGTGGATAGCGACGCCGGAAACAGCGGAAATGCCACCGACCCAACCGGCGCGCCGAACATGCACCACAACAAAGAATGCGCGGGGTCTTCGCCGGGCGCAACGCCCTGCGCAACGCCCGCCGCGTGTGTGTTGGCGTTACAGATAGTTTGAACTTCCGTGAATGGGCCGGTGTCAAGCCATCCGGCGGGCATTGGAGGGAAAGCGCCAGTCCACGGAAGAGGATATGGGTCTTGGTCGGGGTATAGCAAATCAGAGAGAACAGCTTTTATAATGAACTTAGCGTCGAGCGAATCCCCGGCGATAGCATCGGCAATGAGAGAATACGCCCGCTCCATGCGGTTTTGGCCAACGCGCCCCGAAGTGCCGATATAGGCAAAATTCCCGCGAACGACTATGCCGAGAGAGTCAGCGTCGTATCGGGCATAGAAGGTTCGACCACACTCGAAAATCGCCGCACCGCCGTCCGCATCGAAGACGGCGTAATTGGCCGCTGTGGCGCGTCCCGTGTTCGTAGAATCGAGGATATGCTCGAAATCGTCGATAGTCGTGCAACGCGCGAGGGCGAAGTTCATCATCGAGCCGTTGCCGAGTCCGGAGCCGCCGCCCGATAGATTATACGCCGCCGATTGAGTAATCCCAAAGCCGACTTCATTCTGCCCAAACCAGACAATCGAATTATCAACAGCAGTATTGCCGACAAAAGCGAATAATCCATCAGGCGATTGAACTTTAAACTCAAGGCTCCATGAGTTGGTATCGCGCGTTTTGAACGCAATCGGCCTGCCATCGCGGGTGGCACTCCCTGCCGCCACTCCGATAGTGCAGAAAGAGAGAGCCTCGCCGACGAGGAGTAAGATAATAGCGAAACAGAGCTTATTCATAGCTAAAATTATACGCACGAAGGCCGTATTTGCAAGCGCGCCGATAGATGATTAATAAAATCGCGTAATCTTTTTGTGTGGGTTGCCGACTTTTTTCTTTTTTGACTTACGCGAGTCGGGGAGCAGTTTCTCCAGCTCGCGGATTTCATCGCGGAAAAACGCCGCCTGCTCGAACTCTAGGTTCTTCGCCGCCGAATTCATCATGCGCTCCAGTTCGTCTATCTTGGCCTCGATTGGCAGGGATTCGAGGTAATCCGGCGTTTCCGGCTCGGGTGCTTCGTCCTTCTCGCCGCGCGAGTCCGCGATTCCCGTGGCCGCCATGACATCATCTACGGATTTGAGGATGGATTTCGGCGTGATGCCTCTCTCTATATTATACTCAATCTGCGCCTGACGCCGGCGATCGGTCTCCTCCATAGCGCGTGCCATGCTGTCAGTTATTCTGTCGGCGTATAGGATGACCTTGCCGGCGATGTTCCTCGCGGCGCGTCCTGCGGTCTGAACGAGTGATGTCTCGCTCCGCAGAAAGCCCTCTTTGTCGGCGTCCATGATTGCGACGAGCGTCACTTCGGGAAGGTCGAGGCCTTCGCGGAGCAGGTTCACGCCGATGAGGACGTCGAAATTGCCGAGGCGCAGATCGCGGAGGATTTCCACGCGTTCGATTGCGTCGATTTCGCTGTGCATATATCGGACGCGCAGGTCGAAGTCGGAGAGGTAGTCCGAGAGGTCTTCGGCCATTTTTTTAGTGAGCGTCGTCACAAGGGCGCGTTCTCCGCGGGAGGTGATTTGGCGCAGTTCCGCGAGGAGGTTTTCCACTTGCCCTTTTGTTGTGCGAACTTCGATTTCGGGGTCAATAAGCCCCGTCGGGCGGACGAGTTGCTCGACGATTTCACCTGACTTCTCGATTTCCCACTTCGAGGGCGTCGCGCTGACGAAGAGGATTTGCGGCGCAAGCTCGAGAAATTCCTCGAACTTGAGCGGGCGGTTGTCCAGCGCGGAAGGCAAGCGGAAGCCATATTCGACGAGGGTTCCCTTGCGACTGCGGTCGCCGTTGAACATCGCGCGAATCTGCGGGATTGTCACATGCGACTCGTCGATGACGACGAAAAAGTCTTTCGGGAAATAGTCGAGAAGGCACCACGGGCGACTTCCCGGCTCGCGCCCGGAAAGGTGCCTGCTATAGTTTTCGATGCCGCTGACATAGCCCAGCTCGAGCATCATCTCGATGTCGAAATATGTTCTCTGTTCGAGGCGCTGGGCCTCGAGGAGCTTGCCCTGCGCGCGGAACTCGGCGAGCCGCTCGGCCAGTTCCTCGCGAATCGATTTGACAGCCTTCTTCATCTTCTCGGTCGTTGTGACGAAGTGTTTCGCCGGATAAATGCTCACTTTGTCAAGCTCGGTCTTAATTTCGCCGGTGAGGGGATTCGCCGTGACAATTCGCTCTACCTCGTCTCCGAAAAACTCAATGCGGATGAGGTCGCGCTCATATGCCGGCAGGATTTCCAGCACATCGCCGCGTATGCGGAAGCTCCCTCGCTCCAGCTCGAACTCGTTGCGGACATAGTGAATATCTACGAGCTTACGGGCGAAAGCCTGAAGCGATGTCCTGCCACCGACTTCGGCTTGCACCATGAGGAAAGCATAATCCTCGGGATTCCCGAGGCCGTATATGCAACTCACCGAGGACACGATGAGCGTGTCTCTCCGGTCGATGAGGTGTGTCGTCGCGCGGAGGCGCAGGCGGTCTATGTCCTCGTTGATGTCGGCGTCTTTCTCGATGTATGTGTCCGACGAAGGTATGTATGCTTCCGGTTGATAATAATCGTAATAGCTGATGAAATATTCGATGGCGTTCATCGGGAAGAACTGCGAGAACTCGCCGAAGAGTTGTGCCGCGAGAGTCTTGTTGTGTGAGATAACCAGCGTAGGCTTCTGTATGCGTTGCACGAGGTTCGCGACAGTAAAAGTCTTGCCCGAACCCGTCACGCCGAGGAGCGTGGAGTATTTCTCGCCGCGCTCGATTCTCTCGACGAGCTTGTCGATTGCCTCGGGTTGGTCTCCTGCAGGCGAATATGG
>DSAF01000106.1 GCA_011388305.1 Candidatus Zixiibacteriota bacterium | reverse complement strand
GTTTATTATTTCAATCGCTTTGATTTGTGCGCCGCTTTCCGCTGAGAGCGTTCTCGATTTGTGGGACATCGATTCGATTACTGACCCTTCGTGGATGGATGTCGAGACGCTGTGGACAGCCGATGGCGGAATAATCAATCCTCTCGGGTATGAGTTCATCCCGCTCAAGACCGGCGAGATAATGTTCTCCTCGTTCGGCGGAGATAGTGGGACTTTGCGCATTCAGGCATTCTTCGCGTATCCGTCTTCCGGCACCGACCTTACTGGCCTCGTGGTCAATCACGGCATCATCATGGACGGCGAGCTTGAGATGGCGCAGACTTTTGCCGCCGGACTTAACTGCTTCGCTCTTGCGATTAGCGCGCCAGGGCACGGCGCATCCACCGGCGGGAGCGCGTATAACTTTGAGAACCTCATCCGCTCATACCCCGACCCGCGCAACAATCATTTCTATCAGTTCGCATACGCCACCATGCGGGGGATTACATACATGGAATCCCTGCCCGTCGTCAATCCCGACTGGATGGGGGCAACGGGCTTCTCCGGCGGAGCGAACGCGGCGATAATCGCGAGTGCTGTCGATGAGCGCGTTTCGCTGTCCTTCCCGATAATTCCGCAGAATAATTTCGCCTGCGGTGCGAATGCAGGCGGATGGATACTCGACGTTTTTCTCGAAACGGGCATCGACCCCGACGACTCGAACGTAATTTATTTGCAAGAATATATCGCGCCAATAAACTATTTTCCCCATGTTCACGGCTTCACGACGATGATTTGTGCATCGCAGGACGAGTTTGAGCCATTGGGATGCGTCGCGAGCGCATTCCCGCTTCTCGATGCCGACCGTTCGCGCCTCGATATTGTCGCGAATTTCGACCATCACTGCTATTTTACGCCCTATGCATACACCGGCGACTGGGATAGCTGGGACAACTCGCCGACTTTTTACAGCAAGATTCTTGGAATCTCAAATTCGGTGATAAACCTCCGTCGCCTCGGGTGGGATGTCCCGCACATGCCCACGGTGACGGCATCTATCGTTGGCGACAGCGTCGAGTTCGTGGCATCCGTTCCGCCGGATTATTGGGCATCGGATGATGTCAAGCTTTGGTTCAGCGTGGACTCGGCATGGAGCTTCAATTATGTTCGCATGAACAACACGCTCCTCTCGCCGGGAACTTTTCGGGCGAAGCTCCCCGCCGACCGCCTGCACTCGCTTCCGAACATCATCTATTTTGTCGAGGCGCGTAGCACGCCCATTTTCTGGCTTTCGTCATTGCCCTATGTGCCAGAGGGCATGGTCTATCGTCTTCGGCCATTTCCGAGGGTGTTTTTCGGGCTGGGAATCGAGGAAAAGCAAGCTCTCCCCGAGCAAATAAGCATCTTCGCCCATCCTAATCCGTTCAATGGGAATTGTAGATTATTGATTGATGATTTAGGATTGGGGATAGAGGCGATTGAGATTTTCGACATCGCCGGACGACGGGTGGCGAACCTCGGCGAACGCGAGGAGGCAAGCCCCTCCTCTACAACTCGCCAATTCCTTTGGACTCCGCCCCAGTATTTACCCTCCGGCGTATATTTGGTGCGGGCGCAAATGCCCGCCGACAAAGGGCTTCAGGCACTCGCCCCAACCCAAAAAGTAGTCTATTTGAAATGAGACACGCAGAAAACGATGTCCATACTTGCTATCGATTAAGCTAATAGCATCCAAAGGGAGAGACTATGCCAAATCTGTCGAGATACACCGAGGCTTCACTCGATCTTATCACAAAAGCGCGCGATGCGGCATACGACAACCGCAACAGCCAAGTCGAGCCGCTTCACTTGCTCATCCAAATAGTGCAGGACAAGGAGGGAATCGGGGCGAAGCTACTCGGGATGTGTGCTATCGACCCCTCCGAAGTGCACCGTAAGGCGAAGGATGTCCTCGAGGGCATCCCAATACTATCCGAGCCTGCCGACGAGATTTTCTTTTCCATCGAGATGACGCGCCTTCTCGACTCCGCCGAAGAGGAGGCCAAGCGCTTCAAAGACGACTTCGTCTCCGTCGAACACATCATCCTCGCGATGGTGAAATCCGACCAATCGCCCGCCGGCGGAATACTTCGCGAGCTTGACGCCACGGAAACAAGTATCCTGCGTGCGCTGAAAAAACTGCGCGGGCACACGCGCATCACCGACCAGACGCCGGAGTCAAAATTCCAAGCCATGGGAAACTACGGCATCGACTACACCGAACTCGCCCGAAGGGGCAAGCTCGATCCTGTAATCGGCCGTCAGGATGAAATACGGCGCGTGATGAAAGTCCTCTCCCGAAGAAGAAAGAACAATCCTGCGCTCATAGGCGAGCCGGGGGTCGGCAAGACGGCCATAGTCGAGGGTTTGGCGCAGAAGATTATCGCGGGCGATGTGCCGGAGAGCCTCCGCGATGCCCGCCTCGTCCAGCTCGACCTCGGGCGGCTCATCGCCGGCGCGAAGTTTCGCGGAGAGTTCGAGGATAGGCTCAAAGCGTTCGTCAAAGAGGTCGTCGAGTCCGAGGGCAAGGTCATCCTCTTCATCGACGAGATGCACACAATCGTTGGCGCGGGCGCGGCGGAGGGCGCGATTGACGCCTCGAACATGCTCAAGCCGCCGCTGGCGAGGGGCGAGCTTCGCGCTATCGGCGCAACGACTTTCGACGAGTATCGCAAGTATATCGAGAAAGACCCCGCGCTGGAGCGCCGTTTCGCGCCGATAATAGTCGAGGAGAACACCGTCGCCGAGACAATCTCCATCCTTCGCGGTCTCAAGGAGAAATACGAGGTTCACCACGGCGTCACTATCACCGACGATGCGATAGTCTCCGCGGCAAAACTTGCGGACAGATACATCTCCGGCAGATTTCTGCCCGATAAAGCCATCGACCTAATAGACGAGGCGGCGGCGAATTTGCGAATCGACCTCTTCTCGCAACCGGCCGACCTCGACGAGGTGGAGAAGCAGATTCAGCAGTTGGAAATCGAAAAACGAGGTCTCGAGAAGGGCGCGAACAAGACGAAGGTCGAGGCTATCGCCAAAGAAATCGCCGAGCTGTCTGATAAACGCGACAAGCTTTCCATGCAGTGGCATATCGAGAAGGAGATTATCGGCAAAATCCGCGAGATTCAGGAGCGCCTCGACCGCGCCAAAACCGAGCTTGAAACCGCAGAGCGCGCCGGAGACCTCGAGGCCGCCGCGAGAATCAAATACGGCGGAATTTCCGCGCTCCAGAAGATGCTCGATGAACAGAGAATCAAGCTCGCGGAGGCGCAAAGCGGCATTAAGCTCCTCCGCGAGGAGGTGACCGAGGAGGACATCGCCGCTGTGCTGTCCAGCTGGACGGGCATCCCCGTCGCAAAGCTCACCGAGGCCGAGACCGAGAAGCTCCTCCGCCTCGAAGATGAGCTTAAGCACCGCGTAGTGGGGCAGGATGGTGCAATCGAAGCCGTGGCCGATGTCGTCCGCTCGGCGCGCGCGGGAATTGCCGACCCGAAGAAGCCGCTGGGGAGCTTCATCTTCCTCGGAAGCACCGGCGTGGGCAAAACCGAGCTTGCCAAAACCCTCGCGCTCGCACTCTTCGACGACGAAGATGCGCTCATCCGCATCGACATGAGCGAGTATATGGAGAAGTTCTCGGTGAGCCGCCTCATCGGCGCCCCTCCCGGATATGTCGGATACGACGAGGGCGGACAGCTCACCGAGGCCGTGCGAAGGCACCCGTATTCGGTCGTCCTGTTCGATGAAATTGAGAAGGCGCACCCGGAAGTGTTCAACCTCCTGCTCCAAGTCCTCGATGACGGCAGACTCACGGACAACAAGGGCCGGACGGTCAGCTTCAATAACACAATCCTGATAATGACATCGAACATCGGTAGCCGAATGCTTATTGAAAGCGAGGGCGGAGATGTCGAGGAGCGGCTGATGGCATTGCTCAAAGAAGCCCTCCCGCCGGAGTTCCTCAACCGAATCGACGACATAGTGATATTCAACCCGCTCTCGCCGGACGATGTCGCCCAAATAGTGAGAATCCAGTTCGAGGAGCTGAACGCCCGCCTCGCGGAGCGGGACATTTCGCTGGAGCTATCGGACACTGCGGCGATGTTCCTCGCGAAAGAGGGCTTCGATCCGGCGTTCGGCGCAAGGCCTGTCAAGCGCGTTTTGACTCACACGGTGGCCAAGCGCGTTTCATCGGCGATATTGAGAGGCGAGATTCTTCCCGGCGACCGCGCGAGAATCGATGTCAAAGACGGCGAGATAGTAATCGAGAAACTCAAAGGCAAAGAAACCAAGGATTCATAATGACTGTCATCGGCGTGACGGGCCGCATAGCATCGGGAAAAAGCACCGTATGCAAAGCTTTCGCCGAAATGGGCGCGCTTCTCATCGATGCGGACAAGATAGGGCATGAGATCCTCGAAGAGCCTTCGAACAAGCTAAAACTGCTCGAATTCTTCGGCGATGACGCCTTGGACGACGACGGGACAATCAACCGCGCACGAGTTGCCGAGACAGTGTTCTCTAACCCGCATGCTCTCGAATGGCTCGAGGAACTCACGCATCCGAAAATCGTCGAAACAATCTTAATTAAAATCGACGAGCTTGACAACAGCGGCTTTCCGGGCATGGTTGTCATCGATGCGGCAATGCTCCCGAAATGGGCACCAATAATAGATAAGTCGGATTACATCGTCGTTATCGAATCGCCGGAGTGGCTGAGAACCAACCGACTCATCCAAGACAGGGGATATGCGTCGGCTCAAATCGAGAAGATATACAGGGCGCAAGCCCAGATTTTCGAGAAAATCGCTCCGCAGGTAAACTATGTCATCAAAAATAATGGCGACATCACAGAATTGCGGGCGAAGGCCGTAAAGGTCTGGTTGGACATCAAGCGAAGTATCTAATCCGACTCGAGGAGCGGTCTAATTCTCGCGAATAACTTCGCCGCGAGAAATCCCAAGATAGCGCCCTCTCCGATACCGTAAATCGCATAGCTTATCCCGCCGGCGAAAATTGCGCTTATCAACCCCAGTGCTAATCCCACAATAGCCCCGATTAGCACCATAGTGGAGACCTTCCAATAGTCTTCGTCATTGCGCTTGCGGAAATTTTTCGCCGCCGAAACCGAAATGCCGAGGACGACTCCCACGAACATAACCACTAAGAACCCCGCCAGCGCAGGGTTCCGTATTTGCGCCATAAGCCCGCCTACGATGCGCGCATAACCCGCGACGAGACCAATATCGAGAGAGAATGCCGTAAGCAACCCCAACAATGCTAACGCTAACCCTGCGCCCAATCCAGATAGCGCGCCGGCGAGAATATCTTGGAACACGGCGTCCTGCGTGTGTGTGCCGGAGACCGATTTGCGAAGCGCCTCGAACGCGGGGATAAGACCGCCAATCTCGCCGGCGGGGCGGATATCGCCGGTAGGCTCCTCGACGATATCGTTCTTCGATAGCTCGCCGCTTGCAACGGCACTGCGCAATGTGGGCAAATCGAAGGGGCCGGTTCGCTCGCCGCCATCGCGATAGACGAAGTAGCTCGCGCCGCGCCTGACCGGCGGGGGGTCGTTCAATACCGGCGGGGGTTCATCGACCGGCCTTGTCGGTTCTGGCGAGGCGACCTTGTCGCGGAGATATTCCTTCGAGAGCTGGTCGGCTGTGACGATGCCGCCGACAAGGGGTGCAGGAGAGGGTTGGCTCGGAGAATCGAGCTGAACGATAAAAGGTTTTTTACACGAGAGGCAAGTCGTTTTGGCCGGCCTGTCGCCTATTTTCGACGGATTGATGATGAAGGATTTGTCACAAGATGGGCAAACTACCGAAGTCTTCCCCGATGGCAACTTAACTACTTTCGCCCGCGGAATCGATTCCTCACTACTCCCCTCGATGCGGAACTTCTCGGCGCAAATCGGGCATAGGACATCCACTGTGCCGCGCGCCACTTCCGCGTCCGGCACCCTGATGTCGGAGCCGCATTTTGGACATTTAACCGTCATATCGAATCAAATATATTGGAAATTTTCGCCGAGGCAAGCGAAATCGAAGCGCGAGACGTCTATTTTGTGCGCTGGCGCGCAGGTTGCAGACGCAACCTCCGTGCCAGCGCCACCCTATGATTTTACATCGCAAATACCTTGATAATCGTTCCGTTTTCCATATTTTATTTCCATGAATAGCGAAACTCAAGCTATTGCCGACCTCATCAAGGCCGGAGACAGACTTCGCGCAAGCGGCCTTCTGCCGGGGACTTCGGGCAATCTCTCCGCACGGTGCGACGGCGGCTTCGTTATAACGAACTCCGGCGCCACTACGGGACATCTCTCGCCGGAGGACTTTTCGTTCGTGGGCAGAGATGGCAATGTTACCAAAAGCTCCAAACCCTCGAGCGAACTGCCGCTTCATCAGGCAATCTATCGCATCCGCGACAATGCGAGGGCGATAGTCCACGTTCACGCGCCATTCGTGGTGGCGTTGACACTTGCGGAGACGTGCTTCGACAGCTCTGCCCTCCCCGAGACGAAGCTGAAGTTCGGCGAGGTCCCCACGACGCGATTCGCCCAGCCCTCGACAGGACAGTCCGCAGAAGTAATATCGGAAGTTCTAACTGAAACGACCAAAGCCGTGATAATTCCTCTCCACGGGCTGGTGGCAATCGACGAAAATGTCCGCGAAGCGTGTTCTATAGCCGAAGAGATAGAATACTCCGCAAAAGTGCAGTTTTTTGCACGGCTAATGCAGAAAGTCGAGAGAATAAATGAGAGTTTATACCGCCCCGAGGATTGCAAAGAACAGCAACATGAGGGCACAAAATAGCGGAAACAAACCGCGCAGAAAGGATGAGAGATGACACCCAAAGACAAATTTAGCGCCGATGAATATTGGGACAACAGATATAAAAGCTCAGATCGTGGATCAGGCGAGGGTTCAAGGGGAAACTTGAAAGATCAAAAAATTGAAATAATCAATGATCTCATAAAAAAACACGGAATAGAAAGTGTTTTTGACTATGGCTGTGGAGATGGCATTCAGGTGGAGGAGTTGCTCCCCATCAAATATGTAGGGGCGGACATATCAGAAACATCCGTTGAAATGTGCCGATCAAAATATGCGGAAGACCCGAATAAGTCTTTTTTTGTGACGGGCAACTATCCATTTGACACTAAATTTGACATGAGCATGAGTCTCGATGTATTATATCATATTCCAACCGAAGCTCAACTTGAGGAATACATAAGGAATTTATTCAAAGTCTCCAGTAATATTGTTGTAATTTACACTACAAATTATAAAAAAAGATTGACCGCAAAACACGTCTTCAAGCGAGAATTTTTCCCGATGGCATTCAAATGGATAGAAGGCTTTACTTTAATCGAAACGATATATAATCCGGTCAAAAAACTGCCCAATTTCTATATCTTCCAAAAAACAGAAAAAATAACGAAGATGAAAAAGATCGAGCCACACAAACAAACTGTGCGGAAAGCAAGAGAGACGAATAGACTGTCTTAGCGGGGCTGAAAAAGAAAGTCGAGGTCAACGATGAAAGTCGGTATAGTCCAGTTTCGGCCGGTTTTAGGCGAGGAGTGGCGCAATTTCGAGCGCGTCCGGAGGCTCATCGCGCCGGTGGATGCTGATCTTTTCGTCCTTCCGGAGCTTTTCGGAAGCGGCTATCTCTTCCGTGACCGCGCGGAGATGATAGCGCACGCCGAAACCTTCCCCAACGGCCGAACCTTGTCGTTTATGCAGAAACTCGCCGAAGAGAAAGATTGCGCCATTGTCGGCGGTTTCCCCGAGGTCGCCGAGGACAAGCTCTACAATTCGGCGGTCTTCATCGCGCCCGAAGAAAAGCCCGTGCTTTACCGCAAAATACACCTGTTCAACACCGAGAAATTCATATTCGATGCGGGCGATATGCCCTTCCCAATAATCGAGTTCCGTGGCGCGAAAATTGGCATGATGATTTGCTTCGACTGGATTTTTCCGGAGTCATACAGAACGCTCGCAATTCGAGGCGCGGACATAGTTTGCCATATGACGAACCTTGTCTTGCCATACTGCCAGAAGGCTTCCTATGCCCACGCCGTCTCGAACCACATCTTTATAATGCTTGCTAATCGCACCGGCGCCGATGTGAACGCGGGAGAGCGCATCGAGTTCACCGGCGGAAGCATCGCATACTCGCCCGACGGCAAAGTTTTGGGCAAGCTCAACGAAACCGAAGAGGCCGTGCTCACAGTCGAGTTCGAGCCGGAAATCGCGCGAAACAAGTTCGTCACCCAACATAACGATGTCATCTCCGATAGGAGGCCGGAGTTCTATGATATTTAGGCGAATCGCTATTCTTTCGACACTTATTCTCACCGCCGCTCTTTTTGGGCAATCGTCTCCTCGGGATACGCTCCCGCGCCCGCCGATTTCTCCGGAACTTAAGCCCCGCGAATCGAAATTCGACTTCACCGGATACAACATCGCTTGGGCGGGCGGATACATCCCTAATGTCGCTTTCTTCGAGCCTGCCGACCACAAACTCGACGACGCATATCTCCCCGTTATCGAGGAACTTGCTTGGCGAATGGTTCAAAATCCCGACCTCCGTTGCCACATTCGGGGATACTACTCGCACGAGTTCGACGGCATCGTATCGCCGACCGAGGGCGAGGCATTGGCCTACCGCCGCGCGGAGGCTCTCCGCGAAGCGCTCGTCTTGGGTCATCCGCAACTCGCTTTGCGTGCAGGCGTTGCAACGACCGGATACAATGCGACGCGCGTTTTCGGGGCACTGCCCTCGGTTTATGACCTTCGCGCGGAAATTGTTCCTTGGTTGATGGACTGGAACGAGCGCGTCATCGTCGCGACGGACGCGCAACCATATTGGCGCAGGGGCTTCAGGCAAATCTCGGAGACTTGGGCGGATTTCCTCGTGGAAACACTCGAGCGCAACCCCGATTTGATTTTGCTTTTCAGTTCGGGCGAACTCGGAGTCTCGCCTAAAGAGGCCGCGAGTCGCATAGATGGCGTCGTTTCCCGCTTCCAGAGGGACATGAAGCGCCGCGATGGCCGACGAATGGCCGCCGTGCACAAAGGCATGTCGAAGTCGGGCGAGATGCTCATCGACATAGTCCCTTCGATATTCGCGCCGGAGCCTTTGAACGGCAAACTCATGTGGTTCGAGGCACCGGGCGATGTCGAGCCGATTCGTCTCGAGTTGAGCTTCGACACAGCATCGACGGCGCACTCGTTCAGAATCGACAGGGATATGCACGGAAGCCGGACAGCGGTTGATTGGGGGATGCGGCGCCCCACAGCGCTGTCGATTGTTCGCCCGAGAGAGGGCAAACCGCTCGTAGTTCCGCCCTCATGCGAGTTCTCCCTGGCAATGTGGGGCGATAACTCGCTGGTCGAACGCTCATCATGGCGCACGGTGGACATAGCATTTGGCCCCGAATATACCGAGATGGCCGTTGCACCGATAATTCCGTTCGAGTATGGCGGGATCGAGCCGCGCATTCATTGGGAAAGCGCGCTTCCGCCGGTGGTCTCGCGATTAGAGCTTCTGACGAAGCGAGCCGGCGCGTTAAACATTCGCATCACCGGCCATGCCAACGAGCGAGAGGACAATGCCGACTCGCTGGCAGAACTTCGCGCGGAGTATCTCTGGACAAGGCTTTCTGATGCGCTGATGGCACTTTTTAACCGCGATACGCTCGAAGATTTAGGGAAATACCTATCCGGCCGCGGCGTCGCGGTGGAAATCGATTGGGAAGTCCATCGAGGCGATACATCGAAAGACATCATGCCTTGGGCGATTGGCGCAATAGCGGAGCTTCCGCCGGAGCATCTTGTGCCGCTGTCGGCAGTCGCTACGATAAAGTGGGAGTTCCGCTGTGAAAAATAACATCGCACTTGGAATTGATATCGGCGGGTCGTTCGTCAAAGTCGCGCTGGTAGATAGCGCAGGCGAGGCCATTGAGACTGACGTTTTTTCCACTCCGCAGAGTCCGCCGGATGTCGCGGTCTCGATTATCGCCGATGATGTCGTAGAGTTTCTCGAAGATTGCGAGTTTGATACGGCCGAACTTCGCGGAATCGGCGTGGGATTTCCCGGCGCAATTCGCGGCAAATCAGGCATCGTCGAATCGTCGCCAAATCTCAAAAAATGGCGAGGAATCGAGCTTTCTACATTGTTCGCGGAAGCTTTCGGCTGTCCTGTGAGCGTTGACAATGACGCCAATGCCGCGGCATTAGGCGAGTTCATGTGGGGCAAATGCAAAGGAAGCGACCCGCTCGTAATAATTACGCTGGGCACGGGCGTGGGCGGGGGGATTGTCATCGGAGGGAAGATTTTTCGCGGAAGTTGGGGCGGCGGCGCGGAAATCGGCCACCACTCTATCGACATGAACGGCAGAGTCTGCACCTGCGGAAATCGCGGATGCATCGAGGCATATGCCGGCGACAAGGGCGTCGTGGCGCAGGCGTGGGAACTTCTGAAGCAAGACAAAGGCTCGCTTTTATGGGAGGCCATGGGCGGCGATTACGGCTCCCTCGACGGCGAGATGGTCGGGGACGCGGCCAAGGACGGCGACGCGACGGCGCTCAAAGTTGCGGGCGAGGTTGCTCGCGCAGTCGGTGTCGCCACGGCAAACATAATCAATATTCTCAATCCCGAATGCATAATCTTCTCCGGCGGAATGACAGAGTGGGGCGAGGAAATCCTTCTAAAAAATATCCGAAGAGAAGCCAAATCCCGCGCGCTCAAGGCGCACTTCAATTCCTGTGCGATAGAATTATCCGATAGCGGCCAGCTTTGCGGCGTTATCGGCGCCGCCGCCATGGCGTTCGCAGATTAAACCCCGCCACGCGGGGGCGTCGGCGGCCGTGGACGGCCAGCGAAGTAGTCGGGGCAACATCACCCCGCCACACGAATGTCTTCACGCCGACTACTTCGCTCTCTTCTGCGATTTGATAAATCGCAGAAGAGGCCGACGCCCCCGACGCAGGCATGCAAGAAAATCGCAACCGCCGGGGGCGTTGGACTAACTGTGTCTCGATTAGGGTCTAATGAATTGTGGCCAAAGAGATTGAGCTGGTATCTTCAGACGTAATATAAAAGAGCGCAAGCAGTGAACCTTCTTTCACGCCTAACTCCCTGCACTATCTGTCTCCTCTCCCCGATAAACCCACGTGAATCATGCCGTCGGTGAGTGATTCACCGCCGGCGACGCCGTATGCTACAGTCCATCGCCCAATGGCCGTAGAAAGTCGAAGGCCGATACCGTATCCGACATTCAACTGTGCGTCCTCGCCGTATCGCTTATGAGCGCCGGCATCGAAAAAAGCGAATCCGTGAGCGTCGCCCCCCAAGAGCGCACGGAATTCCGTGTTCGACCATCCGATGTGCTCGGCAGAAAATTGCTCCTCGCGATAACCTCGCAAACTGCCCCATCCACCAAGAAAGTATAGGTCGGAGAGCGGCAGTTCGCGTGCAAGTTGCACGCTTCGGCCAACGATTCTCTCATAAAGAACAAAATTTCTGCCGAAAGACAGCGCCGTCGATATCGATGCCTCGAGTCGGGCAATGGCGTCGAACTCGTCGAGAGCGAGAAGCTCCAGCGCTTGGCCGGAGCGCTTGACACAGACAGGCGAAATCGTAAACGAAGCGTCCCATCCCGATGTCGGATTGACGCGCGGATACAACTTCTCGACATGCGCGCCGAAATCGATGCGCGTCTGGCGCGATATAGGAATCCTCGCGACGCCCGCCGAATCCGGTAAAATCGACTTTATCGCCCCGCCAAGCGAGACGCTGAAAACAAACGACAGCGGATATCTATATTCTGCGCCAAAATTTCGCTCGGTATATGAGTTTCCGCGGTCGTGGTAGTCCGCCGAGAGTTTCATAGCACCGAATCCCCCGAAAAGAAACGGCTCTTTATAGCCCGTCGAGAAACGGAGAAAGTCGTCGCCGGACTGCTTCCAGTTGAGCTTAATTTGCCTGCCAGTCCCCCAGATGTTGTCGAAAGTCGCATCGATTTGGCCGGAGAGTCCGCTTTGGCCTTCGCGCGGGGCATATCCGAACACTCCGTCTATGAGCACCGTTCTGCCCTCGGTGAAGTTCACCCAAAGCGCCCACACGCCGCTCTCGTCGAGAACTGGTTCAGGCTCGCCCACAACGCGGACATATCCGAGATTGTTCAGGCGACGAACACCGGCCGTTATGAGCCTCTGAGAGAAAATCTCCGGCGGGCGAATGAGCATAGTCTTCTGAATTACATGAACTTGCGTCTTCGTGTTATTTGGCACGAGCACGGCCCCAATCGCGACGGAATCCCCCCTTTCGACACCGATTGCTATTCGCACGGGAATTTTTCCGTTATCGGGCGCGCCGATGTTCAGCGTCTCGATTTTCGCGACTGCAAATGGGAACCCGCTGTTCTCGAGTTCTACCACGATGCTCGTCATGTCGAGCGCTAAGTCTTTTCTGCGGAAATGTTTATTGGTCGATGTTTGCATACGGGGCAGGTCGCCTTCCCAGCCAACAACATCGAAGCTCTCAACGAATGCGCGCGCCCCCGCATCGACTTCGATGGCGATGCGTTTTCGCGCGGAGTCCGGCCTGACGAAGACTTCGGCCATAAGATAACCTTCGTCGATGTATAGCTCGCGCACCGCATCGGAGATTTCAGCAGATTTCACGCCTTTCGCCGCATCGCGAACCGCCCTCACGCCCAGCGGGCCAGCTTCGCGAACATCGACTTCAAACGCCCAAGCCGCAAGGCACAAAACAAATGGTATGACTATCGACCGTTTGAGCATAATGGAAGTCGCCGTCAGCTTTCACCAACGGCGACGATTCCTTCCTGCATGGCCGCTCGAATCTCGAACGGACTATAACTATTTGATGAGCAACATCTTATGCTGGAACGAGCGGCCGCCGGCTTTCATCACGACGAAATATACGCCGCTCGCGACATCCATGCCGGAGTCGCCCCTGCCGTTCCAGACTATACGGTGCGTGCCCTCACCAAACTCGCCGTCGGCGAGCCTCGTGACACGCCTACCGCTAATATCGAACACCTCGATTGCGACATGCTCCTTGGCGGGAAGCTGGAACGCTATCGCCGTAGTCGCGTTGAACGGGTTGGGAGTATTGCCGAACAGGGCTATTCTCGCGGGCACCTCGCGCGAGTATGTCACCTTGAACGTGTGCGAACCGACGCCCAACGTAACACTCTCGGTATTGCGCATATCGCGCTCGACGCCGTTAATTTCGAGCTTGACATCGCCCTCGCCGCGGAGCGTCCAGTTGACGGCCTGCTCTTTAGTGAGAACAATTCTGCCCGTCCAAACGGCGTTCTTGCCGACGAGCCAACTCTCCATGAG
>DSAF01000073.1 GCA_011388305.1 Candidatus Zixiibacteriota bacterium | reverse complement strand
TCGATGTTCTCTCTGCATTCATCCATAGTATTGGAGATGATAATCGCGCCGAAGGATTATATCAAGGCAAATTGCGATTAAAGTTAAATCCTCGTTGCTCCTGTAAACTTCAGTCGGAGTTATCAAGCGCATTATTCATACATTTCGGCTATTTTCCTCACTGCGAGCGACTGCATTTCTCGTGCGGCTCGCTCGGGCGTCATGCTTCCGCCGAGGACGGATTGATAGGGCGGACGCATGGCGTCCCATATCGCGCGAAGCTCGGGAGCCACGGGCATTGGCCTGCCGAGTTCCAATTGCTCGATAGATGCCGCAATTATCGGGTCATCGGTGACGATGTTGCTTTCTCGCGCCTCGAGATTCGACGGGATTGTGCCGAGAACTTTTGTCCACTCGAGCTGAGATTCTGCAGAAGTCAAGAATTCCAGAAGGTCGAGAACTGCGGGAAGTTTCGCCCTGCCGATGTTCACATTGATGCTGTATCCGAGCGGGGACACCATAGGCGCCGGCCAAAGCCCGGTTGCACTCACCATCGGGATTTTCGCCACGCCAAAATCCAGCCCTGCCTGACGGTATCCGCCCCAACTCCACGGGCCGTTGATTATCATCCCCGCTTTGCCCTCCTTGAAGAGCGCGTCGGCGATGTCGTAATCTAACTCCCGCGGGACAATCCGCGCCGTGTCGCGCAAAAAAACGAGAAACGATAGCGCGTCGATAGTCGCCTTCGTGTCGAGCGATGGATTGCCGGAAGGATCCATCACCCATCCGCCGAAACCCGAGAGCCAAGGGATGAAGAAATAGGGCTCGGTGAAATTCCACACAAGGCCGTAAGTATCGGTTCCTTTTGTGATTTTCTTGCCGATTTCGACCATCTCGTCGGTATTGTTCGGGGGAATGGGCACAAGCTTGCGGTTATAGACGAGGCATAGATGATTGCCTATCTGGTCGGCGACTTGATAGAGCTTGCCATTGTAGCGAACTAAGCCCTTTTCGTCGAATTTTGCCAAGAAATCCTCGTCGAGAACATCGTCGAGTGGGAGAATCAGCCTCATTACGCTAAAAGGGCCGACCTGATCGGCGGGGCCGTATATTAGCTCAGGCCCTCCACCGGCGAGCGCGGCTGTTTGATAGGAACTACGAAGTTCCTCGGTCTCGCGGTATAGAATTGTCACCGTGTAGTCGTTTTCGAGCGCCCAGACCTGGGCCAGCGAGTCGAGCACTTTAGCGCCCTCGGGCAACATCTGATGCCAAATCGCGATGTTTCTGCCCGAAGACGATCCGCCGCAGGAGAACAAACCAACGACAACTATTATCATTGTAAAAATAAGCATAATCCGCATTTTAAACCTTCTCTCGTCAAGAATATTTCTAATAAAAGCGACTATCATATTTCGCCAAATTTATCAATAATCGTCATTGCGCTTTCTGTCGATGTCACAGTGGCGGCGCGGTTCGTCATAGGAAATTCTTCGCCGGGAATCCACTGTCCCTCTTTGCCGGAATTTGTGTATTTATATTCGATATATGCACCTGCCGGAAGCTCTACCGTTATGCTCCACATACCTTTATCGCGGGTGGCGTCTTGTCTCATGGGAATTTTATTGGGCGTCCACGAGCCGAGTTCGGGGGGCGACCCCACAATATAGATCGCTTCGGGCACATTCACATGCGAAGCATCGACGACGAAAGTAACGGGAATTCGCCGTTCCACACCACGCGCCATAGTTCCGCCGCCGATAGCCGACGAGCCAATTAGCACCGGCGGAAATTCGGGAATCTCGGTCTCGACGCCCGCCATCTGTGCGTATCGATAGACGTTCGCGAGATGCGTGCGGAACGCCTCATCGAAAGGTTCATCGCCGCCGGGCGCGTTTTGGTCGTCGCCGAACCACCAAAACCAGTCAGAACCCTCCGCCGCCAGAAGAGCTTCCCACATGGCGATTTCCGCTTTGCGCTTGGCATTTGCCGGCGTTCGTTCCGTCATTCTCGGCGGCGCGATTCCCCAACTCTCGACATCCCTGCGAACCCGCCCGAGCATATTCCAAGCGCCATTCTCCTCGTGCTCGCCAATCCACGTATCGAAATTCGCGTTAATCCAACTTCCCGGCCACAGCGATTCAAGCCGAGTTAAATAGGCGGTTTCCCTCGCTTCGATTTCGCGGTCGGGATTGCCCAAGATGTATTCGCCGGGAGTGACGGTGATGATTCGCCCCATGCGCTGAAGTTTTGTCAGCTTGCGATAGAATGCGTGAAGAAAATCCTTCGCGTCGGGGGAGAAGCGATACCATTCCCAAGCATTCTCGCCATCGAGAATCACCGTGACGAGCCTATCCTCGCCCTCCTTGGCGTATGTCAATACTTTTTGCACGAAATCCTCTGCGGCTTCCTCGCCGGTTTTTGTCTGATACACAAAGCCAATTCTGTCGGAAAGCTCCGTGTCGCGGAAAAAAACAGCCAGCGGGCGATGTGCCTCCTCCGACTCGACGCGATACGGGCGATAAATGGGTTGGTTCGGAGGGGTAGATTTCTGCAAAACGCCGTCAGCCGTGGCTATCCAGTCGATTCCCGCGTTCGAGAAAATTGACACGACATCGTGTGAGACGCCGCCCTCGGCCGGCCACATCCCGATTGGCGGCCTTCCGAAAACTTCCCCAAAATAAGCGGCACCCATTTTAACTTGAAGCTCGGCGTCTTTGGGGTATGAATAACGCTCGGGCAGAGGAGTACCCGGTTGGCAGATTTTGGCGACATCGCTGTCGTGAACAAGCGGCAAAATTGGGTGAAAATAGGGTGTCGTGATTATCTCCGCACGGGCGTCGTCCATGAGCTTGCGGTGAATCGGCACGACGGCGGCCATTACTTTATAAGATTCGGCCACGATTCGGTTCGCGTCGTCCTCGCTGAACGGCCTTCGCGCAAACCATTTGTCGCCGCGGCGTTCGACGAGATCCGACAGATCGACGGTTTCGCCCGTCACAAGTTTCACCGGCCCATCGAGAAAGTCAGGGTCGAACCACGCCACAGCAAACCAGACTTTCAGTTGTAGCTTCTCGTTCGTGGTGAAGTTAGAACCTTTGTCGCGTAATGCCTTATATTCGGGAAACCGCTCGATCATCACCTCGGAAATACCGAAGCAGTTCCAGTGACCTCCATAAAGATATTCGTCGTCGGAGGAACCGAAATCTTCGGTGTTTTTCAGCAGAAGGTCTATCCATGGGTCAGTTCTGTCGGCAAAATTTGAGAAAAATAGCTCCTCGTTAACTCGGTTGCCCTCTACAACCAACGCGAGCCTATCGACATAGTATTGCTGAAGTTGCCTAATTAGGACGCTCGTAAGGTTAATTGTCACATGGATTTCCGGATAATCTTCGAGTATTGCGGCCATGTCATAATAGTCCTTGGTCGCGTGGAGGCGAACCCATGGCCCGCGCAAATAATCCTCGACGGGGTCGGCGTATAAAGGTTGATGTTGATGCCAAATTATCGCAAGGTGAACGCTCGGCCCGTCAGGATAAATATCATCGGGATTAACAGGCCCTTGCGATTGCGATTCGAGAAGAATACGACCGTCATCTGTCAACACAAAAACCGAGTTAAGCCCCCCGTGATTATCATCGATTCCGGCGGGATTTTGCGGGTCTTGTATCCAGTTGCCATCGACAACGAACTTATATTGGTGCATTCCCGGCTCGAATTCGATTGCGAGTGTCCAAGTCCCATCCGGCGATTTTTTCATTGGATTCGCCTCGGGATGCCAGCGGTTAAAACCACCGGCGAGAGATACTGTGTGGGCATTTGGGTCGTTATGTGAGAATTGAACGCGCCCATCTTCGAGCAACATAGGTTGCGCAATAAGTGTAATTGTAGCAGGTAATAACAACAAATACTTAATGCAAGTTCTCATATATTCCTCCTTAACAATAAATGTTATAAGCAATTATTTGGTAATTTCTCCCGGAACGATACCGCCCATTCTTCTAATGTCCCATTCGCTGACAAGCGGTGAGATATAGAGACTATCTACAATAAAATAAGTAATTCCATCAGGTGTTGAATATTCAAGCGAATACGACATAGTTTTGAACTCCCAGTAATCTCGGGGGTTTTCAGGATTCTCGACAAAGATAACAATCGAATCTCGCCGCGATAGCGGCTTTTCGCGTGAGCCTGCAGTCGGTTTCACGCCCTCGAACCGGAAGCTCCAAGCGATGTTCGACGCGGGCTTTCTGCCCTCATTTTTGAGAACAACCGGAACATAGGTGGTCTTCCAGAAAACTGGCTTGCCATTTTCTATCGTGCCATCGTGCATTACTGTCCTGATATTTACAGTAATGATGGGGCGGTTTGGAATCGATAACTCGCGCCTTATCGCAGTGACGCCGAAAAAGACAATGAAAAAAAAGACGATAGCAAAAACTGTCATCCATAGAAAGCGAAAAGCATGTTGATTCCGCGCGATATAGCGGGCAATATTTTGTTTGTCGAATTTCATTTCACAATAATTAGGCTATTCTCAATTCCATCTTCCGTGTCCGTATCAGGATTGGAAGGATCCATTGTCCAGCTGACTCGGTCAACGACAAATTTATACTGGTATCGCCCGGGCGGAAGGTCAACGACTATTTCCCAAATTCCGTCTCCATCGGCGTCCGTCATGATTCCAATTGATGGGTCGAGAATGCCGCCGGTGTCTTTTGTGCCGCACCAGTTATTAAAATTTCCGCAAAGCTGAACCTGCCTCGCGGCCGGGTTCTGATATCTAAACAGAATCCCTCCGTCAACCTTTTGGGGGGGCGGAGTCCTCGATTTGATTGCCTTAGTAATAGCGCAAGAGTGTGAGAAAACAGCTAATATTATGATAAATATAAAAAAGAGAAACTTTTTTAGCTTCATCAGAACCCTATCTCCCCTCTAATGCCTACTTGCCGGACTTTTTCCAGCTCAATGAGCGCTTCGGAATATGTTGCACCATGCTTGCGAATATAGTTGTCCACGAATTCGCGTCTGCCAGCTGGCCAGCCGTTGGCCATTATCGGATGCACGCCCCAAAAAAGCTCGAAGCGAACGTTTTCTACCGGTGAAAATTCGATTGACGAAAAAAGCGGGCGAGACTTGATATTGAGGTCTTGCAGAAGTGCCACATCGTCAACAGCAAGCCTGTAATACCCTGCAGAGATATTGAAAAACCAATCATCAGTGAGCGCCAGGCGGAGTGCCAGTGTAGTTAAAGCCTCATCGTGTGTGCCACCAAGAGCCGGGCGCGAGAAGGCTATCTCGTTATCGAGTTCCCAAGTGATAAAGTCCCACAATATGGAGCCTTCGGCGAGAATACCGGCGCGCCAAGTCTTTCTGCGATTGCCCGAGAATCGATCGTGCATATTCTCGATGCCGCCTCGAGCGGAAACTTGGATGAACCAATCGGCGCAAAGCTCTGCCGAATATGATTCCCACCATGTCGAGCCCATGTCAGGGGCGATGGGGAACTCGTTCAAATCGACGCGACCGTCGCCATCGGTGGAGGGAGCCGGCTGGAAGAAGATTCCCCTGTTGGTTGGCGGCGAAAAGTATTGCGAATTGTATTGAACGCCAAGCTCAATCTTTTCAACCGGACGAAATCCTATCCCAGCGCCTGTCATTCTGCCGTCAAATTCGCCCAGCGACAAATCCATCGGGCCGTTGTCGTCGCGAGCTTCGTTCTCGCGGTTTCCAGCGCTTACCCCCCCGGAATATCGGTATTGCAGAAATTGCGCCCAGATACTCGTAAAGCCAAGTGCTGTGGAAACATAGCCACCATATAGCAGTTCCGAATTGCCGAGTGCGAACCAGTCGCTCGTGGAGCCGGAGGTGTCAATCCAATCGTCGAGCTGGGGGATGTCCATCTCCGCGATGGAATACCAAAAAGTTCCGGCGTCGCGGCGAATCACCGCGCCCATTTCGACAGCCCCAAAATCCCTTGACAGGCCAACGCCCAAAATGTCCGTGCCGTATTGAGTGAACAGTCCTGACGTTTCCTCCGGGTCGATGACATCTTCGCGGAAAAGGCCGTAGCGCAGTCTTCCGAGACCGTCTAAGAGCGAACCGTCATGGGGAATTGTCGCGTTGGAGCTAAATCTATCGCAATAGATGGCATCGAAGGATATTCCCGCGAGCTCGCCCCGAACCTCTGCGCCGCCGGTGCCCAACCCGAACGGAATCTCTCCGCGCAGAGTCCCTGCGATTTTCGATGAGCCAATGATTTCCAGAGGGTCGCCGAGGCCTCCGATTGTGCGGTTATAATAGACTTGCGCAGTCACACTCTCCGCGCGAAGTTCAATCGCCGCGCTATCTAAAGACAAGGGGGCCTCGTAAATCCTGTCGGCGTCGCGAGTGTCGATGTTCATTCCGCCCCACGCCGTCACATCATCGGAGATTTTGATGCGCAAATAAGATTCGAGGCGATGGCGCGGCGTGCCGAGACGCAATCTGCCGTCCGTTTCGTGCGCGATGCGGCTTTCGGAGATTGCCGTGTATCGCCCGCCAACATAGACTCTGCTGTTGGCGAAGGTATTGGAGATGCGATCTATTCCGTGATCGGCTTTGATTGTCACTGTGCGTCCGTCATCGCCGATTTCAATAATCGAGTTGACGCCGCCGAAACCATCCGGCGCGGTGACGGGATTCTCCGGATCGGGTTGCCACGCGCCGTCCACGACGAACTTGTATTCGTGTTTCCCCGGTTCGAGGGGAACTATCGCTGTCCACTTGCCATCGCCGTCGGACGCGAGGAGGGTGGCGTCCGGCGACCAGTCGTTGAAAGAGCCTGCCACGGAGACTCTGCGCGCCGATGGGTTGTAATACTCGAAGACCGCGCCGTCAGCCTTCTCTCTCGAAGGTGCTTGCGCCGCCGGTTGGTCGGAAGGCTCGCCCACCACAAGCACAGAATTGTTGCCGCCGTATGGGTCGGGAGCCTTTTCGGGATTGTCGGGGTCTTCCATATAATTCCCGTCAACAATGAGTTTATACTCATATCGGCCGGGGGGGAGGTCGAGTTCCGCCGTCCAGAGACCGCCATCGGCTTGGGACATCGGGGTCGCCGTCTCCGACCATTCGTTGAAATCTCCCGCAATGAAGACCTCGCGAGCAGTGTCGTTTTCATACGAGAAAATCGCCCGCCCGCCCTCGACGCGGACGCCCGCTGAAATCGACATTACAGTAAGGAAAACGGCGATAATCGGCAAACTACGCATCTTCGTCCTTCCGCAAGATATCCGGCAATGGCTTCTTCCCGAAACTCGCCACGGCAATCAGCCTCGGCAAATGTGTCGATGAGAACTGCAGGCCGAATATATAGGGAAACCAATACCAACCGTTCCACTTGATAAGAAGAAGTAACGCCCACCCAAACGAGACGCTGGCGAGCATTTTGCTAAAATAAAACATGTAGGCCATTAATAGGAAAATCAGTGGAATGAGAAAGGAGACCGCGAGCGAATACTGTGTCTTTTTCTTGGCCTCTTTGTGTTTGTAATATCCTACGCGGAAGCTCACCGCCGGCCCTGCGATTATCTCGTCCCATTTACTCATGATGGCAGTAAGCTCCCATTTGGACCCCGGAAGACCCGCCAGAAAGCCCAAAATCAGGGCGTAAATAGAGTAAGGCTGATACGCGCCAGCGTCCTTTCCGAAGAAAAAAACCACAAACAGCGCCAGCGCATAAACTGGAATCACCGCCTGCCATCTGAAATCCAACGGGAGTTGTTTTGACTCTTTGTCCATCTATAATTCCTTTAGAAAAAAACTTTGACGAACAGCGCAACCTGCTTGGCGACGCCGTGTGAAGCTCCTACGTTCACAAAATCATCGTCCATCGTGAGGTCGTTGTCAGTGTCGCCGGGGTTGCCGAACTCGAGGAATATCTCCGCCGGCTGAAATCGCTCGTATCGAAGTTGGGCAAAAATCGTCTGGCGGCTCTCGGACTTCTCGGCGGCGTTCACTGCGCGGG
Organism: Candidatus Zixiibacteriota bacterium; assembly: GCA_011388305.1. Taxonomy (GTDB): domain Bacteria; phylum UBP14; class UBA6098; order UBA6098; family UBA6098; genus UBA6098. The sequence goes on along the minus strand of DSAF01000073.1, from coordinate 5,462 downwards.
CATAGAACTTGAGGTCGTGCGTGAGATTTGCGTTGAACTCAAGCCCTGTCGCGATAATCTGAAAGTCCGTGCCGAAATCCTTGACGCGCACCTGCGCTTTGACCTTGGCGATTCGGCTCTCCACGCTAACCTCGCCAAGAAGTTCGGGATAGTCGCGAATCTCGCGATAGTTGGCGTCCCAGCCTCGATAGTGCTTGTATCTGACCTTGCTCTTTATGTCGTTGACCCACTCGATATAAACCTCGCCAAACGCTTCCTGCGCCGTGCGTTCGGGATTATTCACGGAAATCCGCGCCGAGCGGTTTTGCGGGGCGCGAGTCTCGGAGTATCCGCCATAAAGGTTGATCGCTTTTTCTGGGAAGAAATACACGGCGCGGCCGTAAAAGCCCTTCTCATTGAAGCTTTGGTCATAGTCGAACTGGTTCGATAGATAGCTACGAAAATCAGCGCCCCAGTCGCGATATCCGCCCTGAAGCTCCAGTCCGCCTACGCGCAACTGTCTAAATTCAGCGGACCACGCGATATTCTCCGCATCCTTGGGTTCATCGGGAATTCTGCTGACGGCGACTTGCCCCTCGATGTCGATATTTCCCAGCGGTCGTAAAAAATCTGCGAAACGCCCGACGGATGCGCCGATGTTCGCAGATAATACAGAATTGTAGTCCGATGTCGAAGCGCCCCAATCCTTACGCGCCGCCACTGACGATAGCCGTAGTCTGTCATCGAAAAACGGCGCATACAGCCTTCCGGCCAATGCGTCATCGCCGCCTGATGCAGACATGTCGCTGTATAGAAGCACTCCCGAAAGCGTTCCGATTCCCCAGAAATCCGCGCGGATACCTTGCGAATTGCCGCCGTCGGATAGTCGGTCTGAGTTGACAAGCTCGAACAAGCCTTGAGGAAACCAGAAGCGATTTTGGCGCGAGAAGGCGTGAAGCTCGATATGCTTCGGCCAGCGATATCGCAGATGCCCTTCGATGAAAGTGTATTCACGCAAAGGGCGTTCGGGGTCGTTGTCCTGATTGCGCGATAGTTCGGCGAAGACTTTCGCAAACGCCTCGGTGTTCTCCCATGGCGATGAGTGAAGGCGAAGCTCAAATCGATGCACAGGCTCGAATAGTTGCCATGTGCCGTCCTCGGCGAGGCGCGTCTGCACCTCGTAATATCCGCCCAAACCCGCGGCAAAAAGCGAACCTCCGACGAGGAGCGCGAGAATTTTCACAAATGCCTTCATTATTTATAAAAGGTAATTATTATGCAGAACTATTCAATAGAAAAAACACGCATGTAGGCCAATTTCGCCAGCAAAGCATAGACTCTCGAATTTCTCTGAAAGATTTGATAGCGGGCGCAATTTCATAAGTCCACTATTGCTATTTCTCGCTAATTTGATATATTGAGTGAAATTATTTTGAAGTGCAATGATCCGCAAATCGGGGAGGTTCTATGAAAAAGAAAAGTTCAACGCCAGCGATAGTAGTTATTTTTGGGGTAATTGCGATGCTCTATGGCCTTGTGCAAGGGATTTTTGGCCTACGCCTCGCATCTTTGCCGCAAATCGTTGCTAAACTACCCAACCCTTATAATATCCTTGCACAAACTCCTCAATTTTCCGAGGTAATGCGTCCAGTAATGACAGTATCAATAGTTATGATAGTCTTGTCTGTGCTCTTTATCGCCTCTGGAATATTTCATTTTTTCAAGCGCAGAGTTGGGCGTATATCGTTATTCTGCATCGCGATACTGCAAATCGTGTTCATTGCGTCATTAACAGTAGTTTTTATTGGAAAAGTGATCCCTTTCGCCGAGAGGATAATGCCGGAAGTAATCCAAGTGGCACAAATGTTCGGGGCAGGAGAGATAGAGATGCCGTGGTTTCTCTCTATTTGGAAAGTCATTCTCCTTGCCCAGTTGATAGCCATTATTCCACAATTTTTCGTTGTAAGTTTTTTCGTTCGTCCTATAAGAAAACGCTTCGACGCCCAATGACAACACGCACTTGCCTTGCTCATCTATTTGCGTATATTGAATTCGTGCGCATTGGCGACAATATAATTTTTCGCAGTAATTAAATGTCATATCTTCTTGATATAAAGAGTGTTAAATACTCATATCCTAATTCGGCGGCACCTATTCTCGACTGCGTCGATCTCCAAATATCCGCCGGAGAAATGGTCGCGCTTTTTGGCAAAAACGGCTCGGGCAAAACTACTCTCGCACTGATAGCCGCAGGAATAATAGCCCCTAACGAAGGAAGCGTCTTGTTCTCCGGCCAAGACATTTTTGCTGATGATTATCATGCTACGCCAGGCGAAGTGGGTTTTCTCTTTCAAGACCCTTCCGATGGTATTATCGCAACCTCTGTAGAACGAGAAATCGCTTTCACGCCCGAAAATGCTCAATATGCAGAGCAAGACATTCGCACTATCGTAAATCAAACAGCTGAAGATTTTAGACTTTCGAGCGTTCTTCGGAAAAACATCGACGAGCTATCAGGGGGAATGCTCGAGCGTTGCGCACTCGCCGGCGTAATGGCCGGAACTCCATCCCTTCTAATTTTAGACGAACCTGATTCTTTTCTCGACGCTGAAGGCAAGCGTCTTTTCTGGAAAAGAATTATCGAACTGAAACAGTCAGGAACGGCCATACTTTTCATCACGCAAAATACGAAAGTAGCAACTTTATGTGACAGGGCCATGTTTATCACAGACGGAATTATTAAAACTAATGTCAATAATAATAGTGATTTATGTCCTATTATTTTAGATAATAAACGAAATGATATTATATATCAGCTTGATAATATTTCTTTTAGCTATAACAGCACTCCCGTAATTTGTGACATAAACATGACTGTTCATAAAGGCGAGAGAATCGCCATTCTCGGTCCCAGCGGCTCCGGAAAAACCACTTTAGCACGGATTATAGCTTGTCTCTATCAAGCAGATGCAGGGGGTTTATCAATTGACAAATCAGTCCGTGTGGGGATTTGTTCTCAATTTCCATCTCGTCAGTTATTTGCCGAGACAGTAATAGCAGATGTCGAATTTGGGCCGCGCTGTTTTCAACTGGATAATCCGCAGAAGTGCGCACATGAGGCTCTGGAATTAGTGAATGTGCCAAGTGAGTTATACGAAGTATCCCCTTTTGAACTTTCTGACGGACAACAACGACGAGTAGGTATAGCAGGTGTTTTAGCCATTGATCCGGATATTCTAATTCTCGATGAGCCAACCGCGGCACTCGATCCAGATGGAAAGATAAAACTCCGCAATATTATTGAATTATTATCAAATCAAGGCAAGACTATCATCATTATTACACATGATGTCGATTTTGCTCAAAAGTGCACCCAGAGGGCAGTTATTTTAAATTCTGGCAAAGTGATATGCGATGCACACATCACAGACGAGAGGGTGTTAGCATATATTGCGGAAACTACTTCTGATTTCGCGGAGAACTAATTCCAATGAAAACATTATTGAAATATTTGCAAATAATATTCATCATTATATTTTCAAATGCTCAAACCATTGATACGATTCTGATTCCTTCTGAAATCCACTCAATAAAGGCATTTTACGATGGCAATGAGTTGTTCTATGTGCTTGACGATAGAGGAGAGGTGACAAGTATTGATTTAGACGGCGTGATTGTAGCAAAACTTGAAATGTCAAGCTATATACCGGATTTTTTTCGAGTCAATGACATTGCATTCAGCGCCGGATGGCTCTATCTTGCTGATCGCGATGGCGAAGCTATCTATCTAACCGATAAACGATTAAGAGAACCATCTAAAGTATCACTTCAATTAGCACAGCTATCCATCCGACCTTCACTGATATCTGTCTCAACTGACGGCAGAATAATGATTTACGACCACGATAGAAATAAAATCTACCTCCTTGACGACTGGAGAGCTAAAAGGCCAATAGAAATCATTTTACGTAACGAGACCGACAACGAAAGAATTGTAAATATAAATTATGATAGATTCACGAATTATTTCACGGTCACATCAGATAGAGCTGTCTATCTATACACGACCACAGGAGCTTTTCACAAGGTATTTCAATTAGAAATTGCATCACCTATTTCCGCATTTACTGTTGTAAATAACTTTACAATTATCGGCGAGCATAATGCGCAAATTTTCGATCTAAATTACTCGTCATATTACGAGATAAATACTTGTAAAATTACCTCCGCGACTCAAGAGATTAGTGGCAAGGCTCTAGTGATATGCGGCAATAAAATATTACGAGTTAACTCCCTGAAGGACCTTGAATAAAAAAATATACATATTCTTGTTGTCAATATTAATTTCTATCTCCATCTCCATGGCTTCGCGACGGGAGTTACACCTCCAAGTATTTGATAATAAGGTTTTTTTGCCAGACAGCTTTATCATCGTCGGAAGTGAGATAGTCAGCTGTGAAACTGACACTTTAGGACAAAACCAATATATAATAGACTATACTTTTGGTATATTACAATTTACCGACGAAGTCTCCTGTGATTCTATCAGAATCCAATACTCATATATGGATATGCAATTGCCCTTGAGCGTCCAGCATCGAACACCTCGAGGAACCGGAGGCCAACTAATCACCCGAACTCCAAGGACTTACATGGGGATGAACTCCGACGAAAGCCGCATAGTCCATTCCGGAAGTCTTCTTCGGGGCGTGAAAATTGGAACTCGTCGCGATGCCACGATGGAGTCGGCCTTTCAACTCGAAGCCTACGGTGAAATCGGCGAAGACGTCGAAATTACCGCAATAATGAGCGACCAAAATCTGCCTATACAGCCGGAGGGAACTAGTGAAAAAATTGCACAACTCGAGCAAGTTTCGATTATCGTAAAAGGTCCTTTCTTTGGGGCGACATTCGGAGATTTTTCAACGAGTTTTGCCGAAAGTGAATTTTCCCAATATTCACGTAGATTATCCGGCGTTCGTCTCGATGCATTCACTGAGCAAGCCTCCATTCAAGCCGTGGGGGCAATACTCGAGGGCATATGGGCATCGATGGAATTTCACTGCGTCGAAGGTAATCAGGGACCTTATCAGATACGCGCTCCCGGCACTTCGGCAGTGCAAATTTTAGCCGGAACCGAGACCGTTTGGCTTAACGGAGCGCGGCTCAAACGCGGACAGGACTATGATTACACGATCGATTACAACCTTGGCCAAATCACTTTTTCGACAAGTCGCCCTGTTGGCACGAAAGATAGGGTTGTTGTCGATTTTCAATACACAGACATAGATTTTAGGCGTAGTTTTTATGGCGCTACTGGAGGGATCCAACCTTTCGATGGCCTAAAATTTACATATTCCGCTATGGTTGAGTCGGATGACCCTGAAAATCCATTAACTATAGAGTTTGGCGATGATGAAATAATTGCCCTCGAATCCGCCGGCGACAATGTGGATTCTGCATATATTATCACTGCTTATATG
>DSAF01000127.1 GCA_011388305.1 Candidatus Zixiibacteriota bacterium | reverse complement strand
CCCGAGGGCATCGACCCAGCGAGCATCCGGCTCGTCGTCGATAACGACACGCTGAGCATTTCCGACCCACAGCTTGACTTCATCGACGGCTCTCTGCTGATTTTCACTCCCTCGCCGCTATGGGACGACTTGGACACTATTCGCGTCTCGCTAATTTCGGCGGATGATGTCTTCGGCGCACCGCTGGCGAACCCTTTCAGCTTCGTCTTTTTCACGGATTTCTCCCCGCCCTCGACGGTTTTCCTCTCGCCGCCTTCAGATGAATTCTGCATCAACATCCATGAGAACATCGAGGTTAACATCGCAGACCTCATCTCGCCGATTTTGGTGGACTCGTCGTTCATCGAGATTAACGGCGACGCCTTTCCCCTGCGCGATATAATTACCACGGTAAATCCCTATGGCAACGAGATTTATGCCGTCTTTCGGCCTGTCGCTTTCGGCATGGCTTGGTCAGCCGGCGATACCGTCGATGTCGCGCTGACAGTGTGCGACGAGCCGGATACTTGCGCACCAAACTGCGCGCAATTTGCGCATTCGTTCATCATCGAGCCGACCACCGGTTGCGAGGCACTCCCCAACCCCTTCTCGCCGAACTCAGACGGCATCAACGACGTGATAATCTTCGAATATCCGCGCATGTTCGTGCTTCCGGCGAATCTCAAGATATACGATTTGCGCAATAGTTTGGTTTTCGACCGCGATATCGCGCCGGAAACGGGCGGGCATATTTGGGACGGCCGTGACTCGGCGGGCAGGCCACTCACGCCGGGGCTATACATTTACATTATCGCTACGGAGCAAAGAATCGTTTGCCAGGGAACGGTTGTGCTGGTGAGGTGATGAGCGTTTTCAACCGTCATTGCGAGGAGCAGAGTTTTTGGAGAACGGGAGCACACATCCGTGGGGTTTTCCTATGTTCAATAGATGCGTCCCTACGGAATGCGAATGCTTGAAAAGCGTAGCGGCCAGCTGGACTATACCGAACAAAATTTCTGCAAATACGCCTTGACATTGTGTGTGTCGAGCTATATTTTATGTGCGATTTTTTAGCGCTTAAAATGATTTCTCAACTCTTAAGGAGGATTATGGCTCACAGAATCACCGAAGATTGCATCGCCTGCGGAAACTGCGAGGCGGAATGCCCCGTCGAGGCCATCAGCGAGGGCGACGAGATTTACGAAATCGACGCGAACCTCTGCACCGACTGCGGCGCGTGTGTCGATGTTTGTCCCGTGGACGCGATTCTCGCCGAGTAATCTTTGCTCATAGGAAATCGACAGCCGGCGAAAGCCGGCTTTTTTTATGCGGGCGATTTCGGGGCGTCGGCCCCACCTGCGACCTTCAGGTCGCAGGTGGGAACGAGATAGTCGGCAGGGAGTCTTTCGCTTAACGCGGCGATATTGCAACGACTATCTCGGTGCGCGTTCACGCGCGCCGACGCCCCGGGCGCGGACTAATGAAAGTTTCAGAAGCTCGCCGCGAAGATTTTTGTCTTGACCTTCGCCGTTTTGCAGATACATTGATAATAGACATATTGTTGATTTGACGAACCCCATAAATCGAGGAGTAGCTATGCCATTTCCCGGATGCAAGAAAATTTGGATGGACGGAAAGTTTGTGGACTTCGAGGACGCGAAGATACACATCTTGTCCCACGTAATTCATTATGGGACGGGCGTTTTCGAGGGCGAGCGGTGCTACAACACAATCAAAGGCCCGGCGGTGTTCCGCCTCACCGACCACTCGCGGAGGCTTTTGGACTCGGCGAAAATTTACCGCATGACCGCCGACTGCAACCCCCCGACAGACGACGGCGGCAAGATGTTCAACGAGGAGTTCTTCATCGACTACACCGTCGAGGACATTAACAAGGCCACGCTGGACACAATCCGCGAAAACGCCCTGGCGAACTGCTATGTCCGCCCGCTCATCTTTCGCGGAGACGAAGCGCTTGGCGTTAGCCCCTTCACATGTAGGCCGCATTTCATGATTGCAGTATGGGAGTGGGGCAAGTATCTCGGCCCGGATGCCATCGAACGTGGCGTCGATGTCCAATTCTCCAGCTGGACGAGAATCGCGCCGAACACGTTCCCCGGCATGGCCAAAGCCTGCGCGAACTACATGAACTCACAGCTAATCAAGATGGAGGCCATCATCAACGGATACGCCGATGGCATCGCGCTGGACAAGGACGGCTTCATCTCCGAAGGCTCGGCGATGAACTTCTTCGTCATTAAATACGGCAAGATTTTCACGCCGCCCCTGAGCGGTAGCGAACTCCCCGGCATCACGAGGGATTCCGCAATCAAAATCGCTCGCGATATGGGCTTCGAGGTCGTCGAGCAGAGAATCCCCCGCGAGATGGTCTATGTCGCCGACGAGGCGTTCTTCACCGGTAGCGCCGCGGAGGTCTCGCCTATCGCTTCGGTTGACAGGATCCCCATCGGAAGAGGATATCGCGGCGAAATTACCGAGCAGATTCAAAAAAGATTCTTCGACATCGTCGAGGGCAAGGCCGAGGACAAATTCGGCTGGCTAACGTTTGTGTAAGCGGGCATTAGGTGTTAGGTTATAGGCTCTAGGGGCACAGCGTGCTGTGCCCGATTGTTGGCGTTAACTAATAAGGTAAACTGTAGGGGCGAGGCATGCCTCGCCCGCGCGGGTCAACCACCGGTTGACCCCTACAACGTCATTGCGAGGACTGTAGCGACGAAGCAATCTTTTAGGTTATGGGAAAAAATTAAAGGGTATAGTGCTTCGCCCGATCACAGCAATTTTACAAGGAGTAACCATGGGCGGAGTCCCGAGTTTCTACTTCTGGTATGGCACAATCGCCACACTGGTCTTTCTCGCGTGGCTGTATTGGGTATCGCCACGCGTCAAGGGCAAAGGCAAGGAGCGTGACACTGCACTGATTGTCGGCACGGCCTTTCTTGTCCTGCTGATTGTCCCCGATATTTGGGCGCTCACCAAACTCGATGGCATTAGCTGGTTCGTCGCGTGGACTATCGGCTTGCTTTTCATCCACATTATCGAGGGCGGAATCTGGCATCGAATTGTCTGGGGCGAGAAATGCCCCGAGTGCGGCGCATGGGTTAGCGTGTTCGAGGAGCCTGTCCCCGGAAGCTCCACCGATACATCGAGGCGTGCGCGCAAATGTCCCAAGTGCGGCTGGACGGACTCTTGGGCGGATGCCGTCAAAGACACAGATGGCGGTGAAAAGGATTGAGCCCAACGGCTTATGCCGCCGTCGCAGGGCTGGGCGCTCTGTATCTTCTCGCTTGGCCGTTTCGAATACTCCTTTGGAGCAAGCGTGAACAGCCTGTTTCTGCGGGCGCTCTGTTCCTTCCGGCACTCGGAGGCGCGATAATTATAGTGTTCGACTTGTTCGCGCTGAGACTGATTCTGCCGGAGTGGTATCTCTTCGCGGTGTTTGTGCACTTTTTCCTGCTGTTGTTCGGCTTTGTGGCGGCGGTGCGCTATTACAAATCGACAAACTTGAAGGAAGAGGATTACTCGTAGAATCATGCAGGCGAAAGATTACGCCAGATCGCTATATAAGCACACGGACATCGAGTCCCCGCCGATTAAGCTCGATCCGATTCTTGATGCACTGGGTATCGAGCTGTTCGAGGGCGATGTCGCAAATGTTGACGGAATCGCGTATAAAAATAAGGACTCGCCCGCGATAATGGTTCACCGCGACCTTACACCGGAACGAAGGCGCTTCGCTATCGCGCACGAGTTGGGACATTTAGTCATGCCGCACTCGGTGTCGTATCGCATCTGCCCGCCGGAAAGAGACAGCCGTGTCGAACGCGACGCCGACCGATTCGCCGCCGAGCTTCTGGTGCCGGAGCCAACGCTCCGAAAGCTCTGGCCGAGATATCGAGACAATGTTGAGTATCGCGTGTCGATTCTCGCCGAGCTGTTCGAGGTATCGAAAACGACGATGGCGATTCGCGTCCGGCAACTTCGCTTGAAGTGAACAATAACTGTAAGGATGAGACGGTGACCGCAGGAAACCCCACGGGCGGCTCGCCCGTGAATAACATCTGAACATTGTAAAAATTTAATCTTATAGAAAGCAGGCAAAATGTCGTTGGATATGTTCGTGGTTGAGGGTGGAGTTCCGCTGGAGGGTTCGCTTCGCGTTAAAGGGGCGAAAAATGCCGTCCTGCCGATGCTCTGCGCGGCGCTCATGCCGGAGAGCGGCGAGGTAGTAATTCGCAATATGCCGAACCTCGCGGATATTCGCACGATGGTGCTACTCCTCGAACACCTCGGCGCAAAGGTCGATTTCGATGTCGAATCCGGCGTGATGAGAATCGACCCTACGGGCATCGAGAATCGTCCCGCGCCATACGACCTCGTCCGTAGGATGCGCGCGAGTTTTATGATAATGGGCGCGCTTATTGGACGCTTCGGCTCGGCCAAGGTTTCCATGCCCGGCGGATGCGCCATCGGCGCGAGGCCGATAAACTGGCATTTGAGCAATTTTGCCCGTCTCGGCGCGAAAATCGAAGAGAGTCATGGATACATCGGCGCGAACTGCGGCGGACGCCCGAAGGGCAACGTTCTCTACTTCGATAGGCCCAGCCACACAGGCACCGAGAATGTCATGATGGCCGCCGCCCTTGCCGAGGGCACAACTACCATCCTCAATTCGGCAACCGACCCGGAAATCGTCGATTTCGCGAAGTTCATGACGGCCATGGGCGCGCGCATCAAGGGTGCGGGCGGGCCGGTCATCGAAATCGAGGGCGTAGATAGCCTTCGCGGCGCAGACCACATCCCCATCGGCGACAGGCTCGAGGCGGGGACATACCTCTACGGTGCGCTTGCCACACGCGGAGACGTAACAGTCCGCGGGGTGGAGCCGGAACACCTTGCGGTGCCGCTATTGAAAATGGAGGAGATGGGCGCGGAGGTCGTCACCTCCCCCGGAAGCATTCGAGTCGCCATCAAGAGCCGTCCGCGCGCCGTGAACATCACCACCGCCGTCTTCCCCGGCTTTCCGACCGACCTCCAACCCTGCGCCATGACCGCGCTGGTTACCGCCGAAGGCACGGGCTTTATCCGCGAAACTATCTTCGAGAACAGATTTTTGCAGGTGATGGAACTTCTCCGCCTCGGCGCGGAAATCACAATAAACGGCGACCGCGCGACTGTCCACGGCGTCCATAAGCTGGAGGGAGCGGAGGTCATGGCAAGCGATATTCGTGCGGGGGCGGCGTTGGTTCTTGCCGCGCTCTCGGCATCCGGCACGACGGAAGTTCTGCGCGTTTACCACATAGACCGCGGATACGAGAACATCGAGAGGCGGCTCGCCTCGCTCGGAGCGAAAATCGAGCGCGCAGATCAATACACTTGGAAGCGTTCTCCGTGAGAGTTAAATTAGCCAAGACCGCGGGTTTTTGCATGGGGGTCAAGCGCGCGGTGGAGCTGGTTCTCAAAACCGCCGGCGAGAACCCCGGCCCGATTTACACATGGGGGCCGCTAATCCACAACCCGCAGACAGTGGATTTTCTCCGCGAGCAGGGTGTCGAAATTCTCGAAGATATAAGTAATATACCGAGTAAATCGACTGTCATAATCCGTAGCCACGGGATTCCTCCAGAAGAGCGAGACACCATCGCCTCCTCGGATGTAACTCTCTGCGATGCCACCTGTCCAAAAGTGGCGCGGGTGCAAGCCCTCATCAAGAAAGCCGCCAAAGAGGGCGACCTCGTGGTCATTGTGGGAAACGAAGATCACGCCGAGGTTCGCGGCCTCGTGGGATTTGCGGGGGAACATGCCGTCGTTGTCGCGGACGAGGAAGAGGCTCGGCAGATTGAATTCGAGGGGGGCGTGTCCGTATTCGGCCAAACTACTATAAACCGCGAGAAATACGAGCGAATTGCGCGAGTTATTAAGAGTAATAACGCCTCAGCTAAAATTTTCGACACGCTCTGCGACTCGACTTCGGGCAGGCAGGCGGAAATCTCCGAGCTTTCGCTCGATGCTGATGCGATAGTCGTTGTCGGCGGCAAGAATTCCGGCAACACTCGAAGGCTTTACGAGGTCGCGGTCGATACCGGCAAGCCCACATTCTGGATAGAGACAGCCGACGAACTTAGTAAAGAAAATTTTCTGGGAATGACGACAGTAGCCGTGACAGCAGGTGCCAGCACCCCGCATTGGATTGTCTCGCGCGTTGTCGAAAAGCTCGAAGCCATGAATGAACTGCGCCTTCCGCCGTGGGAGTGGCCGCGCCTTAAGGCTATAGGATTCGTAATAATACAGAGTAACATATTAACCGGTCTTTCCGCGGCAATGCTCGGATTTTCGGCCGTATTCCTCGCTGGCGGAGGCTTCAATCTGCCGCTTTTTATCGCCACCGGATTATTCATGATGTCCGTGCACACGCTATATAACCTCGTGGATTGGCAAGGATTAGCGCTGGTCGATCCTTCGAAGATTCGCTTTTTTTGGGGTAATCGCAAATTTTTGGGCATAGTCTCCGCTCTCGGATTTATGATTGCAATACCATTGTCAATATTGTCAGGCACTACTTCGTTTATTTTGATGTGTATCGGCTCGGTATTCGCCTTGGCATTTGTTTCTATGAAGGGCATGCCGAGATTTCTCAAAGCACGCGGTTTCGGCACTTGGAGGAGTATCCCCGGCGCGAAGGACATTCTCCACGCAATCGCTTGGATTTTCGTCGCGGGTCTCGTCCCCGTGCTCAGCGTCGCTCCGCCAATATGGCTCGGTGCCCTGGCTGTCCTATGGGTCGCTGTTTTCGCCGTTCTCCGCGCAATGCTGTTTTCAATCACGGACATGGAGACCGACCGTGTGCTGGGCAGAGAGTCAATCGCGAGCATCGTGGGGGAGAAACGTGCTTGGTATTCCACTTATGTATTGATGGCACTTGCATGCGCTATTATGATAGCAGGAATTTCATTGCGCGTCTTCGCCTTCCAGACAGCTGTGGAGTTCGGATTTCTGCTTTACATGACTCTGCTGATCGCCTATTTCCGCCGAAAAGGCATATCCCGCGGGACTTGGGCGGAACTCGCTGTAGATTTCGGATTGTTGCTTTCCGGCGCATTCCCTCTGCTGATTCTGTTATTGAAATAGCCAATATCCTTGGACTTGTTTTCCAAGAAGTCATTGCTGAGTACATAGGAATGGTTGACGCGGCACAATTCCAACGAAGCAAACGCAATTCGCACTTGACAGATGGATATAATATTATTAAATTCACAAATCTTCATAAGTTGAAAAAATTTGTGCCAAATAAACGAAACGAAAAAATGTCTTCTGAATTGAGCAAAACATACGACCCCAAGTCATCCGAGCCTAAGTGGATTAAGTTCTGGGAGGAGGGCGGATATTTCCGGCCATCGGAGACTGATAAAACATACTCGATAGTTATCCCGCCGCCTAACGTGACGGATGTCCTCCATATCGGCCACGCACTGAACAACCTCATCCAAGACGTGCTCATCCGAAGAGCGCGTATGCAGGGCTATTCCACGCTCTGGCTCCCCGGCGTCGATCACGCGGGCATCGCCACGCAACACATGGTGGTGCAGGAGCTTGCCAAAGAGGGCAAAACCAAAGAGGACATCGGGCGCGAGGCATTCCTCGAGAGGCTTTGGGACTGGAAGAAGCATAAGGGCGGGCGCATTATCGAGCAACTGAAGGAAATCGGTTGCAGTTGCGACTGGGAGCGCGAGCGCTTCACGCTCGACGAGGGATACGCCCGCGCTGTCCGTGAGGCATTCGTCAGGCTCTTCGAGGAAGGGCTTATCTATCGCGGGAATTACATTATTAACTGGTGCCCGCGATGCAAAACCGCCCTCTCCGACGAGGAGGCCGAGCATCAGCCGATCGAGGGTTCGCTGTGGCATTTCAAATATCCGATCGAGGGCGGCGGCTTCATCGAATGCGCCACCACACGCCCAGAGACCATGCTCGGCGATACTGCCGTAGCGGTCAATCCTAACGACCCGCGATATGCCGACCTTATCGGCAAGACAGTCGTCCACCCGCTTCTCGACCGCAAATTCGAGATTATCGCCGACAATTATGTCGATATGGCATTCGGCACGGGCGCGGTAAAAATCACTCCCGCGCATGATCCGAACGACTTCGAGATAGGGCTTCGTCATGACCTCGAACAGATAAATATCCTCACGCCCGAAGGTAAAATTAACAAAAGCGGTGGCGTGTTCGAGGGCATGGACAGATTCGAGGCGCGCAAGGCCGTCGTCACTGCGCTCGAAGAAAAAGGCCTCATGGTGAAGACAGTTAAGCACGAGCTTTCGGTGGGGCATTGCTACCGGTGTAAGACCATCGTCGAGCCGTATCTGTCGAATCAGTGGTTCCTCGAAATGCGGCCTTTGGCCGAGCCGGCGCTGGCAGTCGTCCGTAGGGGACTGTCGAAGTTCTACTCCGACCGCTGGCACGGCGTATATTTCAACTGGCTGGAGAAAATCCGGCCGTGGTGCATCAGCCGACAACTCTGGTGGGGACATCGCATTCCCGTGTGGTTCTGCGACTGCACCGACGAGCCAATCGTCTCGCGCGAGGATTTAACAGAGTGCCCGCATTGCGGAAACACGAACATCCGCCAAGAAGAGGACGTTCTCGACACCTGGTTTAGTTCGTGGCTATGGCCTTTCGCCACAATGGGTTGGCCGGACGCCGATGCCGAGGATTTGAAGAGATTCTTCCCGACGGACGTCCTCGTCACCGCCAGCGAGATTATCTTCTTCTGGGTCGCGCGGATGATTATGGCATCGGAACATTTTATGGGCGAAACGCCGTTTCACAGCATATATATTCACGGCACCGTGCGCGACTCGCAGGGCCGCAAGATGAGCAAATCGCTGGGCAACGGCATCGACCCTTTAGATGTCATCGAGAAGTTCGGAAGAGACGCACTGCGCTACACGCTTCTCGCGCAGGCCGGCGCCGGACAGGACTTGTTCGTCGATATGGACAGCTTCGCGCAGGGGAGGAATTTCTGCAATAAGCTCTGGAATGCCGGCAGACTCATTCTCGGCAACGTCCGCGGCGAAATGTCAGCCGAGGCTGTTAAGAGACCGCCGACAAAGCACCTCATCGACCGCTGGATTTTGTCTAAGCTCCAGCGTGCCAAAGAGGAGGCCGATAACGCGCTCGAAAGATACCGCCTCGACGAGGCGACAACATCGCTCTATCGCTTCTTCTGGAACGACTTCTGCGACGTCTATCTCGAAGCGGTCAAGCCGCGATTCGACGCGCACGACGAGGACGCATCCGCCGTGGCGCTACACGTTTTCGAGGAGGTTCTGCGGCTGTGGCATCCCATCATCCCGTTCGCGACGGAGGAAATTTGGCATAAGGTCGGTGAGGTCTTGATTGGAGGATTGGGCGCACCGGCGTGTATAATCGCCAAATGGCCGAGGGTAAACCACGATTATATTGATGACGGTGCCGAGGCGGAGTTCGACTTCATCAACGAAATCGCATCAGAAATTCGCAACATAAAAAACTCCGTAGGAATCGGCAATCGACGAGTCGGCGATGTGGTGATAATTCCCGCCGATTCGGCGCAGGAGAAAATCATCGATGCCCATGCGGGAATACTTATCGCATTGGCACGTGTGGACTCGGCCGTCTGCAGTAATTCTCGGCCGGATGGGCCGGTTGGCACGGCGGTTGTTAGTGAATGTATTGTTAATCTCCCGCTCTCGGGCATTGTGGATATCGAAGCGGAGCGCGAAAGGCTTCGCAAGGAGATAGGGAGGCTCAAGTCCGTTCTCGCGGGCGTTGATAAGCGCCTGTCGAATGAGGACTTTCTGAGAAATGCCCCTGAAGAGGTCATTATTAACGCAAAAAATCAAAAAGAAGATATTTCGTTGAAGCTGAATAAACTCGAATCAGCTCTCAATGACTTCGAATAACAATCTCAATATTCAACAGGAGGAAAGATGAAAAAAACTTTCTTGTTCGTGGCAATGGCGCTCTTCATGGCGCTTGTTATCGCCGGTTGTGGCTCTCCGCCGGAGAATACCGTCGCGAAAGTCGGCAAGTTTAACATCACTCTCGACGAACTTGACGAGGCCGCCGCTCCGATGATGCCTCGCTGGCAGACATACGAGGACGCCGTCGAGGGCAAGATGGGAGTGCTGGAGAATCTCGTTCAGCAGAAGCTTATACTTATGGCCGCATACAGAGAAGGCATGGATAAGGACTCATTGCTCGTCGAACGCGTTACCGCAAATGACGAACGCAGGTTGATTACCGCCCTCTGGGAGGTCGAAATCGCCGCCAAAGTCGAAGTCTCCGACCAGATGATCGAGGACCTCTACGAAAAGCGGAGGACAGAGTTCCACGCGGCGCATATTCTCGTTAGCGACGAAGCGCTTGCTAATGAGCTTGCCTCCAAGGCCAGAGCCGGAGAAGATTTCGCTCAATTAGCGCAAGAGCATTCGCTCGACCCCGGTAGCGGCGCACAAGGCGGCGATCTCGGGTGGTTCACCGCCGGAAGAATGGTCAAGCCTTTCGAGGATGCCGTTTTTGAACTCGCCGACGGTCAGATATCCGATCCGGTGCAAACACAATACGGCTTCCATGTCATCAAGAGACTCGGAACCCGCTCCCGCTCCCAAGAGCCTTTGGAGAACATGAGAGAAAACCTCAGGAGCACATTGGAACGCGAGCTTCAGGGCACGAAAGCGCTCGAGTTTGTCGAGAATATGTTCGACCAAAGGGGTTTTAAGCTCGACGAAAAGGCTGTGGAGTTAGTAGTTGAAAAATTCCAAACTGCGGCCGCAAACACCGATGCACCCCCCGAAGTGGTCTTCACCGTCGAAGAAATCGGAATGACCATCTCCCAATGGGATGACGGCGCATGGACTATCGCCGAGCTTGATTCTGCTATTAAGATGCGGCCGGCTTATCAACGCCAGCCCCTTATGTCGGCTATGGATGTCGAGAATTTCATCAAGGGCAATCTCCAAGGTGATTTTCTCGTTAAAGAGGCAGAAAGGCTCAATATCACAAAGTCTGATAAATTTAAAGAACTATATGATAAAGAGCTTGAAGAGCTGATGGTCAGCACATACCAGAACCAGCATATTTACGGCAACATCGAAGTCGGTGAGGAACAGATTAGGCAATATTACGAGGCCAATCTCGACTCGTTCATGGAGCCGAAAACCGTCGTGGTTGTCGAGGTGCAGGTTGACGGAGAAGCCGAAGCAAACGATATTGCCGCAAAAGTAAGAGCGGGAGAGAACATCGCCAACTTTGTCGAGCAGAAATCCCTGAGGACATACACCAAGGCCGCCGGCGGACAGCTCGAGATTACTGAACGCAGATTCCCGAACCTCTGGACTGCCGTCTCCAACGCCGGAGTGGGCGATATTGTAGGTCCCACACAAGATAGGACGAACCGCTGGTCGGTGATGAAAGTGACGGAAGTTCGTCAGCCGAAGGCGATGCCGTTCGAGTCCGTCAGCGGAAGAATTCAGTCGATGCTCCGCAGAGACCTTCGTGAGACGGCGCTGGAGGATTTCATCGCCAATGCCCGCAAAGAGTTCAGCGTGAAGATTTACGAGAGTGTCGTCAAGTCTTCCATCGACCCTGCGGCATATCAGCAAGAACAGCCTATTGCTTCAACCCAATAGCTCTTGCTCCGTAGAAGTCGCTATATAATTATTCTCGTCACGGCGGTCGGACTGCTCCTATCCTGCGGTCGCGACCGCCGTGGCGTTGAAGTCGCGAAGGCCGGCTCCTCGAGCTTGACAGCCGAAGAGCTTGCCGCGTTTCTCCCCGAGGGATTCCAAAGCTACTTCGGCGACGATGCCTTGCTGTTCGTCGAGCAGTGGGTTGACGAGGTAATTCTCGCCGAGGCCGCGATGGATTTGAAGCTCGAATCCCGCCCGGAAGTTGCAGAGAGACTCGCGGAGGCGAGGCGAATGATACTCGCGTCTGCTTTCGAGCAGTATCATATTCTCCCGATGATGTCTATCGATTCGGCCGAGATTGGCGCATATTATCACAACAATACCGACCAGTTCATCCGCGAAAACGATGAGGTTATGCTCTATCACATTATGGTTGTCGATGAGGAGACGCGCGATTCGGTGGTTGCTCTTATCGATTCAGTCAGTTTCGATGAGCTTGCCGAGCGATTCTCAATCGATCCAATGAGCGCATCTTTGGATAACGCCGAGTTTCTCGCTCGCGATCAAATTCACCCAAGCATATCGCGAAGAGCATTCGCGATGACAAAGGGCGAAGTTTCCGGGCCGATAGAGACCGAGTTCGGCTATCACTTCATTATGCTCGTCGATTTTGCCCCGAAAGGCTCTATCCGCCAATTCAGCGAGGTTCGAGACGGCATTAGCGATTATCTCGCAGAGCAAAGATTCCAAGAAATCTACACGGAAATACTGGACTCGCTTCGCAACGCAAAACAAATTATGATAGACACAAACGCCATATTGAGGACATTGAAGCAACATGAAAATTAAAATAGCGATAATTCTCTGCTTGGCGTTTGTTCTCAATGCTCTTGCGTTTGGCGAAATTGAAGAACGCATCCTCGCCGTCGTCGAGGACGATATCATCACCTCAAGCGAGGTCGAGATGGCCCTCATTGTCGAGGGCAGGGTTACGGATATGGGCGAGGCGGACGAAGATATCATCCGCGAGAAGTTGATGGAAATCATTGACGAGCGCCTCATTCTCCTCGCGGCGATTGAAGAGTCCATTCAAGTCGATCCATCGCGCGCCGACGAGTTCCTCAAACAACGCTGGCAGATGCTCGTCGAGGGCTATGGGGGTGAAGTCGCGCTCGAAGAGGCTCTCCGCTCGGAGGGATACTCCCTCGAGGCATTCAAGCGCAAAACCCGCCAGCAAATCAACGACTTCATGCTCAAGCAGTATTATGTAGAGCGCAATTTTGGCCGTGTCGATGTCGTTTGGGAGGATGTCGATACCTTCTACCAAATATATAGAGACAGTCTTCCGCTTGCGCCCGCCGAAGTCCTTCTCGACGGGATTGCAATCGAGGTCACTCCGGATTCGGCACAAAGGCAATCCGCGCTTGCGAAACTCGACGATATCATGTCCAGGCTCGACAACGGAGAGGAGTTCAGCCGGCTCGCGGCGGATATGTCCGAAGATCCAACGACAGCTGAAAAGGGCGGACTTCTCGGCACATTTTCGCGCGGCGACCTCACGCCCGCGCTCGACTCTATGGCTTTCTCGCTCGATTTCAATGAGATTGGCGGGCCGGTCAAAACGCCGATGGGCTACCACATCATGAAGTTAATCGGCCGCTCCGGAGGCCGCGCGACGATTGCTCACATTCTCGTCAAGGCAGAAATTCCTCTCGAAAGATTCGAGGAGATTGTCGCTTTGGCGGATTCTGCTCGCACGCTGGCGGTTTCTGGCGAGGTCGAGTTCGAAAGTATCATCGAACATTTCGGTTCGCCGCAGGAGATGACATACGTCGGAGACCTCGAGTGGATAATCGTT
>DSAF01000194.1 GCA_011388305.1 Candidatus Zixiibacteriota bacterium | reverse complement strand
CTTCCAGTTTGTGCCGTCATATTTGATTAATCCGCGCTCTATGGCGAGTTTCAGCAACCCTTCGATGAATAGAGGATTGCCGCCGGATCGAGTCGCGAGAGCACGGAGCGAAACCGCCGAAATTTTGACATGGCCGGTAATCTGGTAGATAATATTTGCGATAGACAGTTCGCCGAGGGGTTTCAGTTCGCACCGATATATCTCGGACTTTTGGGCAAGTTTGGGAATAGCACGGACGAGGCTGGAGAGGTTACTTTCAGCGCCGCCCTCCGCCTGTGTCAGAACCCCAAATGCCAGATCAATCTTGCTACTTGAGGACTCTGACACGAACGAGTCTATAAACTGCAAGCTCGATTGATCAACGAGATGTGAGTCATCGATGATGATGAGCAGTCTGCCCTTGCGAAGAAGTCCGAAGAGTATTTTCGTTAATGCCTTGAATACTAAAGTATTGCGATCTTCCGGCTCATCCGATGGCGGTGGCGCAGGCAGAGTGTCGAGAATCGGAATGCTGGACGCCAACTCTTTTCGCTCGTTGGTCGAGAGCATTACGGCTATCTCTTTTAGTAAGTCTTGGTCGTGGTTTAGCGGTTCGGAAACCGCTTTGATTAGCGAGACATAGGGGCTTTTTTGCGACGGGATTCCGGTGGCGTAAATCGTCGCAAGGCCTCGGTTCTCTGCCGATTTGCGAAGCTCTTGAAGAAGGCGCGTTTTGCCCGTGCCCCGCCCACCGATAACAAGCGACACCTCCTGTTGGGCATCTCCCCCGACAACTCGATCTATCGTGTGAAGCTTGAGTTCGGAGAATAGTTCGTCGAAGCCGACCATCTGCTCGACCGGAAAGAGCGTGGAGATGTTCCCCGGCGCAACAAGCTTGCCCTCGTCCGGGTATGTGATGACCATGTTCTTGCCGGACTCTTTGGCCGTATAGAGTGCTTCGTCAGAGCGCTTGAACAGGCTCTCATAGTCTTCGGCGTCATTGGGATAGCTCGCGATTCCGATGCTTATTTTAATTGGCAAGGATACGCCGTCGCCAATATCAATTTTTGCCTCATTGACCTTACGAAGAAAGCCGTCCATGAAGCGCTTGGCATTGGGCTTGTCCATGTTATAAAGCAAGGCGGCGAACTCGTCACCGGCGTATCTTATTGGGATTCCGCGCTTTGCGACGTAGTCGGAAATCATTTTGCCAAAGTTGGACAGGAGAGTATCTCCTGCTTGGTGGCCATAAGTATCGTTGACCTTCTTAAAGCCGTCCATGTCCATCA
Source organism: Candidatus Zixiibacteriota bacterium (assembly GCA_011388305.1). Lineage (GTDB taxonomy): Bacteria > UBP14 > UBA6098 > UBA6098 > UBA6098 > UBA6098. The sequence goes on along the minus strand of DSAF01000194.1, from coordinate 12,497 downwards.
TCGCGAGACAGATGCTGGTTCTTGCTTTGCGCGCGGCGATGATAATTCCCGGTGCGCGGTATTTAAGGAAACGGTTATTGCGCAGGCCGGTAAGTTCATCAGTGAACGCGAGCCGCTGAAAGACTTCTGCAGAGGTTGCCTGTGGCGCAGTTTGCTGGCCGGAAGCGATTTCCTCTTCGGGTGTCATACGGATAATTTAACTATATTTTGGGTTTGACGCAAGTATTCTATGCCCTTTCTTATGTAAAAATTATTTTCCTTCGCAAGAAGTGGGTCTTCGGCAATTATTTGAACTGCGACCTCTCGCGCCTTTTCGAGAAGTTCCGGCATAGATAGAGGGTCGGAAAATTTCTGCGAAGGTTTGCCAGATTGGGCGTCTTCGAGCACCCTGCCTTCCCTTCGGACGTCGAGGTCTATCTCGGCGATTTTGAAGCCGTCGTCTGTCTCGGAAAAAAGCTCCATTCTACGCATTGCCGGCGAGCCTTTTGGGGAGCGGGCGATTAGGATGCAATATCCCTCGCGCTCCCCCCTGCCGATTCTTCCGCGAAGCTGATGCAACTGCGCAAGACCAAAGGCCTCGGGATTTTCGATCACCATGACTGTCGCCTCGGGAACGTCCACGCCAATTTCCACGAGGCTGGTGGCGAGAAGTATCGGCTTCTCCCCCTCGCGGAAGGCGCGAAATGCGGATTGCTTTTCGGCCTCGGAAAGCGAGCCGTGGGCGATGGCGGTCTTATCGGGGAATCTCGCGTTGATTTCGCTCTGCGCGGCCTTTAGCGCGCTGAAATCCTCCCCTTCTATTCGCGGATGGACAATAAACGCCCTCTCCCCCGATGCAATCTTACCCTCGACAAAGTCCCAAATTGCCTGCCTCGCGGACTCTTCGCGAATGTAAGTTCTGCATCCGGCGCGACCGACAGGGAATCCCTCGAGCACTTGGAGGTCGAGGTCGCCAAATATCGCCAGCGCGGATGTTCGAGGTATCGGAGTCGCGGACATGAGGAGGACATGTGCGCCCGCCCTCGCCGGCAGTTCGAGTCGTTGCCCAACGCCGAAGCGTTGTTGCTCATCGATGATTATCAGGCCGAGTTGCTTAAACTTGAGTTTATCGGAGAGGAGAGCTTGCGTCCCCACGACGAGATCGACGGCGCCCGAGGAGATTCCACGCTTGAGGCTGTCCGATGCGGAATCGCCGGTGAGAAGGCCAACTGATGCGCCGAAACGCGAAAGAGTGTAGTGAAAAAACTCGGCATGTTGGCGCGCGACGAGCGTGCTCGGCACCATGAAAACAGCCTGCAATCCGCTATCTATTGCGGCCGATGCAAGCAACAATGCGACGACGGTTTTGCCGGAGCCGACATCGCCAGAGAGAAGTTGAAGCGATCTCCCCGATGAAGTCGCCCTCTCGAGAATTCCGGCCAACGCCGAGTTTTGTCCCTCGGTAAGCTCGAACGGGAGTGAGGCTTTGACGGCTGAAAAGAGCTTCCCGGGGCGAAGCGGTGTTGCCGTGGAGTCGTTGCGCGCAAGGTGCCTTCTCTGCGCGAAAACAACCTGCTGAAGTAGCAGTTCGTCGAAGGCGAGACGCGCATTGGCTTCGTCTATTTCGTCCCAAGTCTCGGGCAAATGGATTTGGCGGACGGCTTTGTCGAAAGCAATCAGGCCGACCGAATCAACTATTTCGCTTGGAAGCGGGTCTTCGAGGTAATCAATACATTTCAGAGCGGCCTCGACGATTTTTATGCGCATGCGATAACCAATTTTCGCCTCGCGAAAGCTCGCAGAGTTCGGGTATATTGGAATTAGCGTCTCGCGGTCGTCGCCCTCGATTTCTATGTCCGGATGAAGGAAAATCGCCCTGCCGTCTTCGACCTTGGCATCGCCCCAAAGGAGGACTTTCTGGCCTTTGGAAAAAGATTTCCTGAAATAGACTGGCGGGTTGAAAAAAATCGCCCTCGCGCCAGCGGAGTCATCTTTGAACTCTATGAAGAGCTTACGGTTGAAAGTTCTCGCGGAAGTGATTGTCGCTGTGATTGTAACATTATCGCCATCAGCAATGTCCGCGATGGGTATTGCTGATTTTCTGTGGACGTATCGGCTCGGCGGACACGAAATGATGTCCGCCAATGTTGATATACCGCTCTCTTTGAATGCACCGGCGCGTTTCGGGCCTATCGAGGGCAGTGTCTCGATGTCGCGTTTGACTGCGGCGCTCCGTTGTGTTTTCAGCTCCCACATAATTGCAATTATAGCGCAAGACGACTCCGAAAACAAGGCTTTTCGTTTGCCGGGGGACACATGTATGGGCTGAAATTGGAACTACAATCCAGATTTCGTCGTTAACGCAAAATCGGGGCCCCAAATTCATATCGCTAACACATTGTTATATAATAGGATAGCAAAGGGAGTTAAATTTTTATTTCACGGTGGTTTTTTTTATTCAAAAAAAATGGGAGCGATTAGGCATGAACCGAGGCTGGGAACATGCATGGAGAATATATAGAAAATGACCACTCGGTCATTTTTTCTCTTGACTTTCACCAAATGCAATCATATTTTATATTTGAATTCAACATATTAACTAACAAAGGAGCGCTCATGAAAGAATTCACCGATGTCGCACTCAACGCGGCAAAGGATGCCGGCGCGACTTTCGCGGATATGCGAATAGTCGAAGAGCGGCAGAATCGAGTTTATGTCGAGCGAAAATCACTCAAGCTCATCGATGAGACCGAGAGTAGCGGATATTGCGTTCGCGTGCTCATCGACGGTGCGTGGGGATTCGCATCGAACACTAAGCTCACCCGCGACGAGGTTGCCAAAACCGCAGAACGTGCGGCGGTAATCGCAAAGGCCTCGGCTAAAGTCCCCAAAGAAATCCCCGCCGTGATGGCACCGGAAGCCAAGCACATCGACACGCGCGTCGGGCCGTGCGAGGAAGACCCGTTCGCCGTTCCCAACGCCGAGAAAGCAGAGCTTTTGCTTAACTGCACCAACGCCATGCTCTCACAACCCAACATCGTCATGGCTTATGGATACTTACAGTTCATTAAGCTTCATCGAATTATCGCGAACACCGATGGTAGCTATCTCGACCTGACAAACTATTTTGCAAACCCCATGCTCAATTGCTACGCGGTTGATGCCGGTGAGTCCCAGAGCAGAGGCTTTCAGGGCGGCGCAAAACAGGCCGGATTCGAGTTCATCCGCCATATCGACCTCGAAGCCAACGCCGCAAAATGGGCGGAAGAGGCTCTCCTCAAATGCAGAGCCGAGGACACTCCGAGAGGAATTATGGACCTCGTCCTCGACCCAATGCACCTCGCACTCACAATGCACGAATCTGTCGGCCACCCAACAGAGCTTGACCGCATTCTCGGATGGGAGGCCAACATGGCCGGCAGGAGCTTCGTCAAGCCGGAGATGGTTGGCAATTACAAGTATGGTAGCGATGTCGTCAACTTCACTGCGAATAACGTCCTCGAAGGCGGCCTCGGAAGCTGGTTCTACGACGATGACGGCGTCGAGCTGTATAGTTTCCCGATGGTCAAAGACGGCATGCTCGTCAATCTCGGTTGCACGCGCGAGACTGCACCGATTATCGGATGGGAGAAGTCCAACGGCTGTTGCAGGTCGGACGGATTCGACAAGCCGCCAATCAACCGCATCCCCAACCTTTACATGGAGCCGGGAACGGACGACAACCTCTCCCCCGACGACCTCATCGCCGGCGTGGACAAGGGCGTCTATATTGAGGGTATGGGAAGTTTCTCCATCGACCAGATGCGCAATAACTTCCAGTTCGGCGGCGATATGTTCTGGATGATAGAGAACGGCAGAAAGACAAAGCCCCTCAAGAAAGTGACATATCAGGCGCAGACAACCCAATTCTGGAACAGTTGCGATGCCGTCGCGGGCAAGAAGTGGTGGCAACCCCATGGCGTGATGAACTGCGGCAAGGGCGAGCCTATGCAAGTCATGCGGATGACCCACGGCGCAAGCTGGACGAGATTCCGCAATATCGCCGTAGGAGGTGCGCAGTTATGAGAACCCATGAAGAAATTAAACAGCTTCTCGAAAAAATCCTCGCTTTCGCCAAACCGCACACGGCGCAAATTCATTACTCTTGGGATAACTCCCTCGCCACGCGTTTCGGCGAAAATGCCATTACTCAGAATATGTCCGGCGAGAGCGAGAATGTTCGCATCGAGATTTTTAACGGCCTTCGCAAAGGCAGTATGGTGACGAACAATCTCGACAACGAGTCAATGAAGAAGATGATTGAAATAGCCGTGAAGATGTCGAAAGATGCGCCGGAAGACCCCGAGCTGATGGAGATTCTCGGCCAGCAGGAATATCCCGACACACCTAAAAGCTTCTTCGATGATGTAATTCAGCTGACGCCCGAGCAAGTCGCCAATGACGCTAAAGTCGTTGTAGAGGGCGCCAAGGCGAAGGGATACAAGGCAAGCGGCCTTTTCGAGGTCAGCGCCAATATCTCCGCTATCGCCAACACCAAGGGGCTGTTCTGTATCGAAGATTCCACGAATGTTTCATACAGCACAACGGTTCATGGCCCGATGGGTAGCGGCAAAGGTTTTGCCAATCACAGCTCATACGCCGACCTCGACATCCGCAAGGTCGCCGACATGGCGCTCACCAACGCCGAGATGGCGCAAAATCCAGCGGACATTGAACCGGAAGACTATACCGTGATTTTCGAGCCTGCGGCCGTCGCGGAAATGCTCGGTTTCCTCATCTGGAACATGCGGGCGCGCGACGCCGACGAAGGCACCACGGTATTCGCGGGCAAACTCGGCCAAAAGATGGTATCCGATAAAGTGAACATCTCCGTCGTTATTGACGATCCGGAAATACCGCCAGCGAAATTCGGCGAAGACGGCCTTCCGATTAAGGCGCTCCCGATTTTCGAAAACGGCGTGCTGAAAAATCTCAGATACGACCGTTTTTGGGCAAAGAATACCGGCAACGAGCCTGTCGCAAGCATATTCCCGCTTGCCATGAAAGGCGAAGAGCAAAGCGTCGATGACCTCGTCAAGAAATGCAAGAAGGGGCTTCTCGTCAAGAATCTGTGGTATATCCGCTATGTTGACCGCAGAGAGCTTCTTCTCACGGGCATGACCCGCGATGGCGTCTTCCTCGTCGAGGACGGCAAGATTGTCGGCCCGGTGAAAAACCTTCGCTGGAACGAGTCGCCGATTGTGTTCTTGAGCAATATCGTGGCGATGTCCCGTCCCGAACGCGTTGATAGCAACGCAAAAATCCCCGGGATTATGAGCGAGGGCTTCACTTTTAGCTCGAAGAGCGAGTCGCTTTAGGAAAAATGGCATCGGGGTTGCGTATCGCTCCGATGCCATATAACTTTTCCCGAGGTGAGGCTTGGACATTCTCGAAAGAATCACCCCCCGCAATATGGCCGATGGAATTTCCGTCGGCGCGCCGGATGATTGCGGCTTCGATGAGCGGCTTTTGTCGCGGCTTTTCAAAGACATTGTTGCTGAGTCGGAGCTTATACACGGCGCGGTCTTCGCCCGCCACGGCAAATTATTCGCCGAGGCATATTCCGGCGAGTTCGGCGCAGATGTCCTTCACCCGTTGCTCTCAGTATGCAAGAGCATCGCGTCGTTGCTTCTGGGAATCGCTATCCAGCAGGGTCAAATCGAGAGCGAGGACACCCACTTATTAGACTTCTTCCCTGAAATCGACGAGCCGGACAAGCGCGAGATTCGCCTTTCACATGTCCTCACGCACACATCCGGCATCGATTGGTGCGAACTGGGCATCCCATACGACGAACCCGCAAACAGTCACTCTGCGATGGAGAACTCGCCGGACTGGATGCGTTTCGTCCTCACTCGCCCGATGGCACATGCACCGGGGGATGTTTTTGTCTATAACACCGGCGCATATCATCTTCTCTCGTCGGTTTTGCAAAGAGCGACCGATATTCCTGCCGATATTTTCGCAGAAAAATTTCTGTTTAATCCGCTTGGCATCGAGAAACTCTCATGGACGCGCGACGCGATGGGATTTCCTTGCATTGCCGGTTCCGCCGGCGGATTATCCCTCGCGCCTCGGAGCTTATTGAAAATCGGCCTGATGATCCTCGACGGCGGTTTCTATGATGATAAGGAAATAGTCGATAACGGTTGGCTGGAGCGCTCGATGTCTCCAGTAGTGCTCGCCGAACGAGGACTTAAATACGGTTATGGCTGGTGGAGTTGGCAGATTCGCGGAATTCAATGCTTTTCGGCGCGTGGATACGGTGGACAAGCGCTCGTTATTGTGCCGGAGCTGGATTTCGCCGCGGTCTTCACCGGCCTCGACCTTGCCAAGACCAAGCTTTGGGAGAAAATATTCCACCGTCTTCTTATTGAAGCTTAGTCTTCGTCTTCGACTTCGGATGGGCCTTGCGATATGATTCCTTCAGGTGCTCTATCGACAGATGTGTATAAATCTGCGTCGTGGACAGCGACTCGTGACCGAGAAGCTCTTTAACTGCCAATAAATCGGCGCCGCGCTCCAAAAGATGCGTCGCGAATGTATGGCGCATTACGTGCGGCGATGCCTTGCCATCGGTCACGCGTGAAAGATATTTGTGGACGATGTTGTAAAGCCCGCGCCGGGCAAGTGCTGAACCGCTTCTCGTGAGCCAAAAGTTCTTCGTCGATTTCTCGCCGAGCAAATCAGGCCTAATGCGCATATAATCCTTGATAGCTTCTATTGCATGGCGCCCCATGAGGACGATACGCTCTTTGTTGCCCTTGCCAATAACCCGAATCTCGCCCTCATCAAGATTCATCCGCAAAGGGGTAATGCTCAGAAGCTCGGAGGCGCGGATGCCCGTGTCATAGAGGATTTCCATAATTGCCTTGTCGCGGATTCCGAGGGGCGTATCGGTTTGGGGTAGTTCGATAGCCTCGTTTGCTTGTGCGAAGTCGAGGAAATTTGGAAGGCGCTTTTCTTTTTTGGGGATAGACAGGTATCGCGCGGGGTTCATATCGACAAGCTCACGAGAGTAAAGAAACGCGAAAAAACTTCTGACAGCGCTTATTTTTCGTTCGATACTCGACAAAGCATATCCGCCGTGCTTGAGACCCGCCAAGAAGCCACGAAGGTCGATAATCTCAATTTTCTCTGGCGCGGTCATGGAATCGGGAAAATTTTCTAATAGGAAATCGATCAACTGAGACAAATCAACACGATAAGATTCGACAGTGTTGAGACTTAAGCGGCGTTCTTTTTCGAGATAATGCAGGAACTCCGCGACGAGTGCGGAAAGGTTGACCGTTGCGTCATTCTGTTTTAGCATGTTCATCGACCGGCTCAGAGTAGCCGCAGATTGCGCATTTCTTGATTGTCCCGCGTTTTCGCACCTGAAGGAAGATTGTCTCGCAACCGCAGGAAGGGCATTTGCCTTCGGTGGGTGCGTCCCAGCTGGCAAAATCGCACTCGGGATATTCGCTACAGCCAAAAAATAGCTTGTTCTTTCTGCTATGCTTTTCGACGAGATGCCCGTTGCAATCGGTCTTGGGGCAGGCAAAGCCCGTGTCGAAAGGCTCGGTGTGTCTGCAATTAGGATAAGCACTACATGCGAGAAAACGGTGGCCTCGTCTGTCGTGTTTCACCAGAAGTGGTTGGCCGCACTTTGGGCAATTGCGCTCGACCGTAGTCTCGGGGACGGGGTCACCATCTTCGTTGATAGGCTTGGTGTTCTTACATTCGGGGAAGTTGCTACAGGCGAGGAATTTGCCATGACGGCCCCACTTAATTATCATAGGGTTATCACACTTTTCACAGACGTGGCGCGTCTCCTCCTCGAGTTCCTTCTTTATTCGCGAACGCTTCTTGTTTGCCTCGCCCAACATCGGCTCGAACGAAGTGTAAAATTCTTCGAGTAGCTCTCGCCAACGAAGTTCACCATCCTCGACCTTGTCAAGGTCTTTTTCCATCTTTGCTGTGAAATCAACCTCAAACAGTCCCGGAAACAGCTTCTCGAGAATATCGAAAACATGGACTCCAAGGACTGTGGGAGAGAGTTTCCCTTTAGTCTTCGAAACATATTTTCGCTGGACAATAGTAGTAATTATCTGTGCATAAGTCGATGGCCTGCCCACACCGTTCTGCTCCATTTCTCGAACAAGGGTGCCCTCTGTAAAGCGTGGCGGTGGTTTAGTAAAATGTTGTGTGGCTTCTGTTTGCACAAGGTCAAGTTTGTCTCCGGCGCTCAAATAAGGGAGAGTAACTGAATCGTCGTCGCCGTTCTCCTTATCAATTCCGGTGAGTTTGAGGAAACCCTCGAAGGCGAGTCGAGTATCCGTTGCCGAAAGTTCATAGTCGCCTGCTTCGACTATACACTTGATTTGATTATACTTAGCATCGGCCATAAGCGATGCGACGAAGCGCTTCCAGATAAGCTCATATAGTCGATATTGGTCTTTCGTTAGATATGCCGCGACAGATTCCGGCGTGACGAAGACATCAGTGGGGCGGATGGCTTCGTGAGCATCCTGACTAAGTTTACCGGATTTGTAGTCGCGAATTTTGAGAAAATTCTTCCCGAAAATATCAGTAATGTATGCCGCACAAGACTTCTTAGCGTCGTCTGAGATGCGGGTAGAATCGGTGCGCATATAAGTAATGAGTCCGCTCGGGCCCTCATCGCCAAGCGAAACGCCTTCGTATAGCTGTTGCGCAACAAGCATGGTCTTGAACGCCGAAAACCCGATTTGCCTCGCGGCAGTAAGTTGCATCGAACTCGTAATAAAGGGCGGGGGCGGCGATTTCGATACTTCTTTTTGCTGGACATCAACAACAGAGAAAGCTTGTTGTGTTAAAATATTCTTATGCTCTATTGCGGATTTTTTATCGGATATTTTAAGGGCTTTGCCTTTAACCTTTGCCGCCTTAAGGCGAAAATCTCCAGCCTCAACGTTGACATCTGCGAATAAATGCCAATATTCTTCAGGAACAAAATTCTCTATCGCGCGCTCGCGCTCGACTATCATGCGCAATGCGACGCTTTGAACGCGCCCGGCGGAAAGCCCCTTATAAAGGGTCCTCCAGAGAAAGGGGGAGACCAGATAACCCACTAATCTGTCCAAAATTCTCCGCGCTTGCTGTGCATCGACCTTATTTATATCTATATTAGTCGGATTGGCGATGCCAGCCAAGACGGCCTTTTTCGTAATTTCGTTGAATCGCACCCTTCCGAGCTTCTCGGGTGGTTTGCCCAATAATTGTGCAATATGCCATGCAATCGCCTCCCCTTCCCTGTCTGGGTCGGAGGCAAGATAAACCATATCCGCCGCCTTGGCAAGTTTCTTTAGCGAATTGATTGACTTACTTTTGCCGGGGATCTGAATGTATTCGGGCATAAAGCCGCTATCAATGTCAACTCCGAGTCTGTCCGCCGGCAAATCCCGAAGGTGACCGCCGCTGGCGACAATATCATAAGCTTCGCCGAGAAATTTTTTCAAGGTTTTCGATTTCGTCGGAGACTCGACTATTACTAAGAATTTTTGCATATTAAACGGTTTTCTTTACTCCTCTTTGAGGAGGCTCTTCTGGCTCTTGGCCGGGTTTGCGGAATTCATAATCGATTTGGTCGGCGAGTATTTCCTTCAAGGCGACTATTGTGGGTTTTTCCTTCTCGATGAGGCGAATATCATGTTTCTTTTCGAGAGAAATCCGAAGATCGTTGATTTCCCGTGCTCTACGAGCTGTGAGGAGAACCAACTCATACTTCGTAAGCCCCTCGATCTTAACATCATAAAGGAAGCGTTCTTTTTCCATTTCATCCTCCGCGCTATAAGTTGCGTGGTATTTCAACATCACCACAGCATTGGCGAAGTAGAATAACGATAATTGCAGAAATTGCAATCATTATTATGATTTTTTTAATCCTCCCAGATTTCGCCTAAAAATCGACATTTTTTGAGATATTCGGCGCGGGCGATACAGGAAACATCGGAGATTGCCATTTGCAAGTCATCATTAATGACGAGATAATCAAATTGGTGTGCATTGGCAATTTCGTCAATGGCATTTTTGATACGCAAAACAATATCTTCTGGTGTATTTGTCTCTCGCGCTCGCAACCTGCGCTCAGTTTCCTCAATCGATGGCGGTGCAATAAAAACCAATACAGAGTCTTGTGGATAGTTTTCTTTGATTTGAAGTGCGCCCTGAACATCAATTTCTAATATCATTATTACGCCATCAATAAAAGCTTTTTCTATGGAGTCTCTAAGCGTTCCATATCTATGCCCATGAACGAATGCCCATTCTGCAAACTCGTTTTTGTCAACTAAATGCGTAAACTCTTCATCGGAGACAAAGCGATAGTGGACGCCATCGATTTCTGTGGGGCGAGGTGGGCGTGTTGTAAGTGAGACGGAAAAATTAAACGGCTCGCCCTTAGCAAGAAGAGCATTATAAATCGTTGTTTTGCCGCCGCCCGATGGGCTGGAAATGACAAGAAGATAGCCTTTTCTGCACAACTTATTCGACATTTGAAATTTGCTCCCGTATTCTTTCGAGTTCCTCTTTTATTGCGATAACCGCATTCGAAGTTTCAATGTCGGCACCCTTTGCGCCGATGGTATCTGCTTCACGATTACATTCTTGAAGAATAAATTTTAGCTTGCTTCCGACTGGCTTGTTATCGTCAAGTGCTTCTCTAAATTGCGATAAATGAATTTTAAGTCTTGTCAATTCTTCCGTGGGATCAGTTTTTGCGGATAGTATTGCGGCTTCTTGCGCTATTCTTTCATCTGAAATATCAATGTGCTCGTCAATCACTTGACAAATACGTTCGCGTAGCGATGCTAAAAACTTATCTCTACATGTATCTCTATGCTCTTCGATAGTTTCTGAGATTTCTACAATTGAGGTGATTCTATTGGAAAGATCTTTGTAGAGTGAGCGTCCTTCAATTTCACGCATCTTTATCATCTTAATTAATGACTCATCGACAGCGGTCATCGCATGTTCTTTAAGCTTCCCAACAATATCATCTTTTGGACGGACTGACAATATATCCGGTAAAGCAATAATATCTTCAATACTCGGATTACCATCGACTCCAACACGCCTAAATACTTCCATATACAATGCTAAGAGTTTTTCATCTACGTATATTTCATTGATAACTGTTCTATCGTTTGGAATGATCTCTAAAGATAATGTTATAGAACCACGAGAAACAACTTTTCTGATAACGGTTGCTATTTCGGCTTCAAGGTCTTTTATAATTTCTGGTAAGTTAATACGCAAATCAAGAAAGCGTGAATTAAGTGATTTGATATCAGAAATTATGGTGAAATTTTCTGTTCTTACAACTCCTTCGCCATATCCTGTCATGCTCTTTATCATGTATCCTCCTAAAAAATTAAGCTATCGCTCCATAAGTATATACTCAGTAAGAAATTCAAGTTTTGGGAATTCGCCAATCAATGAAAGTAAATGTGACTCGGCGACAGGGATAAGATTATTGAATTCGGGCTTGCCTTTTTTATTAGCCAAGTAAGAATATGCGCCCAAAGACTGCATTATACGAGAAATTCCCGCTATATGTAAATTATTGACAAAATTGGCTTCAATCGGGAGACAAAATGAGGTTGCGGTTTCGATATATTTGTGACATAAGTTATTACGAACATCATCATCTAAATCCACTCTCGAATCCCATAGCAGGCTTGCAAGATCATAGTGCAAAGGTCCATATTTTGCGGATTGAAAATCAATTATCCTCATATTGCCGTTCTGTATTATCAAATTGCTTGACTGAAAATCTCTATGGCAGAAAAACCTTGGAAGTTCTGATAACACATGAGCAAAACAACCAACTTGCGAGAAGAAATGTTGAGATATTCTATGCGAGACATTTTTGATTCCTATCAAATATTCATTATAAAAATACATTGCTTCGCCAATAAATTCATCATAGGAAAACGGCCTTTCAAGTATTAAAGGACACAAGTTGAGATGTGCCGACGCATCAGATTGAAGCTTTGCGAGTTGGCAAGCTATAATTGGATAATCTTCGATTTTTGGCGGAGACATTTTGCCCAAATCCTCAACAACTATTGCAGGGATTTCGTAATCAACATAGTATATTTGTGGAACAGCAATGCCGATATCGCGAAGAAATTTGCCGATAATTGTCCAAGCGCGTAAATCAGCACCGTGACCCGTTCCGTTCATTATTATCAAAGAAAAGTTGCCAAACTGAACGCGATAAAATATCCTATCTGACCCTCCGCCAGGCATCATATGAATCTCATAGTCGCCGGCATAACCCGCCTTGAATACTAATGTCCTTATTTGTTCTTGTGAAATCATAGGCGAACAATACCAAATGGCCCAACAACAGCATTCTTCAGTTGAGAGCCGGCAGAAACTATTGAATCTTGCCAAATTATCACATTATGAAGCGATGTTCCAGATTCTATTCGCGTGCCCTCACAACAACATAG
>DSAF01000163.1 GCA_011388305.1 Candidatus Zixiibacteriota bacterium | reverse complement strand
TCTGCCAAATATCGCGTGCCGTATCGCGCGGATGTGTTGAAGTCGTAAAGAATAGCATCAGAAAATTCCGCGAATTCGCCAAATAGCCTGCTGAGGTTCGCGCCGGTCTGTGGCATGATTTGGAGGAGGCCGATAGCCCCCGCCGGGCTTACGATATGCGGGTCGAACATACTCTCGCGCCGCGCTACGGCGAACATTATCGCAGGATCGATTCCCTCTCGCTCGGCGCACTCGAAAATTAAATCAGCATAGAATGTTGGATATGCCAAGCGAATTACCTCGGTTGGCGCGGATGCGTATCCGCCCATATCGCGGACGAGGGCGAGCGCAATATTATATGCCGAGCCTGTAAGCCCCCATTCATAGGCAACTGCGAGGAATGCCAGCCGCAGTGAGGGCGTCATCGAGGTTTCATCCATCCACGTGTCAAGCTCCGTCCTCGCGCGCTCGACAAGCCCCATCTCCGCGAAGATTGACGCGCGCAGACCCGCGCCGGAAGACACGGACAGCATGGCCTCGCGATGTCCTAACTCCGAGAAAGCCTCGCCCGCGAGGTCGATTGCCTCGCGATAGGTCATCCACTTGCGCGAGCGCGCGTGGAGCGGGTCGGGAAGCGCGACATCGGTGAGTATTTCTGTCGCGTAATACTTATAATAATGCCTCGTCGATGAGCGCGAAACCTCTTCGATAGTGCCTCTGCCGGCATCGTCACCGCCTGCTACGAGCGACAGTCCGCGCCAAAAAGTGCCTGTCTCGGTGAATGTTTTATCGGAATATATTTCGGGAATTCTCGCGAAACGGTCGCCGGCTGTGGTGAACTCGCCCCTCATGAAATTCGACAGCCCAGACCACATCGCGCCGTTGTCGCCGTAAGTATGCCGCGGAAATTTTGTTGACAAGCGCGTGGAATAGTCGGCGACCAGTGTGTAGTTCTTTTGGTCACGGCCGAGATTCACGCCCTCCCATAGCGCCTCGGCCTCGGCGTTGGTGCCCGCGCCAAGAGAAATCGCAGTATCGAGGTGCTTTTCCGCCTCGACGAAGCGGTCGAGCTTGCGCATGCAATAGGCGATGCCAAGCTCCGCCCACGCGCGATTGTAAAGCTTTTCACTGATAATTTTACGATAGATGGTAATTGCCTCGTTATGTCTGCCTCGCCGCGAGAGCGCACGCGCCCGATAGTAATACGCCTCCCCCACATTCGCCTTCACGCCGGAAGCGATGTAGCGCCCGAGCCAGTCGTCGGCGGATGCCCAATTTCTCGAATCCGCCGCCGTCCTGCCCGCCAGATATAGATTTTGGCCGAGGAGTTTGCCGATACGGTCTAAAGCTCGCGCCGCGGCCAGAATATTCGCGCTCGTGCCGTCTTTGACGACAGAGCCGTAAAGCTCGACGGCTCGCGCTGTGTCGCCCGCGGAGAGGTGCAGTCCCGCGCGAATGAGGCGCACTCCCGAGTTGGTATATCTTTTGGGATATTTCTTGACAAGCTCGTCGAACGCCGCGAAAGTCTTCGGCCAGTCGCGCTTCTCCTTGTGAAGCTCATAGATCTTCGCCAGCGCGCTCTCCTCGAGCTTTGGGGACTTCACTCGCCGAAAGAGCGCAATGGCGCGTTCGAGTGAATCGGTTTGCGCGAGGGATACAGCGTAGTCAAAAATGATGTATTCATATACCGCCCAGGCGCTGTCATCAGAGAGTTTGGCGAAAAGCCCGCGCGCCGAACGATGGTCGCCGAGCTGTGATTTTGCAAACGCAAGAAGATAGTCCTCTTTCGAGGTTCGTTCGGGAAGTTTTTCGAGGATTTCCACAGCCTCGCGCCACCGAAAACGCGACGCCCGATTCGCCGCAGAAGTATCTACATCGAACACGCGCGGAGACTCGAAGTCGTTCCATCGGCGGTGTTCGCCCTGCGAATTTTCCGCCAACGGCTTGGGATTGTTGGATTTGGGAGCGGAATCAGCGTGTGAATTATCAACAAGTTCTTCGCTCGAAGTCGTCTCGCCATGCGGGGAATGTCGCGTGTAAAGCGGCGACCTTTCAAATTTCAACCCTCCGCAAGAGAGAGCGAGAAGAATTGCCGCAAAGGCCACACCGGCAAATGCTATCCGCTTATCCATACATTATCACCCCCGAAAATTTCCCTAAGGCCGGCAACGAGTTCCCGGCTTCCATTGTTGTCGAACTCGGCGGAAATTGCACGCCATGTGCGTTCCTCGTCCACGATATGTAGCCTCAGGCGCATATCGCCCTCGTGCTTGGCGAGGAGTTTCTTTGCCTCTTCGATTTCCTCGGGGGCAATGCCCACATCGATGCGGACATGCACGCATTTCACGAGCTTCTCGCGAACTTCTTCGAGAGGAAGAATATCGTCTGCTACAATCTTTGCGCCGCGATTGTCCTCCTGAAACTTGCCGCGAACGAGCACCATTGCGTCTTTTTCGATAATGCCGGAGCATTGCCGAAAAGTCTCCGGAAAGAATACTACTTGCGCCGAGCCGCTGGCATCCTCGATCGTGCCGAACGCCATGGGATCGCCCTTCTTAGTAGTGGTTTTCTCCAGCGATGACAGCGTGCCAGCGACATCGACGGACGAATTCACACCCTTCTCGCCGATTTCCCCGAGCTTGACGTTCGTGAAGGCGGCTATTTCATCCTCCCATCGGCTCAGAGGATGGCCGCTGAAGTAGAAACCGAGCGCCTCTTTCTCTTTATCGAGCTGAACTCGCGTCGGCCAAGGCTCCGCATGGACAATCTCGGGATATTTGCTGATAGTCTCGTCGCCTGCGAATAGGTCGCCCGCAGATGACGCAATGTTGCCGCTTTTGGTCTTGGCCGCCCATGTAAGCGCTTCGGGGATTGTCGCCAATAGCTCCGCGCGGTTCTCGTTCATCGAGTCGAACGCGCCCGCGCAAACCAGCGAGTCAAGAGCTTTGCGATTGAGTAGGCGAAGGTCGATTCTCTCGCAAAAATCGAAGATGTTCTCGAACTCGCCGTCCTTCTCGCGCGCCTCGACAATCGCCTCCGCCGCGCCGGAGCCGACATTCTTCACCGCGGCGAGAGCATAGAGTATCTTGCCGTCCTCGACATCGAAGACCGCCCGCGAGCTGTTGACATCGACCGGAAGCACCTCGATGCCATGCTTCCGAGCGTTGTCGATGAACTGCGAGAGCTTGTCTTGGTTGTCCATCTCGTTGGTCATGTTCGCGGCGGTGAACTCGTTGCGGTAGTGGGCTTTGAGGTATGCCGTCTGATATGCCACCACCGAATAGGCCGCCGAATGTGCCTTATTGAAGCCGTATTCGGCGAATTTGACCATCATGTCAAAGACTTCCTCGGCGACTTTCCTGTCAATCTTCTTCGCCTCTGCGCCTGCAACGAAATCCTCGCGTTGCCCCATCATCTCGGCATGTTTCTTTTTGCCCATCGCCCTTCGCAGAATGTCCGCCTGCCCGTAGGAGAATCCCGCCATCTCACGTGCGATTTGCAGAACTTGCTCCTGATAGACGATAATGCCGAATGTCTCTTCGAGAATCGGCTTCAAAGACGGGTGCGGATATGTGACCGACTCGCCGTGCTTACGGTCTATGTAGTGATCGATGAACTTCATCGGGCCGGGGCGATACAGCGAGTTCATCGCAATCATGTCCTCGATGCGGTCGGGGTGAAGCTTGCGGAGGTAGCGCGTCATGCCATCTGATTCGAACTGGAATATGCCCAAAGTGTCGCCATGGGAGAGCAAATCGAACACCGCCTTGTCATCAAACGGTATTTTTTCGACATCGACAATCTCGCCGCGCGTCCTCTCTATCATTTTCTCCGTCTCCGAGATGACAGACAGGGTTTTCAGGCCCAAAAAGTCCATCTTCACCACACCGATTTTCTCGACGGACACGAAGTCGAATTGGGTTGTGATTTCGTCTTTGTTGGTTTTGAACAGCGGGACATAATCCGTGAGCGGGCCGGGAGTGATGACTACGCCTGCGGCGTGTTTACCGGCATGGCGCGGCAAGCCCTCGAGCTTGAGCGCATAGTCGATGAGCTTTTTCGCCTCGTCGTTTTCGTCATAAATCTTTTTGAAATCGGGGATTTCCTCGAGCGCTTTGTCAATCGTCATGTTGAAAGGCACGAGTTTGGATATCGAATCGACGAAATCGAACGCCTGCCCGAGAACTCGCCCGACATCTTTAATTGCGCCGCGCGCTTTCATGAAGTTGAACGTGATAATCTGGCAGACTGCCTCCTCGCCGTATTTCTCGCGGACATAGTCGATGACCTTCTCGCGGTATTTGTCCTCGAAATCTATGTCGAAGTCCGGAAGTGAGATGCGCTCGGGATTGAGGAAGCGCTCGAACAATAGGCCGTATCGAAGCGGGTCGATGTTCGTGATGCCCAGCGCATATGCGACGATACTGCTCGCGCCGCTACCGCGCCCCGGCCCGACGCGGATGCCCTTCTCCCGCGCCGCATCCGTGAAATCCGCGACGATGGCGTAATAACCCAAGAATCCCATCTTGCGGATAACGTCCAGCTCATAATCGACGCGGGCTTTGACCTCCTCGCTCGGCTCGCCGTAAAGGCGGCGGATTCCCTCGTTCGTGCGCCTTTGGATGTAGTCCCAAACATCCGTATATCCCTCGGGGATGGGGAATCTCGGCAAAAGCGCTTTATACGGCCCGATATCGAACGAGCACCGCGACGCTATCTCGCGCGTGTTCTCCAGCGCCGATGGATAATCCGCGAACACGCGTCCCATCTCCTCCGGCGAATGGAAGAACATGCGGTTGCTGGAGAACTTCATGCGGTCGGTGTCGGCTCTCGTCTTGCCGGTCTGGAGGCACAGAAGTAAATCGTGAAAGTCGTAGTCCTCCGGGCGGAGATAGTGCGCGTCGTTCGTGGCGATGAGCGGCAGGCCGGTCTCCTCGGCAATCGCAACGAGCCTCGGGAGCACGATCTTCTCCTCCTCAATGCCGTGATCCATAAGCTCGACATAGACATTGTCCTTGCCGAAAATGTCGCAAAGCTTCCCCAGTGCTGATTTCGCGCCGTCATAATCATCGCGGAGAAGGCGATAGGGCACTTCGCCCTTGAGGCAGGCCGTCGATGCGATAATCCCCTCGGAGTGTTGCGCCAGAAAGTCCATATCGACGCGCGGCTTGTAGTAAAAGCCCTCGGTGAAACCCGCGCTGGAAATTTTGAGCAGATTTTTGTATCCCGTCTGGTTTTTTGCGATGAGAAGCAGGTGATAACCCGCGCTCGGCCCCTCGCCGGATGGCGATTTGTCGTGCATATCCCCCGGCGCGATGTATGTCTCCTGGCCGATTATCGGCTTGACCCCGGCGTCCATCGCGGCCTCGTAGAAGGGGATAACGCCGAAGAGCACGCCGTGGTCGGTAATAGCCAGCGCGTCCATATCATAGTCCGCCGCCAGCTTAACAAGCTCTATAATTCGGCAGGCGCCGTCCAACAGCGAATATTCTGTGTGATTGTGTAGTGATACGTAAGGTTTCATGTCTTCACCGGTCAAAGAAAGAGAATAGCGACAAGCCCGACAATCGCGCAATACGGGCCGAACATCCATAATTTATTCGATTTCACCGCGTTTATCAATAGCTTTAATGAAAAATAGCCCACCACTGCGGACACCACCGCGCCGGGGATGTATGCCAGCCGGAAGTCCGCCGAATAAAAAATCAGCTCGTAACAAATCGCGCCCACGAATGCCGGCACGGCAATTAGGAAACTGAAGCGCACTGCATCGGCGGGCGCAATCCCTACCAGATTGCCCATCGCGATAGTCGCGCCGGAGCGCGAAATCCCCGGAAGTATTGCAATCGCCTGCGCGACGCCTACAAGCGCAGACCGCGGAACATCAATGGACTTACGGCTACGGCGCATGAATGCCGTCGATGAGACTATCACTGCGGTCGCGACAAGAAGCCCGCCCACCGCGCGGGAGTTCGAGAACAGCGGCTCGATGAAACCTTTGAGAAAAAACCCCGCCGGCGCGATTGGCACGCTCGCGATTGCAATGAGCAATAATTGCCGCCAGGCCGATTTCCGCGCGGCCAAATCCCCACGAAACGGCGCCGTCGCGAGCGTCATGAGGTCTTGCCAATAGTAAAGGACGATGGCGACCAGCGTGCCCACATGGAGGGCGACTTCGAGCGCAACACCGGGGCTTTCGAGACCGAAAAGCCCCTTCGCCACCACCAAATGTCCCGAGCTGGACACCGGCAGAAACTCCGTCACACCTTGGATTATCGCGAGAATGATGACTTTAAGCAAAGACTCCACGAGGCCTTTCCGGTTTCGGCGATTTTTTCTGCCGAATTTTGTTTCGCTATGGATTACGCCCAAAAGATATTATATTTGTTTCAAAATGCAATCTGAAATGAGCGGGTTTTTGGGGAAGAGAGCTAAAAGGTAGAAGATAAAGGCTGTAGGGGCGAGGCATGCCTCGCCCGCGCGGGGCGCGGTAATTGAAAATGATGATTATTTGTTAATCCCCCCAGCCCCCCTTTAACAAGGGGGGATTATCCGTAGGGGCGAGACGCTGACCGCAGGGAACCTCACCGGCGCCTCGCCCCCACTTGACAACATGATTATAATGTAATGCGTTTCACAACTCACAACCACCGAAAGGCAAATCGATGAGAATCCTCATCGCCGACGACGAACCTAAAATGGGGCTTCTCCTCGCCGAACGATTAGAGGACGACGGTCATTTCGCCAAAGCCGTCACATCCGGCAGAGACGCGCTGGCCGAGCTTTCCAACGGATACGACCTGCTCATCACCGACCTCCGAATGACCGACATCGACGGCGTGGAGCTGACGAGACGCATAAAAAAACTCTCGCCGGAACTGCCGGTCGTCCTGATGACCGCATTCGCGGGCGTGGAAACGGCGGTGTCGGCGATGAAAGCCGGCGCGGAAGACTACATCGTGAAACCCTTCCCGCTGGACGAGATGGCCATACTCGTGTCGAAAATCGATGAGGCGCGGAGACTTCGCGAGGAGGTCGGATTCCGCCGGTCGAGCGATTTACCGGAAGGCTTAGTTGTCGGGCGCTCGAATTCAATGCTTGCCGTGATGGATATGGTAGCAAAAGTCGCCCAAACCGACGCGACCGTCCTCATCCTCGGCGACACCGGCACCGGCAAAGAACTTATCGCGAGGGCGATTCACGCGCAATCCCCGCGCACAGGAAGCGCGTTCATCCCTGTCAACTGCGCGTCGCTGTCCCGAGGAGCTTCTCGAAAGCGAACTTTTCGGCCACGAGAAGGGCGCGTTCACCGGCGCTCACAAATCCAAGCCAGGGCGATTCGAACTGGCCGACGGCGGCACACTGTTTTTAGATGAAATCGGCGAGCTGTCGCCGGCAATTCAGGCCAAGCTCTTGCGCACACTTCAGGACGGCATCATCTCGCGCGTCGGCGGAATAAACCCAATCAAAGTAAACATCCGCCTTATTTGCGCGACAAACCGCGACATCGAAGCCGAAACGATGGCCGGAAAATTCCGCGAGGACTTGTTCTACCGCATCGCGGTTTTCCCGATAAAGCTCCCCGCGCTCGAAGAGCGAATCGATGATATGCCGGAGCTTTGCGCGCACTTTCTGAAACGAATTTCGCATAACGCTGGAATATCAACCACGGCGATCGAAATGCTAAAATCCATGCGTTGGCGGGGGAACATCCGCGAGCTTTTCAATGTGCTCGAACGGGCGGCAATTTTGGCCGGTGGGGAAGAAATCGGCATCGAACATCTTCCGACAACCGCCAAGTCCCCCGCCGATGATAATCCCCGCACGCTCGACGAAATCGAGCGCCGCGCGCTCATCGAGGCGATTAGGCGCTCCGGCGGCAACAAATCCAAGGCCGCGAAACTCCTCGGAATCACGCGCAGAATGGTCTATTCGCGCATGAAAAAACTCGGCATTACCGAAAACGACATCACAACATAGCACGAACTGGCACCGAGATTGCATTTTGGGTTATGGGTTATCGGTTTTGGGTTATGGATTAGAGAGGTAATAGCAACCCCGTAGAAGCGCACCTATGTGTGCGCCCGCGATTTACAAAAAACAATGAGGTTCAATTATGGCACATAATCACAACTCCGACGGCGACGCAATTCTTGACCGCGAATTCCCCGTGCTCGATAAAGGCTTCGTCCGGCTGGTGGACTACCTCGGAAGCGACGAGCGCATCGTCCAGTCGGCGCGCGTCTCATACGGCGAGGGCACGACATCGTTCCGTCGCGACAGGCAACTAATTCGATACCTATATGAAAACGAGCACACGTCGCCGTTCGAGCAGGTCGTGTTCACTTTCCACATCAAGCTCCCAATTTTCGTCGCGCGCCAATGGATTCGCCATCGGACGGCACGGCTGAACGAGGTCTCCGGTCGCTACAGCGTCCTCCCCGATGAGTTCTACATCCCCGTCAAATCGCGCATCCGCGCGCAAGACAATGTCAATCGTCAGGGAAGCGCGGAGGAACTTCCGCCCGAGGCGCAGGAAACGGCAATCGCGGACATAGAGCGCGCCTGCAATTCCGCGTTCGAGGCATATCACAAGCTACTCGATCATGGCGTTGCGAGGGAGGTGGCGCGCATAGTCCTCCCGCTGAACACATACACCGAGTGGTATTGGCAGATGGATTTGCGCAACCTGTTCCACTTCCTCAAGCTCCGCCTCGACGAGCACGCACAATGGGAAATCCGCCAATACGCCGAGGTCATCGCCCAAATTGTAGAAAAGATAGTGCCGATTTCGTTCGAAGCATTCCGCGATTACACTTTGAGCAAAAGACCGTAGCGCCGCGAACCGCATTCGCCCACCCACGTTAATAAAACGGGTCGAGACGGTGACAACAGGGAATCCCACGGGCGTGTCCTCGTCGTTATTTACTGTCATTGCGAGGAGTTAAATGACGAGAAATCTCGTTCGCCTATTGATCGCTAACACTCGAAATGACAGGAAATAGTGAGATTGCTTCGGCCTTCGCTCTCGCAATGACGTGAGAAGCGTCGGAAGTTGATAATTTGGGAGGGCGCAAAGCATTGCGAACCTACGCCAATTGCCCAAAACCCATAACCTAATACCTAAGATACCTTCGAAGTGCGATTGTGCTTCCCAGTGCGCCGAAAAGGCCGCCCAGAAGGACAATCGAGATGTTTAGCGGGAGTGGGAGCGGGATGATAGCCGGTAGAATATATGCCACGCCCTGTGTGAGTGCCCAGAGAATCCCCCATGCGAGACCGCCGGAAACGAGGCCGTGAAGCAAGCCTTCGAGGAGGAATGGCAGGCGCACGAAGTTCCGCGACGCGCCGACGAGTTGCATCACGCGAATGCTGTCGCCGCGCTGGGAGATGGCCAGCTTGACGGTGTTCGTAATTATTGTCGTGGCGGCGATGAGGAGGATTATCCCCCAAATCGCGGTGAGGGTCAGGGAGATTCGACTGGCTCGCGCGAGGCCGTGGGCTATGCGGTTGGGCGCGGAAAGCTCGGCGACAAGCTCGTGTCCGCCGAATTTCGCCGTGAGGGAATCGACGACCGTGCCCATCACCAAATCCTGCGATAGCTCGACGCGAATCGACGGCGGGAATGGGTTTCGCGGAAGGCCGGCGATAAGCTCCTCGCCGTATTCTTTGACGAACTCTATCTTCGCGCGTTCGGCTGTGACGAAATCGACCGATTCGACGCCTTTCTCTGACTTTATCGACTCGACAAGGCTCGAAGCATCGGCCTTGGTGGTGCCGTCGATGAGGAAGAATTCCAGCTGAACCTGCCGCTTGAGGCTACCTATCGCGCCGCGCAAGTTCAATGAAATCAGCATGAAAGCGCCGAGGATGACCATCGCGATTGTGATTGTCGCAATCGAGAGGAAAGTGACGAAACTTCTGCGCCAGAATGACGACACGGCCTGCCCTATCGCAAAAAATAGCGCCCTCATCGCGCTTCCCTCGCCCTATCGCCTACGAGGACGCCGTTCTCCAGCTCCAGAACGCGCATCGGCGCGCGGTCGATGAGGTCGGTGTCGTGCGTGGCCATGAGGACGGCGGTGCCCTGCGAGTTTATGTCGAAGAGCAAGTCCATAAGCTCGTCGGTGGCGCGCGGGTCGAGGTTGCCGGTAGGCTCGTCGGCCAGAAGTAGCGCCGGCGAGTTGGCGAGCGCACGCGCTATTGCCACGCGCTGTTTCTCGCCGCCGGAGAGTTCGTGGGGGAATGACTTTGCCTTGTGCGAAAGCCCCATCTTCGCCAGAAGGTCGAAAGTTCTCTGTTTGATGAATTTGCGCGGCTGGCCGGTCACTTTGAGCGCAAACGCCACATTCTCCGCGGCGGTCATATCGGGGAGCAGGCGGAAATCTTGAAAGACGACGCCCAACTTGCGCCGGAGCTTGGGGATGTCCTCGTCGCCGATGTTTTTCGAGTCGAATCCCGCGACCTCGACTATGCCGGAGTCCGGCCTTTGTTCCATGAAAATCAACGACATAAGTGTGCTCTTGCCCGCGCCGGATGAGCCAACCAGAAAGGCGAACTCGCCGTCATCCAGCGCGAAGCTCACGTCGGAGAGGGCTATCCAGCTTCTGCCATATGCCTTGCCGACCCTATCAAATTTCAGCACAGCCATGATAACAAGATATACAGCGAGGCTCAAACGGTCAAGGCATATTTGCCCCGCTGGAAGAATTTAGAGCGAATTTGTGCGGAACTACGGCTAATAGCGCAATATGAGCGCCATCCTGCCGAATGCCTCCAGCTCGCCGTCGTTCATGAAGACTACGCGCCCGCCCTTATCGAGAATCTCCTCAATAATCTCGTCCACTGCGTCATCGATGACATCCGGCGCGGTTGAATCCTCGGCGGCGGTGATGTTCAGGCCGCTTTCGTCAACCCGAGCGGGATAGTGGAAGCCCTCCTCGACGAGGAGAATTCTGCCTCTGCCCTCGTGCGCCGCCCGCCAGATTTCGCCGATTGTCGAGACATACTTGCGCTCGCCGATGGCATTATCCAGCTCCTCGAGCATTTGCCTTCGCTCCTCGGCAAAATTCGCCTTGACGAGCGGCCAAACCAGCTCGCCAATCTCGTGCGCGGGCGTCTTGTCATGACTGCCGGTGAGCGTGGTCATGATTGCGTCCTTGTGCGCGGAAATTTCCTTGTAAAACGCGATGTATCTGTCCACGCCGACAACGACGAGCGGCAGGGGATCGAATTTCAGGAACGGTGCGAGCGCCTCATCGACCTGCCGGAAGAAGTTGCGGTGCTGGTCGTCGCGATACGCGCCGATATTGACGCCTCTGCCGCCGGGCAGTGGTCTTTCGCCGCCGGGGCCTTCGTGCACGATGGGGAATCCGCCGTCTTTGATTTCAGAGAGGTCGTCACGGCAGGCCTCGAAGAGGCGCGTGGGCTGTTCGCTGAGGACGAGCACCCAATAGCGCGGCGAACGGTTGAGCGCGAAGACGAGGTCGCGGGTGAAGAAGTCCTCATCGATGATGACGCGCTCGGGGATTGTCACCGGCAGTTTGAATGCGCTCGAAAAGTCCTCGCTAACGCACAGCACGAGGCCGTCCTGAAGGTGCTTATAGTCGATGCCCTCGGCGAGTGCTTCGAGGCGCTGGAGCACGGTTTGCGCCTCGCGCTTGGAGAACTCGCCGAGAAGGCGCGTGCCGGCCTCTTGGACGAGATTCTTCACGCGGACGGGGTCTTGCTTATTCTCTGGAAACGAGCGGTGCGTGGGAAGCGTGATGGTAACGCAAGGGTATCCCTTGAACTCCTGCAAAAAAGTGACATCGTGTCGGTTCATTGTTATCCTTTCGTGGGCGTTGTCTTCGACTTTTTCTAATGAGATTAGCTATTGCCGTGCCAAAAAACAGCCCTCCCTATCATGGGAGGGCTGTTCGGGTAGAATTTGCTACGCAAATGTTTCTATCGCATATCGATGAGAAACTTGAGGGTCGTCGCGAAGCCGAAATCGCGGGAGTTGGCGAGGCCTTTGGCGAATTCATTTTGAATGTAGAAATTTTTGCCAATCATCGCGCCGAAAAACAGGCTCATCGCCGTCTCGCCCTCGACGATTCTATTGCCGAAGACCGGACCGCTCTGCGCGCTCATGTATTCCGCGCCAATCCCGAAGACCGCTCTTTTATCGAGGCTCTTGAAAAGGCCGAAATGCGCGCCGAAGCTCACATCGCCCTCGGATGGAATGACTTCCATCACCGGATGCGCGACGAGGGTCAGGCCGCGTGAGTGGAAGATATTTGGGGCGGAGATTTCGAGAGCGAGTTCTTTCTCATCGAAATTGTTCACGCAAGCGGCCATTGCATCGAGCGTGTATGCGCCGTCTTTGCGTGAGAGTAAATTGTATGTTGCGCCAAGCCAAATCTCGTCGAACGCGAACTCGCCGCGCCCTTTTTCCGACGAACCGCCGCCAAGAAGGAGCGAGAGCCTGCCGTCTATGCCATAAAATGCATTGAAGCTAATGAGAAATTCGTCCTCGGCGGGATTCTTCGATTCGTTGACGGAGTATTCCCCGAAACCATCGAATGCGAGTGTTTTCGCGGGATATACCATCGGTCTCTCGGCGAGAAAGAGGTATGTATCGAAACACGCGAGAACTCCAGAGGTGATGAGAGCGATAACTAATGCTGTCCTGATGAATTTCATAGCTTCCTTTCTGTTTCAGTGGCTTAACATTCGCTATATTTGGCTTCAAAGTCCAATATTATACTCCACCATTCAGACAATGTCAATGCAAAAATTTGCTATGGCTTAATAACACAAGTTTAATAAGAAATTTGAAAAAATGGCACTTCATGTGCATCATAAAGAAAGTTATTTGAACTCTTTGAGAAATATGTCTTGACATTTGATTTTGGTTTTGTAAGTTTAATAACTCGTATGATATAGGGGTTTTTTTATGGGTTACTTGCTGAAAAAAATAGGGATTGCACTTGTGTTCATCGGTCTCATCGCGCTTCTTGGTTGCGAGAAGAAGCCCGTAAACGGCGACGACCCGGATCCCGACCCCGATCCCGACCCAGACCCCGATCCTCCGGCCTTCGTAGTCGAGATTACTCGCCCGTGGGATGGCGATACGGTTTATCAATTCTTGAAGGTATCGGTGGAGGCCGACACAGCGCTCGATTTCGTCGAGATTCGCTGGAATGATGATTTTGCGGTGGATAGCACAAAACCCTATATGATGAGCTTCGACATCTCGTCGTTGGAACCGGGGTTTTACGACATAATCGCCATCGGGCACGCGGGCGCGGAATCGGAATCGGTTTCTATCGAGGTTTTCGTGGGCGACATCGCCTGCGATCCGGGCGAGCCGGTTTTTATTGGCGGCATCGAAATTCCCGAAGGGAGTATCACTCGGAGCGCTTCGGGATGCGTGCTGGGGCTTTATCTGAGTTCTATGGGTCTCTCCTCTGCGAACTGCCTCGATGGAATCGAGATTCACGGCAAGACACTACGCTGGCTATTTCTAAATAATAATAATCTCGCAGAAATCGACCTCTCGCCATTGGCGGGGTTTAATTCGCTCGAACATATCAACCTCTCCGGAAACCGTTTATCGTCTATCGACCTCTCTCCGCTGTCGAACCTTCCGCACTTCGAGACGCTACTTCTTGCTGATAACGAGCTGGAGTTTGTGGATTTGTCCCCGATTGGCACCTGCAGAAAATTCGTAAATTTAGATTTATCGAACAATAATCTAACATCGCAAGATTTATCCCCCTTCAATGATTGCAACGAACTGAAATATTTGTATTTGAAGGGGAACAATTTTGCCTCAATCGACTTGTCTTTCATCGCGAATTGCTCCCGCCTAATTGAATTGGACTTGAGCGACAACCAACTGGAAATTATTGACATTTCGCCGCTTTCCGGCCTC
>DSAF01000196.1 GCA_011388305.1 Candidatus Zixiibacteriota bacterium | reverse complement strand
GCCTTGATTTGTCATTTGAATGTAATATATTGATTGGTTAAAATGGAATTATTGCAGTTTCCTATTCTCAAAGCTAAGAATTAGGGGGTATAGATGTTAAACCGCGTGAGATTTGTTTTATTGTTAGCTCTTTTAGGGCTTGTAGTTGGAAGTCTCTTTGCCGTCGAAGTCTCCGACGATCCGTATGAGGTCAAGATGGCGCACTCCGCCCGCAAGCATTCGGGCACATCGAACAAGGTCTTCGTTCTCGACCCAGATTATCAAAGGCCGAAAAACATGACCGAGAAGATGGCGGCGAACGGTTTCCGTCGCCATGAACTTCCAGACCCGCGTGAGTTCCCGGAGGAGGCGGCGGCGTTTTTGCCGGAGCTTCCCCCCGCGCCTGTTCGCATAGAGCCTTCACGCTCGATGCCGCCCAGCGCCAGGCCCTCACCGCCTTCACCCGACACCCCCGGATCGGCAGAGCGTTTCCGCGCAGAAGACGTGCTGGTGAGTATTCCCAGTGCTCGTCCGCAGAGACAACCGCACGTCGTCACCGGCGACGACGGGACGATTTACGCCGTCTGGGGCGAGCAAGTATCCGCAAGCGCGAATGCCATCATGTTCTCCAAATCTACCGACGGCGGTTCGACTTGGTCAACGGCGATAGCCGTGGATGCTGTCGGCACAAACTATTCCCCACGAGTTGCAGTTTGGGGCACGGGTGCATCGGCGAGGGTTCATGTTGTGTATAACTACATGGAGATTCACTATCACGATGTCTATGACCTCGAGACGGGCACCTATCTCTACACGGATACAATTCTGGAGGGCGATGTCTATTACTGCCGTTCAAACACCGGCGGCTCGACCTTCGGCCACTATCAGGCAATCGCGAATAGGGACATCAACTTAATCGTTCTCCGCTTCGACTACGATGAAGGCGGCGCGGACATCAGCGTCGATCCCAACGGCAATGTAGCGATTACTTATTACAGTCAGGCCGACGAGGGGCATATTATGTCCATCGTCATCATGATTATCTTGATAATTCTATTCGAGGGAATACCCCCGTTCTGGCTGGATTACACGTGGTATATATCGTGTATGAGGGCTTCGATAAACCACGGCGGCAGTTTCGGCTCCGAGCACAGGATTATCGCTGAGTGGTTCATGGACAATTCACTTACCGCGAGTGATATTGAAGGCTCTGGTTCCGGCGCAACATTGCACTGTATATACACAGCTACGGGCATTTTATCCTTGGGGTCGGCCACTTCATGGTATAGACAGGTGCGAAATCCGTTCTACTCGCCGTCAAATTATCTTGATAAATACGTAGCCGACGGATATCCCGTTCCGGCGGGGTTGGCGGTAGATTCAGCCGGCAACACGCGCGCGGGAATTACATCCATTTCCGGATGGGGATACGATGTTTGGTATGCCCGAACCACTAACCGTGGTTCGACATGGCCGTCGCCGACTCCTATTGCGGTGACGAGCAACGACGCTTGGGAGCCGCGCATTCGCCTCGATGACGCGCAGAATACTTTCTTCGTATGGTCGGATGAGCGGCATATCGATACGGATATTTATTCCGTGTGGTCTGAAGACGGCGGCGCGACGCTCCGTCCGGATCAATACAAAGTCAACCAGCATCCCGGCTCTTTCGACCAGCTATGGCCGGGGATTGGGCTTTTCCTTTCCGATTCGATTCGCCGTATGGATGTCGTCTGGTGGGACACATGGAGCGACCCGAGCGGCGATATTTACTACAACGGCGTGAAATGGTGGCGGACGAACTTCAATGTTTTCCTCCACGACACGCTGGCCAACCCGATGGGCGGCACGCTCACGCTGACCTATTGGAGCATGGATGTCCTTATTTCCCGCGAAGTTAGCACCGGCTATCATATTATCTATCACGATCCGGGAACGGAGATTTGCATCGACGGAATTAGCTCTGGCTCGGATGCTGTCGAGCGATGGATATTGAACCCGGAGGGCACGGACTTCTGCGTGACGCCGCCTGTGCCGGGCAATACATACGACCTTATGTATTACAACCAATATTACGCCACATTCACCACAGAGATTGGCAACCCGCCAGCCTGCGGCGTGACGGACATCCCGTCAGTAGCGTTTACTTTCGAGTATTTCGACCTGACGAACGTGGGCTTCACCGATCATGTCCACTGGGCGAATGTTCGCGGAGAATATGAATACACACCGGCGATACCGTCCGACCCGGGTGCGGTGGAGCGTTGGTTCTGTCCGGAGCCTAATGGACTGGTGCTCTCGCCGATTGTCGCGCCGGTATACTATTACCAGTATAAGGCCACTTTCCGCACGCCTCGGCGCATGAACGATACCGATTGCACGCATCCCGTTCCGAGTTTCAATCTCGTGCAACGCTGGATGGGGGGCACAAACGCTGGCGGAGCGACCGAGCTTACGACTTGGGCAGACTGCGGAAGCGTTTACGAATATGAAGATCCGAAGAACATCTCCTCAAGAGAACGCTGGGACATCACCGCGATGGGACCGACCGGCGTGGTTGACGGTCTTGGGCCGTATCAGCCCGGCGCTTATCATCAGTGGAAGCCGGAGATTACGCTCATCGGGCCGTATTTGCCCGAGAACCCGACATATTGCGAGACGCTCTATGTGGGCGGCTCTCGCACTGCAGAAGCCAACCTTGCCGGCCTGTATTCGCCTTGGGCGGACTGCGGTAGCCCTCTCTGGATGGGCGAATTCACATCGCTCGGATGGGTCGCGAGAGATCCGAGAGTCTTTGACCCCGTGGTCGAGGCCTTCAATACTTTCATTCGATACGGCAATGTCGTCACGGTCATTCTTGAGAACGACTTCGGATATGGCTTCGTCGTAGGCGATGGCGACACTGTCCCCAGCGGCTTCCCGCTCGGCTGGGCACCGTCAACAGACCACCACATCTGCGCGGTTACGCCGCAAGAGTTTGGCCATACGAGATATGTGTTCACGCACTGGTCGGACGGCGGCGACACCTGCCACGATGTCTTCCCGATTAGCGATACGACGTTCACGGCGTTCTTCAACAAAGAATACTATCTCGAGATAATCTCCGAGTATGGCGTGCCATGGGGCGGCGGATGGTATCCCGCAGGCGCGACCGCGAACTTCGGCGTTCCGACAATAGGCTCCGAGGCCGGCGGAATTCGTTACATCTTCGACGGCTGGGAGGGAACCGGCGTTGGCTCTTATACCGGCCCAGACAGCTCGGCCGATGTTGTTATGAACAACCCCATTACCGAGCGCGCTACTTGGAAAAATCAATTCCGCCTGATTGTCGATTACACTGGAACTGACGGCCATGTCCCAGTTCAGAGCGGTTCAGGTTGGTATGATTCTGGAGAGTTCGCTCCAATAGTCACCGATTCGATTATTGGGGAAACCGACACGCTTCGCTATGTGTTCAGCCATTGGGAGAGCACGCCAGAGGAGGGTGATTTCGGCACCGCCACCAACGCGAGAACGACAATCTGGATGAGGCGGCCATACACCGCGACTGCGGTATATCGCAAACAGTGGAGATTCACCGTCGAATCGACGGACTCCTCGCTCGGCTCGCCCAGTCCGGCCATCGGCTCGCATTGGGTGTGGGACGGCGACACCCTCCACGCGACCGTCACCTCGCCGGATGGAGCATTCTATTGCACGGGCTATCTCGGCTATGGTAGTCTCGAAGACGGTGTGCTTCCCTGGGTGTATGTCGTCGTAGAACAGCCTTCGGGAATTACATGGATGTGGGGCGACCAATATGAGTTCTACGTAACTTCTGATCCGTATGAATGGATTATGGCCATGGCATCGCCCGATCCGCCCGCCGGTCTTCATTACTATGTCCCCTTCACAGTGGACACATTCAGAGTTAATGAATTTTCATCCGATATGGGCGGCACGCGCTATCGCTGTGACGGCTATATAGGCACCGGCCCCGCCGACCCGGGCGACGACACGAACTGGGTCGAGCTGACTATGACGTCCAGCGGAGAACTTCGCTGGCAGTTCATTCGTCAGCTTCGCATGGCCGTGACCAGCGCCCACGGCGACCCCGAGCCCCCCGTCGGAGTCCACTGGTTCGATGAATTCACGGATGTTGACCCGAACGTTGACCCGGTGGACGGCGATTGGCGCTGTGTAGGCTATGAGTTCTTCCTGGGCGGATTCCCAACCACGGGATCTGGTTCGTATTTCCCGTTAAGCATCTCTTCACCTTGTTCGCTCAATTGGGTTTGGGTAGATGTCAGCGAAGTCGAGAGTCTCTATGTCTTCTCAGACCATGGCGCTTGTATTCCTCCTGCGGGAAGTTGGACATATTATCTCCGCAGTTCCGAGATAGTGGCGCAGACATCATTATATGACCTTTCCGATGTTGACGCGGGCATTCGCTGGAAAAACACGGGCTGGAGGGGAACAGGTGTTGTTCCGACTATCGGCTCGGCTAATGTATGCTCGCTAACGATGAACACCTCCGGCACAATCGAATGGCTGTGGCAACCGGAATATCGCGTCTATGTCGAGTGCCCGCACGATAATCCTCAGATTTCGCTCAACCACGGCATCACTTGGACAAATCTCGATCCCGTTGATGAAAAATGGATTCCTGGCGGCGCAAATGTGATGATTAGAGTCGAGTATATCGACACTATCGAGGCAGTCGGCGGCGGAGACAGCATTGTCTTCTGCGACGGCTGGACGGGTATCGGTAGTGCTCTCGACGGATTGGACAGAACATCGCTCGATCTCGATTTCGACGCTACGAGTGCTTGTTCGATATTCTTCAACTGGTCGAGCCTTCTGGTTCCGCTGTATGTTTATTCGGATCACGGTGACCCAGAGCCTTCAGATACAACATATTGGGTTCCGGGCACGGAAATCACCGCTTGGGTGACTTCTCCGGCATACGACGGAATCGACGGTGAGCGTTGGGTTTGCAAGGGCTGGTTAGGCACCGGCGATGCCCCGCGCGAGGGCGATGATCATTTATTAAGTTTCGTGATTTACGATACTTCATCGATTACATGGCAATGGGAACATCAATATCGTTTGAGAATCGCAAGCATACCTTCGACTTATGGCGATCCCATTCCTTTCGATGGCGATCACTGGTATCCTGTCGGCGACTCGGTTTGGGGCAATGTCACAAGCCCCGTATGGACGGGCACGGACACGATGTATTGCATCGGATACCACGGCGAGGGTTCTGCGCCTGAGAGATCTCCGCAGATTGACTTCGGCTTCCATCTCGACGAGCCTTCGCAGGTGACTTGGGAGTGGTTGCCGCGCGACAGCGTTGCGCTTCTCACCGTCACGAGCGCTCACGGCTCGCCCTTGCCATACGGCACTACCGCGTGGAGAATATGCGATTCCGTTTATGCGTGGGTCAATCCCTTCGTTTGGGTTGGCACTGAGCGTATAGATTGCATCGGCTGGCGCGGCATTGGAAGCGTCCCGCATTTGGGTGATTCGAATGAAGTTGCCTTCTACATTTGCGAAGATTCGTGGATTCAATGGGAATGGTCAACCGTGTTCTTCTTCGAGGTTGTCAACCCGGGTGGATACGGCGACCCCGAGCCGGATGAAGGAATCTACACATACAGTGCCGGCGCGTATATCAGCGGCGAGATGCGCGACCATCCATATTGGACTGGCTCGGACACGATGTATTGTCTCGGCTATAACGGCTACGGCAATCTGCCGGCGACCGATCCGCACACGGACTTCAGCTTCAATATCACGATGAATTCCGGCCTCACGTGGCGCTGGAGCAACGAGGCATATAGGCTGACAGTCTATTCGGCATACGGTTCGCCTTGGCCATACGGAACCACCTATTGGGCGCCATTTGACTGGGTGCCTCATGCGACCGTGGATTCAGCTGTTGTCGTAGCGCCGGATCTCCGGGCGAAGTGCGTAGGCTGGACAGGCACGGGCGCGGCTCCTCTTTCGGGAGACACGAACTGGATAGATTCGTTCTCGATGCGCTCTGATGCGACCATCACTTGGAATTGGGCTATGCAATATGCGTTCAACGTTACCAATGAAGGCCCCGGTGCCGGCGGATGGGATTCACCCGTTCCGCCTGTGGGAACACATTGGTATAATGAGGGCGATACCGTTGTCGCCTTCATCACAGACAACCCCGTATGGTCGCCGACTCATGACGACAGCATGTATTGCATCGGCATGACCGGTTCTGGTAGCGCGCCGTTCTGGAGCCCTCAGGACTCGATTCAGTTCGTCATTTACGAGCCGAGCGTATTGAACTGGCATTGGCTGTGGGGTGATACTGTCGCGAGACTCATTGTGCACAGTGAGCACGGCTCGCCAACGCCTTGGGGAACGACATATTGGCCGCTATATACTACAGTCGTTGCTACGGTTAATCCCTTCGACGAAGTTGACAGCGTTAGCAGATACTTCTGCACGGGTTTCGATATCGAAGGCGCAGTTGACTCGACGGACTCGTTCACACACATAGAATTCGTCATCGATGAGCATACCGACCTCACATGGAATTGGACAGGCCAGTTCTTCCTTACATTATTATATGACGGCATCACGACCGATCCCGTTTTCGAGGGCGGCGGATGGCACGATGAGGGAGATACGGCATTCTTCTCCTGCGAGACGCCGATATTCGAGGGCGGTGAGTATTTCGGGTTCATAAACTGGTCTATCGAGCCGGATACCGTCGATCATGGCGACACGCTCATTTTCCACTCTTGGGTGGTGATGGACGAGCCGGTATATGCTACCGCGCACTACGGCCCGGCGATCTTCGTTAGGATTGAGAAGGATCCAATAATTAACAACGTCGGGTGGATTTCGGTCGATGACATTCTTATCGACTCGACCGCCATCTATACAAGCTATTGGGCGCTGGGCAGTTATCATGATATTGCCGTTTCGGAGCAAGACACAACCGAACTCGGTCAATTGTTCACCTTTGGTAGGTGGTCTGACGCATTGCCACGCGAGCATCGCGTTGGCCCGATAACCGATACGGACTCGCTGTTCATTGCCTATTATACGAGCCAGTATATGGCCGTCATCGCGAAGAGTCCGCCGCACACGTGGGGCTTCATATACGCCGATGGCGACACATTCTGGGATGCGGCCGCCAAAGTATTCTGGTGGTCGCCCGGACCGCCGCACGATATTGGCGTTTCGACGCCCGACTCGAGCCTTGTTCCTGTGGATGACACGATACGCTATTTCTTCCGCGACTGGACAGTCACAGGAGATCCGCTCGATTTTCCGGACGAACCGTTCATCACGACGGACTCGATTCGCAATGCGGTTTCCTACAGGGCGAACTACGACCCGAAGATACTCATGCGCCTTGTGAAAGAGCCACCGCATACATACGGATACTTCACCATTGACGGCGATACTATCCGTGATGTTACGGCCTATGATCATTGGGGTCCAACTGGAATGTCGCCGTATATCGGTGTTAGCGAGTTCAATATCGCTGAGTTCACAGCCGATCCGGACACCGTATGGAGGTTCACAGACTGGAGCGACGGCGGCGCGAGGGTTCATATGGTTGGCCCGCTAGATGCGCCCGCCACGTTCACGGCATATTTCGACGTAGATACGGTGATTCTGGCATTCTCGGTTACGCCGAACTTCTGGGATGTTGGCGAGATTACTACTTTCGCGACTGCTACAATGGAATCCGACGAGCTGATTGTCTTCGAAAATGATGGCAATGTCCCGTTGGATCTGGGCTTCGCCATGCGGGATTCAGGGCCGTGGCGCGCGGGAATTATGCGCGGTGTCAACAGATACTCTCTGTATGTCCATCTCAACGACGCTCCTGAACCGCCCACGACATTCAGTCCGGTCTTGGATTGGGTGAAAGACATTGAAATCACCTGGGCAACGACATCCATTTTCGGCCCCGGCGGTGTGAATGTTCTTCCGCCACCGTATTCCGGTGCGGATAACAAGGAAAACCTCTGGATGCAGTTCGGTAGCCCCAGTGCCAGCACGGCCGGTTACGGCGCCGAGACCTTGGTGATGACCGTTTACGCAAGATATCATATGCCGTAATAGCAAAAAACCGGCATATCGGCCGAGACAACCTCCCCTCCCCATTTGGGGAGGGGAGGTCTTTTTGTCCAATAGTTTGATTGCTTCAAAAGATTATTGCTAATAACATGGCAGAGAATATTCACCCTGCTAAAAAGATAGTTTCTACCGGATTGGCATTAAGCGCATTGCTTTTCGCGGCGATAGCTCCATGGGGTCATGTAGGAGCATATTTTGCCGGATTTGTCGGCCTTCTATTCCTTCCATTCACATCATTCAGTTTCAATAATAGCTCCTGTCCGCAGAAATTGCTCATGATTTTTTTGGGGATTTTCTTGATATGTGGGCTAATTTTATCTTTGTTTGTTGCCTACAATGCCAAATTCGCCCTAACGACTGTGTTCACATATTTTGCACATTGGGCTATCTTCTTCCTAATCGGCCTGAAAGCCAAGCCCGAACACAGAAAAACTATCCTGATGATATGGCTATTTTCTATGCTCTTGGTCGCGCTCATGTCGCTGATAGCCCTCTTAGGGTGGATCGATGTTTACCGATTGAGCAACGAGGGGCTTCTTAAGGGGTTTCAAAGTCATATCCGATTTGGAACGTTGCTTCTTATAGCATTCCATTTCGTATTCGCATTGTTCTTAAATCCTAAAAATATACTAAAACAAACCATCGGCCTGGGGCTTTTCGCGACTATATTGCTCGTGATGATAGTTCTCACCGGAAGCAGGGGCGTTTGGTTTGCGGCGGCAATTTCCATTTTCGGTGCGACGCTTCATGCTATTTTCACCAATCGAAAACGCAAGCTCGCGATTGCATTAGTAGTGATAGCCGTTGCACTTGGGGTTATCGTTTCATTATCGGCAAATATTATTCATGAGAGAATCCGGCGAACCGGCACGGACGATCCGAGCTATGTGTTCCGCAAAAACAACGCCACCATGGCGTTATGGATTATCGAGGATCGTCCACTAACCGGCATCGGGCCGGGGCAAGTTCCTTATGCGAAATCATATTTCGACCGCATGGCAGATGAAAATCTCGAACTGGAGAGCGGTTATCTCAAGAAAAGACACCTTCACAGCATGTATTTACATGTGGGCGCGGAGTTGGGCCTGCCGGGGCTGATGTTGTTGATAGGCGTTCTTATTTGCTTCATTTGGATGGCAATAATTGGTGCAAAGTCTCAAGAAGCATTTCCTAAAACTATGAGTTATGGATTCTTATGGGCAACGGTCGCTGTCGCGATTGGCGAGATGTTGGATTGCCTTCTGAGAGGGCCGTCGGTGGCGATGGAGCTTTTTTTCTTCGCGGGAATAATCGCCGGAATTGCCGCCGAAAACAGCGATAGCCATATTGGCGAACGCAATCAATCGAATTAGAGATGAGAAATTTTTACAAAATGCGTTTTTTTATTGCGAAACGAGGGGTTCTTTTACATATTGAAGCCGCTTATGGGGACTTTCCATCCTTAGGCATTTTAATTGCTTGTATGAAGTTAACCTGAAATGATAGTTAAGGCGATAAAGGAGTTTTCAGTTGTTTAAGGCGCGAATCACATCGCTTGGCGACATCGGGACGACCGCACTGCTTATTTGCGAGCGCGGCCCGGGCGACCTCATGCCCGAGGGCCTCGAGAGGTCAGACATCGAACTGCCCAGCGAGCCGCTGGTTCTTCGCCAAGTGCACGGTGGGACGGTGCATTATATCGATTCCGTCAAGGTGACAGAGGAGACGCGCGGCGCGTTCGGCGACGGCCTCATCGTCACCGCGCCGGGGATTCCCGTGGGTATCGCCACCGCAGATTGCATCCCGCTTATCATCGCCGATATTTCTGGCAAATGCGCCGGAGTCATCCATTGCGGTTGGAAGCCCATCACCGCCGGTATAATCGAGAACGCGATGTCGCTCGCACTGAGCGACCCCGAAGTCCGCCCGTCGAACTTGCGCTTCATCCTCGGGCCGGGGATTTTGGGCGATGAGTATGAAATCGGTGCAGATGTCGCAGTCCGCTTTCCGAAAACTGCCAAACCAAAAGGCGATGGCAAGTTCCTGCTCGATCTCCCCGAGGAAATCATCCTCAGACTCGGCAATTTTGGCATCCCGCGCGAGGCAATAACCCCCTCGGGGCTTTCTTCTTTTGCCTGCAATTGGCTCCCCAGCTATCGCAGAGACGGCGACTCTGCCAGCCGAATGATGACGCTCGTCTGGCTGGGTTAGGCTGTGGGCGCTGATGACCGCACCCTGAAAGTTTTGGGGCGATCTCTTGTGGTTGCCCGTTTGTAGGAGCACACACAATTACTCCCCTACGAGCTGATTGCAGAAATAGGTTTACCTTTGAAGGGAAAAGGTGTGCCAATGAAGAGAAGGACTTTCCATTTGAAGAACTTCACTTTCTATTTGGAGAGAATTACTTTTCATTTGAAGAAAACGTATTTATGGGCTTTGCGGCCGATAGACCACAAATCATTAGACCTCTTTCGAGATCCAATTATTGCAACAAACCCAGAAAACTCTATCTGCTCGGCGACGTGGCTTCTAATCTCTGCGGATGCTCGAAGCTAACTGGCCGCAAGCCGCAGAGATTCCCGCTCCTTTACTCTGGCGGAGAGTCGCTGTAAGGCCGGCGGAGCATAGGTAGCCGAGAAAATTTTCGACATCGGCGTCTTTGGGCGCGTGAAATTCTTTGCCCTCGACGGGATTGTATTTGATAAGATTCACCTTGCAGGGACGCTCGATAAGAAGTTCCGCCAGCGCATCTGCGTGGGTGATGCTGTCGTTCACGCCGCCCAGAAGGACATATTCTACGGTGAACCATCGCGCGGTGGCGGTGGCATATCGCGATGCGGAGTCAAGGATTTCGGCAATCGAGGCGATTTTGACGGCCTCGGGCATAATCTGCGCACGAAGTTTGTCGTTCGGGGCGTTGAGGGAAATTGCGAGTTTCGGTTTGAGGCCGCTTTCGAGAAGCTCGTCGATTTTTGCGGGAATGCCGACGGTCGAGAGCGTCGTTCGCCGATGTCCCAGCGCGAGTGCATTGTCGTCGGAGAACAAGTCCAGCGCCCATGATACCGCCTCGAAGTTCATAAGAGGCTCGCCCATGCCCATGAGCACGACGTTTGTCAGCTCGATGCCCAGCTCCTCCTCGACTCCGAGAAGCTGTCCCACAATCTCGCGTGATGTGAGATTGCGCACGAAGCCCATAGCGCCCGTCGCGCAGAATTTACAGCCCAGCGCGCATCCCACCTGCGTCGAGAGGCAGGCCGTGTGTCTGCCTTCGGCAGGGATGTGCACGGCTTCGACGATTGCGCCGTCATCGAGGGCGAAAGCCAGCTTAGTCGCGCCGTCGGGGGAGGCGGCCTTATCGGCGACCTTCAAGCGGCCGATGGAGCAGTCCTCCGCGAGCCGGACGCGAAGGGGGATAGGCATGTCCGTCATCGGCTCGAAGTCTCGGAATCGGTGGCGATAAATCCACTTGAGGATTTGCTTTGCGCGGAAAGGCCGCTCGCCGATGCCGAAGAACATCTTCTCCAGCTCTTCGCGCGGAAGACCGAGTAGGTCGAGTCTTTTCGGAATATCTATGTCTTTATTGGGCAATGACATCGAAAGTATTCTGTTTTTTCGTTCGCTTCCATAAAACAACAACGAGGCTCGCCACTAAAACAACCCCGGCTGTCATTATCATCCACGCAGGCGCGAAACTCTCCTCGGAGAAGAACCTTTCGGCGAACGCACCGCCGTAAATCATAAGAAGTAGCGCGCAAGCGTTGTTGATGAAATGCGCTAACATGCCGTAGTATATCGAATTGCGCCGAAGGACTATCGCGCCGAAGAGAATTCCCAAAATCGATGTGGGGATGAGCCTGAACGGGTCGAGGTGGAACGCGCCGAAGAGCACGCCGCTCACTACGACGCCCGCGCCCGCGCCCCATTTCCGCGAGAGGCCGTCGAGGATGTATCCGCGGAAAAGTAGCTCCTCGCAGATGCCGGGGAGAGCCGCCAGCACCAGAAGCCCCCCGAAAGTCCCAAGGGCGGCGATTTGCGTGAGCATGCCCTCGAAAAGATCGAGATATTCCGTCGGAAACGGGATTATCTTGTATGTCAACACCTGAAGTTGCGTCATCAGGAAGAAGCCCGCGATTGCCATAGGGATTATCGCGAGCGTTGGAATTAGCTCTATCTTGTTGAAGCGGAAAGTCTTGCGAATATTGAGCTTCATTCGTTTTGCGAATAATAGCGCCGGAAGCGCAACCAGCGCAATCTCCGTGACGGACAGCCCGAGAACTATGTCTTTTTGCTGAAGCGGCGCGCCGATCCATATTAGAAGCGCTACGGCAATGGCAAACAGGATAATGGAATCGATAGCGCCTGCGTGCGCCGTGGACACAGGCTTCTTGCCGTGTGCGAAGAACCTCGAAAGCGATGCGCCGCCGGAGTCCGAAAGGAGCGCTTCCTCATTGGAGATTATCCCCGCCGCCCATCTGAGCGCAAGCAAAGCGAAGACGGCCGTCGAAGTCCACACTACCGCGAAATTGACTAGTCCCGCAGGGCCGACCATGAGTTTCTTTATCAACAGCGAGACATTCATCACCGGCACAAATGCAAGGCCGAAGTTGATGTCCAGCCCCGGGAGAATTGCGGACATCGCAAAAAGTTGCCCGACTATGAAAATCGGAGTGAGGTATGACTGCGCCTCTTTGTAGCTTTTCGCGAATGAGCTTACCGCCAAGAATATCGCCGAGAACAGCGCCGCCAACGGAAGAAGTTGCAGAAGAATCAGCGTCAATGTCGCCGGGGCGATAGACAGCGCGAGGAATTGGCCTATGTCCCCGCCCATCATGCCAAGCCCGACGCTCAATGTCAGCCCCATCGAGGCGAGATTGAGCAGAGCGTTGACTATGGCCATGACGAAGACCGTCAGATATTTCCCGAAGACGATTTCCATTCGTCCGGCGGGCGAGACGAGCAATGTTTCCAGCGTGCCGCGCTCTTTTTCGCCGGCAATCATGTCGATAGACGAGTAATAGGCACCAGAGATGACCATCAGAACGAGTATCATCGCGAGAATCCGCCCGAACACCATGCCGCCCATCTTCTCTTTCGACGCGATATTCTCGCGCCGCGAATTGATGGGTTCCGTCACCGAGCTATCGAGGCCGGCGGCCGTCACACGCGCGGTGACGATGTCCTTCTCGTAACCGGAGATTATTTCCGAGATGTGCGAGAGAACAAAATCGCTTCGTTCCTTCGAGCCGTCGTAGCGAATAATTATCGAGTCGCTCCGGCCCTCGGCGATGCGCATCTCGAGGCCTTCCGCAAATATTACATGAGCGAGGATATCCCCGGCTTCGAGCGCGGAATCGATATCTGCAGGCGAGATGATGTTGAGTTGCGTGTCCGCTTCGAAAAGCGCGAAAAGCTCCGGCGCAGAATGCGAGTTCTCGATGGCGACGGGGAATTGCTCCTTCATCATTTTGCCCATGAGGAAAATCGACATCTGCGCGAAGCCCACAATCATCAAGGGATAGAGCAAAATCGGCAGAATAAATATGACGAAAACCGCCCTTTTGTCGCGAAGAAGCTCGATTATCTGCTTCTTGAAGATAATGCCTATGGCCTTCGCTCTCATATCGCTATCACCTCGGTTCCGGCAATCGCGAAGAAAGCGTCCTCGAGGTTGTCCTTGCCGGTTTGGGCGAGAAGCTCATCGAGCGTGCCTACGGCGAGGAGCTTGCCCTCGTGGATAACGCCGATTCTATCGCAGAGGCGCTCGGCCTCGCGCATGATATGCGTGCTGAAGATGACGGTCTTCTCGGTCTTTTTTAGGCCGAGGATGAAGTCTGTGAGGCTACGCGCCACCATGACATCGAGACCGACGGTCGGCTCGTCGAAGACCAATATCGGCGGGTCGTGCACTATGGTTCGGGCGATGTTTACCTTCTGCT
>DSAF01000157.1 GCA_011388305.1 Candidatus Zixiibacteriota bacterium | reverse complement strand
CCTTTAGATGCTTTAATTCTATCAATAATTAGTTTAAGCAAATTATCTTGTTCATTGATATTCATAGTGATAGATAAAACATAAGTTTCGAGTCTTGGGGTAATGCCCGCCAAACGGACGGCGTCTTTTTCGGTCGTGACGAGAATATCGGCGTTGCATTCCTCCGCGCGCCGCTCTATTTCGCGGATGTCGGCAATTGTGTATCGGTGATGGTCGCGGAACCAGACGGAATCGCGGAGTTCCGCACCTGTCGCGAGGACAGTCTCGGCAAAGCTCTCCGGCGAGCCGATTCCCGCGAAAGCTAATACTGGTGAGGTTTCGAGCACCCTGCTCTCGACAGTTTTGCCCGCAAGCGTTTTCACGCCCGTGAAGGATTTTACCGCTGTGAATACAGGCACATCGGGCGCGAGAAAGCGAAGTTCGGGAGGAATTCCGCCTTCGCCAACAACAACGATAGCGTCGGCTTCCCGAAGCCGCCAGAGGCCGTCTCGAAGGCCGCCGAGCGGGAAGAAACGCCCGCCCGAGAATGGATCGTGCGCGAGAAGAAGCACTATATCGAAGTCTCGCGCGAGTTTGAGGTGCTGGAAGCCGTCGTCGAGGATGAAGACCCTGCCCTCGCAAACACCCACCTCGCGGGCCGATCCAAGGCGGTCGGGGTGGACGGCGATGGGAACGTCGGGGATTTTTTCGGCCATCAGGGAAGGTTCGTCGCCGGCGAGACGCGCCGTCAGGGCATCACCTTGGAGCACTGTTCTGCCCTTGTGCGTTCTTCCGTATCCGCGCGTCAAAACGACAGGCGAAAAGTCGGCATCTGTGAGCCTCCGGGCGAGCCAAATTACGCAAGGAGTTTTTCCGGTGCCGCCCATAGCGATATTCCCCACGGAAATCACCGGCGCGGAAGCTTTCTTCTGGCGTAAAACGCCCGCACGATAGAGCTTCCAGCGAAGGAAGCTAATAGTGGCAAAGGCCCACGACAACGGCGCGAGAAGCCATTTCATCGTGAAACCCACTCCTCGATGGCTCTACGATATGCCAATGCGACTTCGCCCATGCCGTCGAGTAATTTCTTAGCGGTAATGCCCATCTCCTCGCGCGTTTGTGAATCCCGCAGAAGGCCGCAGATTGCGATAGATAGGGACTCTGCGTCGTTCACTTCGATTGCGCCGCCGCCATCGAGAAGAAGCTCATACGCCTCGCGGTTCGACGAGCTGAACGGGCCGAAAACAACGGGCTTAGCGAAAAACGCCGGCTCCAAGGGATTGTGGCCGCCATAGTCTGCCAAAGTCCCGCCCACAAAGGCAACATCGCAGGACGCATAGAACCCGAGAAGCTCGCCAATCGTGTCGATGAGATATACATCGGCATTTTCGGGCGAAGTGTTGGTGGTTCGGCGGACAACGCTCAAACCATGCTTTTCGAGAGACAACCGCGCCTGCGGAGCGGTGTTGAGATGGCGAGGCGCAAAGATAAAAAGGGCTTCCGGGAACTCCGATTTTATCGAAATGCACGCCTCGGCGATGGCCTCGAATTCGTCCGGCCGCGCACTCCCGAAAACAACGGTTGGTCTGCCGAAATTCGCTATAGGCTCGATGTTTGCGGGGATTCCGGCGAATTTCAAGTTGCCCAGCGTCTGAATTCTTTCGGGCGGAACTCCCGCAGAGATGAGATTATTAGCATCGTCTTCAGATTTCATCATAAAAGCTGAGAAGCAATCCGAAATTTTGCGAAATGTTCTTGGAAAACGTTTCGCCCAAAAAACGGTTTTCTGTGATATTCTTCCATTGACGAGAATAGCGGGAATTCCGCGTTTCTTGGCGATTGTCAACAAATTAGGCCAAAATTCCGTTTCAACGACAATTAATAAGTCGGGCTTATTACGGTTATATGCTAAAGCGGTGAATGGATAGAAATCCAGCGGAAACGCGCAGAATCTGTCGTTCGGAGCAGATATCGCCTTCAGGCGACGAAGCCCCATCTTCGTTGTTGCTGTCATAAAAACAT
The DNA here is from genome assembly GCA_011388305.1 of Candidatus Zixiibacteriota bacterium. GTDB lineage: Bacteria > UBP14 > UBA6098 > UBA6098 > UBA6098 > UBA6098. The sequence goes on along the minus strand of DSAF01000157.1, from coordinate 12,099 downwards.
TGACTGTCGGGTCGATTTCTTTTAACATGTCGCGAATCGACGCGGAAACGCCCGCCTCGCCAACGCTCGCAGAATGTATCCAAACGCTCTTGCCATAGGACTTTGGGACAAACCCAAGCCTGCACAGAAGGCGGTGCTTGCCGAGAATTGCGAAGATAATGGCAAGCGGCCAGAGCACGAGAATCGCGAGCGCGAGTAGTATGTTCCAAACAAGTATCATGTATCTAATTATTGTATATTAATTTGCAGTCATTTCGTCGAACCGTTTCTGAATAATCGAAGTGAGTTCATCGATGTCTTTGCCCTCCGGATAAATGGGTTTTGATAGCATTATATCAATGAACGAAAACGGTTTAGGTATAATGAACTCATCCCAGGTATTAAGTGTCCACTTCGATCTCACTATCACTTCGGCAGGTATCACCGGTGCTCCGGATTTTATCGATGCTCCCGCGACTCCCGACTTCACCACTTTCGCGGGGCCGCGCGGGCCATCGGGAGTGAAAGCTACGAGTGCGCCGTTTTTCAGTTCATCTATCATCTGCAGAAACCCTCGCAAACCTCCCCGCGACGAGCTTCCGCGCGTGGTGCGAAAGCCGAAGGCCTCGATTGCCCGCGAGATTATCTCGCCGTCGAAACTTCGCGATACGAGCACGACTATGCCCTGCCTCCGATATGCGAATACCAACGGCAACATGCGCGAGTGCCAAAACGCCCATATCAAGGGCTTCCCAGCTGACTCCTCGTGCTCTTTGCCAATAATTTTCACGCGCCATGTCGCGCCAAGTAGATAAATAACGGCAGGGAGCAAAGTTCCCGCCAGAAAGAGCATAATGCGTTGCTTGAAAGTTCTTCTATCCACTGGATATAATGGTCAACGCCTTGTTGTAAATCTTCTGGTTTGCGGCGAAAATCTCGCCAACGCCCAATTCCCAACGGTCTCCCGATAAATCCGAGGTCCTTCCGCCCGCACATCGAACAAGCAACTCCCCCGCCGCGATGTCCCACGGTTTAAGACCCGGCTCCCAGTAAAAATCGAAGCGACCTGCCGCAGTGTAAGCGAGATCGAGACCGGCACTCCCCGCGCGCCTAATCCCACGGACGGACATGGCCGCGCGGACGAATTTTTCGAGGTTCGAGTGTCGTCCCGTCTCGCGGAGATAAGGGAACCCCGTGGCGCACATGCAGTCGCCCAGCCGCGCCGTCTCACTGACAAAAATGCGCTCGTCGCCGAGGAAAGCTGACTCGCCGTCTGTCCAGAAAAGTTCGCCGCGAATCGGCTCGTAGATCACGCCAAGTTGGGTTTTGCCGCCCACAGCAAACGCAATGATGACGGCGAAAAACGGGAAGCCCATCGCAAAATTGTTCGTGCCGTCAAGGGGATCGACTATCCAGAGCGCGCCGTCGCTGGTCGTCTCCGGGTTGAATTCCTCGCTGAGCACCGGCTCGCCGAATTTCTCGTCGATAGCCTTGAGGATGAACTCCTCCGAGCGCAAATCCGCCTCGGTGACAACCTCGCGCTCGGATTTCATGTTGCCGTCAATGCGTTTGCCGAAGTGCTCCAGCAATATTTCACCCGCGTCGAGCGCGAGAAATTTTGCGAACTCGAGTCTGTTCGAAATTTCGCTCATCGAATTAGAACCGCCTTGCCGTGTATGGTTTTTCCGCCAGTCGTGTTTCTTATAAGGTAAGTCCCCGACGGCATTTCGACGCCGTCTTCGCTTAAGCCGTCCCAGATTAACGAAGGATTTGTCGGGTCAATATCGAAAGACCTGACGAGGCGTCCTGAGATGTCGAAGATTACGACACTGGTGTGCGAGGCATCGCGCGCCCCAACTGGATACTCCATTTCTATCTTGACAGCGGCGTTGAATGGATTCGGCGAAACCCGGATCACTGCGATGTCCTCCGGCAATGCGCGCGACGATTCGATCCCTGTCGGGATGTCGAACCAGTTCATAAGGCGAGCCATCAGCTCCGGCAGTGAAACCGAAGAAACCGCGCCGCTTACGGCCTCAAGCCCGAAGCCGAAAAGTGCCGTTCGCGAGATGCCGTTGTCGTGGACGACGGCGCAGGTGTCGCCGTTTTGGTAGCTTGCGATAGGCTCGCCGCGCGTGGTGGTTATCGATGTCGGTTTGCGCTGGTTGCCCGCGCCGGGTGCGCCAAAGAGGAAAATTCTCTCCGAACCCCGAAGGATGGGGGATTCGATGCCGTTTATACTCAACGCGCCGGCGACATCCTTATGCACAGCACCGAAGTGTCGGTCGAGGAAGGTCTCGTCAAATTGCACAGTCATGTTCTGGCCGGTGAGTATGACTTTGCCGCCGCCGTCGAGATATTCGCCGAGTTTGACGGCGTCGTCCTCGTCGATAGCTGTGCCTGATGTGTCGTTGCCGGTGAACCAGAGCAGTAATCCAAAATCGCTCATATTCGCGGGAAGTTCCCCGCCGGCGGTCTTATGCGCGTGATACGTGACGCCGATTTCGTCGAGTGCGCCGGTGAAAAAGCGCAGATTTCGAGCGGAAATATCGGGGCAATCATCAACTATAAGTATTTGTGGAAAACCAACTAACAAGCGAAAAGTATCAGCTATTTCTGAAGTGATGTTCATAGCTTCATAATAAACAACAACTTCAACGAAATGAGATTCGTCGTAGTCTGTCACTTCGAGCACTATCGGCGTGCCCATAGATGTATCGCCGGGGAATATCGTCGGCGCGAAGTGCGACACAGATTCCGCCACCCGAAATCCCGCACCCTCCGAAATCGAAACGCTTCCGCGGAAATTCACGATGTTCGGCCACGCAAAACCCCCATCGGCTATGACTTTTGGCACGATGAGAAGGCTCTCCCCCGGCTCGAAGAAGCCGTCGCCATCGCCGCGCTCGATAAGTTCATACGAGAGTTCAAGTTGCGGGAAAGTCCCCGGGCCGATGCCGTGCCGCGCGAATGACGCGAAGATGTCCACGCAGTTGGGCGTGCCGTTGGAGAGGTCGCCGTCGTCGTCGTCGGTAAAAAGCGCCTCGGGCACGAAACCGTTGAAAGTGTTCGGTGTTGCGTATCGCGTGAAATGGATTATCGTGTCCGCGCGGGAAACCTCGATTCGACGGCGCAAAGTCCACAGCGCGCCGCCGAAAATCCTGCCGTCGGCGTGGACTTGGCCTGTCCAGTCGTCGGGCATTTTGAGGTTGTTGTCCATCGTCCGAAACATCGTCTGGGTGTGGCGCGGCGTTTTATATCCGATGCGCGGGTCGTCGAGGTTCGTTGCCGCAAAATAGTCGCTGAAAGCCTCGTTCATCGCGCCGGACTGCCCCGAATATGGGAAATACGCGCCCTCGTAAAGCCATCCGGTGATACCGTGCCCGAATTCGTGGTAGATGATATTCGCGAACAGCGCTAAATTGCGCATATATGAGCCGCCTGCGCCGTAGTTCGTGGCATATCCGTCCCAGAAGGCGTTTTCCGGCGTGCTCACCACGCCCGCCCGCGCCGGAACGGGATAGTCGAGCGCGCTCATCGGCGGGTCGAGTTTCTTGAAATACTCGTGAATGTAAGTCGTATGATAGTATAGATTTAGCTCGTATATGTCGGCGTATGCAGTCGAAAAGTGAAAATCGTGTTCAGCCGGAGGCCTCAGCCAATGTTCATAAAGGCCGTCCTCGCCGGCCACATCGATAACATCGACCCAAAGCCCCTTGAGGCGCGCTCGCAGAGGCTGATTAGCTGTCAAGTAAGATGAGACGCGATAATCGCCTGCACGATCGGTAGTTGCGCCGGTGTAAAAGCTGAGGCTCATGTTGCCGAACTGAAACGGCGCGGTTTCCAGCGAGTCGTCGTGGAATTTCGGCAGAAACTCAATCGATCCCGTTCCGTGGACATCGTAGAATTGAACTAAGCTATAGTGCAATAACGGGTTAGATGTTTTCGCGGAGATGTAAAACCGGAAGCGTCTTTCCACGGATTGATAGATGTCGATGCGCCATGCGAGCAGTCCCAGCGCGCCCTCGGGCTGATAGTCCGGCCAATATGCCAGCTCATAACCCAGAAGCTCGCCTTCTATGGAATATTCGGCATAAATAGCCTCGATTGCGCTTTCTACAGACACAGTCGGGCGCGGCGATTCGAACGCTACAATGGTGTTCGCCCCGCAAAACGCCATCCTGCCAGAGCCATAGACGCGAAAGTCCACGCGCCCGCCCTCTACAGGAACGCCGTTCTTGTGTTGCGCGAAAGTCACCCACCAGCGGTCGAGGCGGTTCACTGCGCCCAGCACCGATAAATCGCCCGATGAGACCGCGAAGATGTCCGGACGCGAGTCAACAAAATCGAGGCACGAGTTTATCAACGAGGATGAATCCTTCGCGTCGAGGAAGATCGGCGTTCGCGGGTAGAATTCCGCAACCGACGCCAATCCCTCGCGAACGGCATAAATGCCGTCATCGGATGGATAGTATCGCAACTCGGGCACGGCAATCGGGTCATTCGGAAGGAAATCTGGCGCAATCACAGCGAGCGCAGAGCAGAGTGGAAGCAATAGGAGCACGAGTTTGAACTTCAATTCGAGACCTTGTCTTTGCATTTATTTAATCTAATAATTATAAGAAAAAATTTCAATTTCGCAACCGGGGAGTTATTTTTCCCTCTGGCAACAGAACATGCAATTCTCTTCGTCCGGCAATGGATTAGTCTCTTTTGCAGTAATTCTAATCAATACTCCCGTCTCAAGAAGCAGACAGCATCCCTCTTAACCGCCCAAATTTTCCTGTTATTTGCTATTGACAAAGTCGAATCCGTCGATAAATTCGGGGCTTGGATTGTCTATTTCATATTGTTGACGCTTTAATTGGCGGGAGTTTTGGGAGCGTGCAATGTGTTATTTGAACACGAGCTTCAATAACACATTCGGATGATTGCTAAGCGCCAGAACATGAAACGCATATCTATTACTTGACAGGATTTGAATCGGAGAGGTGCCAGAGTGGTTGATCGGGGCGGTCTCGAAAACCGTTGTCCCTTACGGGACCCCGGGTTCGAATCCCGGCCTCTCCGAAATCTCATAGACGCCTGAAGCTTAATCGGTTCGGACGTTTTTTTACTTACTGAGATTGGGATTCGAACCCGCTTTGTCTGCGCCACTGGCGCTGAGAATCCCGGCCTCTCCGTGAATCATGTAAACGCCTGAAGCATAATCGGTTCGGGCGTTTTTATATCGACTACGCAAGGGTCGCGGAAGGGGTTCGTGGGCGAGCCGGTGGGTCGCCCTTTTTTGTAGGTGGGGCTTCGATACGCGTGGAAAGGCTTGGATTCGGACATGAATGCCCTACTCAGCCACCAGGCCGGTCGCCCCTTGGCCCGAAGGGCGTATAGAAACGAATGGCCCCACGGATGCTGGCGCCGGACGGAGGAGCTACAGACTACCTCGATAGCTCGTCGAACGCCACCTCTCCGCCAACCATAGTCCAAACGGGTTTGCCGGTAAGTTCCCAGCCCTCGAACGGAGTGTTGCGAGATTTGCTCGCCATCGCTCTGCCACTGACAGTCCACTTGTGCTCGGGGTCGAAAATCGCGATGTCCGCGTTTGCGCCCTGAGAGAGAGTTCCCGCGGAAATGTCAACTATTCGCGCAGGATTATAGCTCATAAGCTCGACCATTTTCTTAACATCGATAATGCCCGGACGGACGAGCTTGTCATAGACGAGGCTCGCCGATGTCTCGAGACCGATAACTCCGAACGGCGCGACGGCGAACTCGCAGTCCTTGTCCTCCGGCGGATGCGGCGCATGATCCGTCACAATCGCATCGATTGCGCCGTCATTGATGCCCTCGATAAGCGCGGCGAGGTCGTCCTTCGCGCGAAGTGGCGGGTTCATTTTGAAATTCGAGTCGAAGCCGGACGCCACGACATCCTCATCGGTGAGTAGCAGATGGTGAACTGTGGCCTCCGCAGTCACATCGACGCCCCTCTCCTTCGCGACCCGAACGACATCGACGCTCTCCTTCGCGCTAACATGGCAGATGTGGATGCGCGCCTCCAAAAACTCCGCCAGAAGGACATCACGAGCAATCATGCCCGACTCGGCCACCGATGGCACAGCCTGCATTCCGGCCAGTCCGCTGGCGACGCCCTCGTGCATATGCCTGCCGGACGAGAGGGTCAAGTCCTCCTCGTGGAGCATGAGCGGCAGTTCGAACATCTTCGCGTATGTCATGGCGTTGCGGAGAAGCTGGGCGTTCGATAGCGGCCTGCCGTCGTCGGAGAAGCCGACCGCGCCGGCCATAGCCATATCGAACATCTCGGCCAGCTCCTCGCCTTTCAGCCCCTTGCTGATTGCCGCCACGGGATATACCCAGCAATGCGCATATCTCGCGCGGTCGTAGATGAAGCGGACGCCCGCCGAGCTATCCACCGGCGGGGTAGTGTTCGCCATGCAACAAATTGATGTAATTCCCCCACGGACGGCTGACAGCGAGCCGGTTTGAATCGTCTCGGCATCCTCGCGCCCCGGTTCGCGAAGGTGCGTGTGAATATCTACAAGGCCCGGCATGACAAGCTTTCCGGTCGCATCGATTACTGCCCTGTCTTGGTAATTCTTCTTGCCGCCGATGCGAGAAATCATCCCGTCCTCGACGTAAACATCGAGCACCTCGTCGATGTCGTTCGCGGGATCGATAACTCTGCCGCCTTTGATTACAAATTTCGTTTCATTTTCCATATTAGCTCCGATTTTTTTTGATTACTTTCGACAAAATTTCATTTGTTTCTGAAACTATTGAAATCCAACTAAACTCTTCTCGGGCGAGGTCGATTCCGGCACGGGAAATTTTTTGCCGAAGGGCTTCATCGCGCAGAAGTTGCCCTATTGCTTCTGCCGTCGATTGGGCTGTGCCGCCCTTCGCCGGAAGCACAGCGCCGCGTTCGGCGAAGATATTATAGACGCCCCAGTCCGGCGCGACAATCGGCGTTCCCGCGCAGGCGAACGATGACAATCTCACCGGCCAGCAGGATTCGCTTGCTCGCGGGTTCGTCCACGTGACAGCAACATCAAGTGCGCGGATAAATCGCACACTTCGCTCATTGGGAACTTCGCCGGTAATGATAAATCTCCCCGCATGCGGCGATTCGGCGACCATCGCACGGAAATCGCTCTCCGAAGGCCCTCCGCCGACAATAAGGCAGGCGATATCCGGAAATTCATCCGCCAGAAGGCCCACGACATCGATTATCGGACTGCCGAGGTGATACGGCAAAATACTTCCTACATTGCCGATAATCGGCGAATTTGCGGGAAGTTCTAATTCCTCGCGGACTGCTGACTTGTCTGGCAAGTTGTCGAACAAGCTAATATCTACGCCATTTGGCAAGAAGTGGAATTTTTCGCCATCTTCATCGAACTGCTTGATAACATCGACCAAGTAGGGCGAGACGGCTATCACCGCATCGGCCATGCGGATTCGCCGCTTGAGGAAATAGCCCCAGTCGAGCCTCCCTGCGAGCGCCTTGCACTCATCGCGAACAAGGCCGTTGACTTCGAGCACGACGGGCAAATTCGCCCTCTTGGCGGCAGTCAGCACGGCATTGCCGTTGTAGAAATCGCGGACATACACCGCATCCAACTCGTCCCGCCGTTCGGCAATCCAGTTGCCCGCTTTCTTCGCCCAAACCGGCGCTTTACAAGGCCTTGCGGAAAGAAAGCGGATATCGACACCTTCAAGCTCGAACGGCTTGGCGAACTCCGGCGCGAGGATTGTCACCGAATGCCCGAGCCTCGCCAGTCCGCCAACAACAGCCCCAACATGCACGGGAGCGGCCCCCTGCCTCGACAACGGCGCGTATGCCACATAAGCGATTCGCACTATTCGTGAATATCTCCGCTTCTGGGCGCGAGAAGGTATAGTATCGCCATTCTTACTGCCACGCCGTTGGTCACCTGCGGAAGAATCACGGATTCCGGAGCGTCGGCGACATCCTGTGTTATCTCCACGCCACGGTTCATCGGGCCGGGGTGCATGATGATGTGGTCTTTGTCCATCAAATCGACCAGCTCGCTGTTTATTCCCCAAACAATGCCATATTCGCGGAGCGACGGGATATATCCGGCGGTCTGGCGCTCGAGTTGCAGGCGCATGATGTTCACCACATTCGCCCCCCTGATTGCCTCCTCGATGTCGCAGTTGACTTTTACTCCCCAACTCTCTACGCCCATGGGCAGAAGCGTCGAGGGCGCGCAAAGAGTGACGTCCGCGCCGAGTGCTTTGAGACCGAAGACGTTGCTTCGAATAACTCTGCTGTGAAGCGCGTCGCCTACGATGCAGACCTTGAGGCCTTTGAAATCGGGGAAGTGTTCGCGAATTGTATAGAAGTCGAGGAGCGCTTGCGTGGGGTGCTCGTGTGCGCCGTCGCCGGCGTTGATGACAACAGTTTTGCAGTGTTTCGCTATGAACTGCGCCGACCCGACCGCGCCGTGCCGAATGACGGTCATATCGACCTTCATTGCCCCAATATTATCAACGGTGTCGCGGAGGTTCTCGCCTTTCTTGACGCTACTTGTGGATGCCGAGAAGTTGATGACGTCGGCGCTGAGGCGCTTTTCCGCAAGCTCGAACGACATCCGCGTCCGTGTCGATGGCTCGAAGAAGAGGTTCGCGACGGTTATGCCTTTGAGCGTCGGGAGCCTCTTGACGTCGCGGTCGAGAACCTGACGGAAGGTTTTGGACAGCTCGAGAATCTCGAGAATCTCATCGCCTGTGTATCCCTCGAGTCCGAGAAGATGTTCTTTCATAGAGCGCTCCTACTTTCGAGTGACTTTGACTACGCGGTCTTCGCCGTCGATTTCCGAGATGTGGACTTCGACATATTCGTTGTCTTTCAGGCTGACCTTCTTGCCGAGATAATCCGCGCAGATTGGAAGTTCGCGGTGTCCTCTATCGACAATGACTACAAGCTGAATGGTGTTTGGCCTGCCGTAGTCGATAATCGCCTCGATTGCCGAGCGCACGGTTCTGCCGGTGAAGAGCACGTCATCGACGAGGACGATGTCTTTGCCCTCGACGCCGAAGAGCAGGTTCGAGCCGCCGACATCCGGCGATGATGTGATTTCCTTGAAATCGTCGCGGTATAGCGTGATGTCTATCGTGCCGACCGGCGGGCGGATGCCCTCGAGCGTTTCGATTTCATTGGCGAGCCTCTCGGCGAGCGGCACACCGCGAGTGCGAATCCCCACTATGGCGAGGTTCTTCGCGCCGGCGTTGCGCTCGACGACTTCGGTAGCGATTCTGGTAATGCTTCTTGCGAGGTGGTCTTTGTCAAGAATTTCTATCAATTTGCCTCCTTATGTATTATGTCCGCATCAAAATAAGCAAATAACCCCGCCTGTCAATACCAAGTTATTCGAAGTCTGTCGCAATTCTTTCAATTTTCCATTGTAGAAACGGCGTTCAGGGCATATCTTGTAGCAAAACCAAACGAGGAAACGATATGAAAATAATTATTTCTTTGCTTTGTGCATTTGCTCTTGTCGCCTTGGGACAGACATCTCCGGAGGACTTCGACAGCGCTTCCGCGCGAATTGCCGTCGAGGCCGCGCCGGAGGAATTACGCGAACAGCTCTTCGAGACATATTCGGGCGCGCTGGGCAACTGGCGACAATTGGCGAGCTTCGTCGAGAATTTCGCAGACGACAAGGACAAGCTCGCCGACGCGATTTGGCTGGTCAACATCCTGCCCCACCTCGATAGACTTCTGGCCACGGAGGAGATTTTGACTGAGCATCTCGAATACTCATCTCTCGCGCGGGAACTTGCGCCGTGGGAAATTCCCGAGGAGATGTTCCGGCCGTTCATTCTCGCGTATCGGCTGAGCTATGAGCCTGCCACGGCGTGGCGAAAGCTCCTTTACGAAATGTTCGCGGAGGCGGCGTTCGAGGCTGGAAGCCCCCGGTCCGCGGCGCAGAATGTCAACCTGTGGATTAGCGAGAATATCGACACGGCGGGCTGGGATTACTTCGGAGGGATGCAACCGCCGGACTTCACGCTCCGAAGCAGGCGCGGCACGGAGAGCGAGATTGCATCGCTCGCCGTCGCAATTCTAAAATCGCTGGGCATACCATCGCGAAGCGCGTCGATTCGCGCAATCCGCGGCGAGGGCGGCTCGATGAGCTGGGTCGAGATTTTCGACTCGGGCGAGGTGCGCTGGATTCCGATGTTCCCATCTGCGCCGGAGCGTTTCGGCGATTTCGGATATCCCGCAGAGCTTCACCCCGATGGAATCACCGTGGTGAATGTCGTCGGCGGCTTTGATTACGATTTTAACACATCGTCATACTCGCCGGTCGGCACGCTCAAAGCGGCTTTCACGCGGCGCGGCGCCCCCGCCGATGCTTGGCAACACTTTTCCGTGTCGGTTTTCGGCGATGGCGCATACTGGCCGCTCGATGAGATAGGCACGCGCGCGGATTCGACGGGCGCATTCGAGTTCGAGCTGGCAGTCGGGGAGTATCTTCTCCAATCCGGCACGCGCGACAACAGCGGAAGCGTGTGGGTGCAGACCTTCCCGTTCACCGTCGTCGAGGGCGGGCTGGTGGAAATCGAGGTCGATGTGACCGCGCCGGCATATCTCGAGGCGCAAGTGGAAATCGGGACATTCCCGGTGTTCACTTTGACGGACTTCTCCGGCAAGCCATTCAGCCACAATCAGATAAAGGCCAAGAGGCCGTCCGTTCTCGCCTTCCTTGACCCCACGGCAGAGCCGTCCGTGCGCGCGATGACTGCGCTCGACGGGCTTGCCGAGCAATTCGGCGACTCGGTGCGCTTCATCGATGTCTATTTCGTCGAGAGCGTCGCCACTGCGCAAATCCCCGAGACGGGCAGGCTCGCGCTAATCGACGAGGGCGGCGCGCTAACGATGGCGCTCTTCGATTACGATGAGACGCTACCTCTTCGCAATGAGGCGCTACCGGCGATAGTCTTCTGCGAAGGCGAAGACTTGCACTTCGAAACGCTTTCTGTGGGATATAACACTGCAATTATGGAAATTATTCGCGACAGGATAGAGCTATGGCTCGCACGCTGATTGTCATCCTAACCGTTGCAGTATCGAGCTTTGCGGGGATTTTAGGAGATGAGACCGTCCGACCGGCGATTCTCGAGGCTATCGAGTGCCGATTCGACCACCGATTCGCCCGCGCCGACTCGATTATCGACTCGCTGGCCGCCGAGTTCCCGCACGATCCCGCGCCGTTGTTCCTCAGAGGCTCGAACCTCTATGACGAGATGATGCACCGCGAGGATTATTCCGAAGTCTCGCGCATGAACGCCATCCTCGACAGCGCGATTTTCTCTGCAAGAACCAACACCGTTGACCCGTGGAATTTGTGGATTGTCGGCTCGGCGCTCGGCTATAAGGCCATGGCGAAGATAAAGTTAGGCAAATATCTCGCCGGATACGGCACCTCACGCGATGCGCTGGGCTATTTGAAACTTGCGCTCGATTCCCCCGAGACCCGCGCCGATGCCGCCCTCGGCGCCGGCGGATACTACTACTGGGCGAGCGCCACGATAGGCTTTCTGCGCTATCTGCCACTCGTTTCGGACAACCGCGACGAGGGCCTCGATTTGCTCCGCGAGGCTTATGACGGCTCGCACTTCTCGCGATATGCCGCAGGCCACGCCATGGTCTATATCTTCATAAATCGCAACGAGTTGGACTCCGCGCGGGTATATCGCGACACGATTGCGGAGCGCTTCCCCGAGAGCCTGCTTCCGCTGTGGTATAACCTCGCTATCGCCGAAGCCGAAAAGAGCTTGGAGAATTATTACACGGCCGCACATGCGCTCGCCTTCGCTCTCGACACGCTCGGCGATGAGCAGATTGTCAATTTCGTGGAGGTTCACCACTTCGCGGCGATGTCCGCAAAGGACTTAACGCTCTGGGACAAAGCGATTTACCACTGCGATAAAGTCTTGAATGCAATCGAAGACGACGAGCTGTCCCGACGCTTCCGAAGTCAGGCGAAAGACTGCGAGGCTATTCGGAAGACCGCAATCGAGAGGATGGGCGAATGAGCAAACTTACCGTGATTGGCGCGGGCGCTTGGGGGACGG
>DSAF01000167.1 GCA_011388305.1 Candidatus Zixiibacteriota bacterium | reverse complement strand
GACATCGTAGAGCCGTTCTCCGCCGCATAGCACTACTGCCATGAGCATCTTCAAATTATCGACGGCTCGAAACTCTCTGACGCGGCGCAAATCTCCGAAGTTTTCCCGGAAAAGCCCGTCGAAATTGATTTTGCGGAGAAACTCAGAAACTGCGAATAAACCTGCGAAAGCACTTGCATTGCCTTCGACTAATTCGTATCTTGTTTTCACCATTTGGGTGGAACCTCCGTTGTTGTTGTTTTTTTTGTATCACTAAACAATATAACAATTTAGAGGCCAAACCCAAATGGTTTTTTTAGTTTAACGCAAAATCGGGGTATAACAATTTAGAGGCCAAACCCAAATGGTTTTTTTAGTTTAACGCAAAATCGGGGTATAAGTCTTTCTGGTTAAAGCACTTAAATGCAACAAACTCCCAGCAAATAGTTTTTATTGACTTCGCGCTCATCAATCAATAATATTACAAGTTATCTTTCCAAACGAGAAAGGACCGCGATGAGCAAGAAGATTACCATCATCGGCGGCGGGCCGGCCGGATATGTCGCCGCGATTCGTGCGGCGCAAATTGGCGCTAAGGTCGCCCTCGTCGAGAGCGCAAACCTCGGCGGCGTCTGCACCAATGTAGGGTGCATCCCCACCAAGACATACTACCACTACGCCGAAATCGCCCGCGAAATCCAAGACTCCCAAAAAGATAAAACCATCTCCGGCGAGCTGTCCTTCGACTGGCTCAGAATTCTCCGCAAGAAGGACGGCATCGTCAAGCGTCTCGTCGCGGGGATTAGCTTTCTTCTCAAGAAAAACGAAATCGATTTCCATCAGGGCACAGGCAGAATTGCAGGCCGAGGCAAAGTAGAAATTCTCAAGCCAAACGGCGAGACCGCCGAGCTATCCTGCGACGAAATCCTCGTCGCAACCGGCTCCGCGCCGCGCGGGATACCCATCGACGGCTGGGAAGGCGCGGGTGTGTGGTCGAACACCGAAGCGCTGTCCGCCGAGAAAATCCCGGAAAGCCTGCTCATCGTTGGCGGCGGAGTCATCGGTTGCGAGTTCGCGCACATCTTCTCGACTTTCGGGTGCAAAGTGACCATCGTGGAGCTGACCGAAAGCCTACTCCCCGGAATCGACCCGGACATCGTCGAAATTGTCACCAAGACGCTCGCCAAGCAGGGCGTTTCAATTCGCACCGGCGTTGGTATCGGGCGCGTCGAACGCACCGCCGAGGGCATTATCGCAACAGCCGGCGAGGAGCGATTCGAGGCCGAGGAAATCCTCGGCGCAGTAGGCCGCAAACCCACACCGCCTGAGGGAATCGAGCTGGCGGGAGGCAAACTTGCCCGCGGAAATCTCGCTATCGACGAGCACCTGCGGGCGGGCGACGGCCTCTGGGGCGCCGGCGATGTATGCGGCGCGCCGTTCTTGGCGCACTGGGCCAGCGCGATGGGCGAAGTCGCCGTCGAAAACATGATGGGCGCCGCCATAAAGCTCGACTATGACGCCGTCCCCGGAGCCTTCTTCACGGCTATCGAAGTCGGCACGGTCGGACTTACCGAGCCGGAGGCCAGAGCACGTTTCGGCGATATCCTCGTCGGCAAATTTCCATATCAGGCAAGCGGAAGGGCGAAAACGGCTTCCGCCGCCGATGGCTTCTCGAAAGTGATTGCCGAAAAAAACGGAAGAATCGTTGGCATACATATTGCAGGAAAACAAGCATCGGAGATGGTTTGCGCGGCGGGATTGACAGTCGCGCGGAAACTCACCATCGACGACTGGAGAGAAACTATCGTTGCGCACCCGACTTTCGGGGAGATTCTCAAAGAATCCGCCCTCGACGGCGCAGGCGACGCAATTCACATTTAACTTCAAGGTGGTTGAAATGTTCAAATACATCTCTACTGCACTGCTGGTTATCGGCCTGTGCATTGGTCTTTCGGCAATAGCCCAAGACCAAGAAATCCAAGCGGGACCGCACCCAAAAATCGTTTTCCCCGAGCAGAGCTTCGATTTTGGATACGCGCCCGAAGGCTTCTTCCTCATTCATCCGTTCGTTGTTCGCAACGAGGGCGATGGCGACCTCATCATCGAGCGCGTCCGCACGACCTGCGGTTGCACCAACGCCCCGCTGAAAAAATCCGAACTTGCCCCCGGCGAAGAAACCGAAGTGACGGTCATTTTCAACAGCACGAGATACAATCGCCGCGTATCCTTGGGAACTATAGTCTCATCGAACGACCCCATCAATCGGAGCATCCGCGCCACATTCACGGCGAATATGGACCACACCGGATTCCTCTTCAATGTAGAACCGTTCGGCCTTGAAATTGAAAAAGGCAAATCTCCGCCGAAAAAGATGACCTTCACCGTGGAAAATAACTCGGAAAATGACTATGAGCTGAAACTCGTCCAATGGACGCTCGATGTCCTCGAGGAACCTAATATCAAGGATAATAAGCTGAAAGCCGGCAAGAAAACCACGATTGAGGTCAGCATTCGCGATGACTATGATTATTCTGAGGAATATATCAAATCCTCATTCACGATAGAAGCAGAAGGCGCCGAAAGCCAATTTCGCTTCACAATCCCCGTCAAGGGCGCCGGGCCGAAATAGGGCTGATTTGCGAGAGTTTAATCCCCTTGAATACAACACTAATCGCATCCAAACAGGTAGCGTATGAGGTGCGATATTCCAGTAGAACCACTTGATGCGTAAGCAATTAGCGATATTGTGTTTAATAATCGCCCTCGCCTCTCTTCTCGTTGGCGCGGACGTCACACTACATTATTTTTACGCAAAAAGTTGCGACCATTGCGCGGTTGTTCGCGCGGAGATACTCACGCCCCTCGCAGAACAATACTTCGGCGTTCTCGAGGTCATCGAATACGAGATAGAAGATCATCCCGAAAACTTCGATAAGCTCATCGAGATGGAGGAGCGCACCGGACAGGCGGGCAACGACATACCGGTCGTGTTCATCGGCGACAGGGTTTTTGGCGGCGAGGAGGATTTCAAGCCATATCTTGTCGAGCTTCTCGAGTCGGCCACTCTGGCGGAAGATTCCCCCGAAGACGAATCGCCGCAAACCTCCGAAGACAAGCCAATCGAATCGCTTGAAGCCCAAGATGAAAATGCAGTTTATCCGGTCTTCATGGCATATTTTTGGGAACAGGGTTGTCCGGAATGCTCAAGGATCACATATGACCTTCGAGCATTGCGCGAGCGCTTTCCCAACCTCAAAATCCGCGAGTGGAACATCGAAGAGGGAAAGGCCAAGCAATACGCCGAGGCACTCGCGATTCGCCTAAATGTCGAAGAGAGGTTCCATCTCGTCGCACCTGCGGTATTCTTTGCGGACACGGCGCTTATCGCCGGACAAATCAACTATCGCTCGCTCGAAGAGCAGATTCTTCGCCTCGAAAAAATCCCCGCCACCGATACAGTTTGGGTTTTCACCGATGAGGAACTCGAATCAGCGCATAGAACCATCCTCGAACGATTTACACAGTTCGAAGCGCTTCCCGTGTTCATCGCGGGCCTCCTCGATGGCCTGAACCCGTGCGCTTTCGGCGCGATAATCTTCTTCATCACTTTTCTCACGGTTGTCAAGCGCAAGCGCAGGGAGATATTCTGGGTCGGCGTAGCGTTCACCGTTTCGGTTTTCTTAACCTATCTCATTGTCGGCGCAGGATTTATGAGATTTTTGCAAGCCTTGCCGTTCCTCCAAGTCTTCGCGAGATGGGTCTATATTGTCATGAGTGTCGTAGTCGTGATTTTGGGACTTTTGTCAATTTACGACTTCGCCCGGAGCCTCCGAGGCAAATATGACGGCATGGTGCTTCAGCTTCCCGACAAGCTGAAAAAGCGCGTCCAAAGAGTGATTATCAAGGAGAACGAACCGAGCGCACATAGGAACATCATTATCGCCGCGGCCACGACGGGCTTCTTCATTAGCCTTCTGGAGCTGGCATGCACCGGGCAGGTCTATCTCCCGACAATCGTTTATGTCATGAGCGCGCCCGGACTGAGAGTGCGGGCGTATCTCTTCCTCGTGCTATATAATCTAATGTTCATCCTGCCGCTGATTGTCGTTTTCGCAGTAGTTTTCTTCGGGGCAACGAGCGAGCAGTTGTCGAAATTCCTCAAGAAGAACACGCCGCTGATAAAGCTCCTCACCGCGGGCATCTTCTTCACGATGGCCTTCTTCATGTTCAGGATGATCCTCTGATTTGGCACGAACTTGCCCAATGCACGTTAAAACTTGCCGAACACGAGCAGAACCCCGATAACGATGAAGCCACCACCGGCGATTTTCGAGACAACATTCGCCGGAATGACCTTGCCCAATGCGAACCCCAACGTCACCGCTAACGCCGACGACAACACCAACGCCAATGCGGATGCAACGAAGATCATCATAGGGCGTGGAGATTTGCTTGCATAGAGCAATGTCGCCAGTTGCGTTTTATCGCCAAGCTCGGCGAGGAAAATCGTCCCGAACGCGGTCAAAAAAAGTTTCCAGTCCAAGCTAATCCTCCTTGACCGCGGGCTTGTCTTTCTCTTTGGGAGGCTTTTCTTCGGGCTTCTCGTCTGCCTTTGAGTCCGAAGGCTCGGAGCCTTTTGCGCCGACGGAAGCGGACGATTTGCCCTTGCCGTATTCCGTCACATACCAGCCGCCACCCTTGAAAATCACGCCGGAGCCTCCGTGAATAAGCCTCTCGACCTCGCATGAGCATTTGGGGCACTCGCGCAGAGGCTCATCGGACATCTTCTGGAATTCCTCGAAACGATGGCCGCAGACTTTGCACTTGTATTCGTAAGTAGGCATTTTTACTTCAACTTCCTAATCGCCTCGGCAATTCGCGGGACACCGCGCTCAATGTCTTTTTCGCTACATGCGAAGGAGAAGCGAATGTTCCCCCCCGCGCCGAACGCCCCGCCCGGAACGGCCGCTATGAGAGCGTCTTCCAGAAGATATTCCGCCGCATCGAAGCACGACGAGATTGCCGTGCCATCGGGCTTTGTCTTACCAATCCAAGGGCGAATACTGCAGAACAGATAGAACGCGCCATCGGGGATAAACGGCTCGATTCCGGGGATGGTCTCGAGCAATTTCGCGAAGAGGTCTCTGCGCCTTTCGTATTGGGCGCACCAGTCTTCCATGAACGAATCGTCGGCAGTTAGTGCCTTCTCGGCGGCATGCTGGCTGATGCTCGATGGACAGCTCGTCGTGTGGCTCTGAATCTTGCCCGCACGGGCGATTAGTTCCGCCGGCCCCGCCGCCCAGCCTATGCGCCAGCCGGTCATCGCAAACGCTTTGCTGACGCCGTTAACGACGATAGTCCTCTCGGCAAGCTCCGGCGAGACGGCGGCTATCGACACATGGGGCTTGCCGTCGAAAACCAATCGGCTGTAAATCTCGTCGCTGAGAATCCATATCTCGGGATATTTCGCGAGAACATCGGCCAGCGCGCGAATCTCCGCCTCGGAATAGACCGCGCCCGTAGGGTTGCTCGGCGAGTTAAGCAGAACCATGCGCGTTTTGGGCGTAATCGCAGATTCCAGCGCGTCGGGCGTGAGCTTAAAACCCTCCTCGCGATGCGTCTCGACTATGACCGGCTCGGCGCCGGAGAGCTTCACCATGTCGGGATAGCTTACCCAGTAAGGCGCTGTGAATATCACCTCGTCGCCCGCCTCGACGGTTGCGAGAATCGACGCGGCTATGGCGAATTTCGCGCCCGATGAAACGATTACCTGATTCGGTTTATATTCGACGCCTATCTCGCGGCTCATCCAGCGCGCGACAAGCTCGCGAAGCCTAGGCGTGCCGCTACTTGCGGTATATCCAGTGATGTTATTCTCGATAGCCTCAATCCCCGCGGCCTTCGCGGGCGCGGGCGTCTCGAAATCCGGCTGACCGGCGGAGAAGCTAATGACATCGAGGCCCTCGGAGGCTAACTTCTTGGCTTTCGCGGAGATAGCCAGCGTTGGCGAGTTGCTAAGTTTGTCGCTCAAGATTGAATATTTCATGTCTCTCCTTTTATTAGGTTAAAAAAACGATTATATTGAAATTGCCGTGGGCTTTCAAAGGATAAATTACGCAATTTATTAAAATTAATTGATTGGATGGTCGGTTTTTTGCCAAATTTCACTAATTTCAGTAAGTTCTGAAATGATTGAAATGAGTGAACAGGCAATCATGTGATAATTTACATCGCGTAATTTATCTTTCATGTTAATAGCTATAATGTCATTTCGAAAAGAGCGAAGCTCGACGAGAAATCTCTTCATGCACTCCATAAATATTTTTAGGACTTCGGCACCACAATCCCATAGCAATCGGGCTTTTACGCTAAAAACACACAACCGGCGGCAGTTAGCCGTCATTATATTTCAAAAATATCTCGTTTTAGATTGAATTTGCGAACGCTCGCGCATATCATTGCAGGTTTTCGAGGAGGTAATATGCTTTGGGCTATAGTCGGCTTGGCCGCCAGCGGCAAATCGACATTCTTCAAGTTGATGACACACAAAGGTTCTTCGGGGAAGACCGGCAAGGGGCTGGACGTCGCCGTCGCGCACGTCCCGGACCCGAGGATAGACCCATTGGTCGAGGTCTTTCAGCCAAAAAAAATCACGCTCACGGAAATCGAGTTCGCCGACACAATCGGCGCGGTGGGCGCGGGCGGCTCTGTGTTTCCGGAGCTTCAGTGCGCGGATGCCTTAGTGCTGTGCGTGCGCGCGTTCGATGGCGGCTTCGGCGCGCCGAACCCAATCGCCGATTTGCAGAACCTTCTCGGCGAGTTCTCATTGTTCGAGCTGAATGTGCTCGAACGCAAGCTGGAGAGCATCGAGAAGGGCTTCCGCACGGCGAAACCGGAGATTAAAAATCGACTCGAAGTAGAGTCGAAGATGATTTGCGAGCTGAGAGAACATGTCGAGTCCGGCGCAATGATTTGCGATTTGGAGTTGGACTGCGCACGCGCCGAACTCGTCTCGAACTTCGGGATGCTCACCGCAAAGCCTATGCTGATATTGCTTTCCTGCGATGAGGATTATTTCGCGCGCCGCGAAGAGTTCGAGGCCGAAATTGCGGATATATTCCCAAGCCTACCCGTGATTGCCATTATGACACAAACCGAGCTGGAGCTGGGCGAGCTTGATCATGAGTCTGCAGAGATGTTTCGCGAAGAATACGGCCTCACCGAGCCGGTCATCGACCGCTTCGTCATGAAGGCATTCCAGACTGCGGGAATCATCACATATTTCACCGGCGGCGACCGCGAAGTCCGCTCGTGGTCGATAGAGAAAGGCTCCACCGCGCTCGATGCCGCCGGCAAAATCCACACAGATTTGGCGAGGGGCTTCATTCGCGCCGAGGTGGTGAGCTTCGAGCAACTTATTGCCGACGGCGGCTGGGCGGAGGCCCGAAGCGCAGGCCATCTCCGGCTCGAAGGCAAGGATTACATTGTCCAAGATGGCGATGTCATGTTAATTAAATTCGCTGTGTAAATGTCCGCAACACTTTCAATAATTATCGCAACCACAGCGTTCGTGATAGCCGTGCGCCTCAAGGCCCCGCTTGGGCTGTCTTTCGCCGGTTGCGGGATTCTGCTCGGTTTTCTGTCGGGCATGTCCGCTGTCGATGTCATCATGACAACGCTCCGAAGCATCGTCATGGCCGACACGGTGAAGCTCATCGTCATCGTCTATTTTTTGAGCCTCATGGGCAGGCTTTTAACGGAGATGGGCTGGCTATCGCGCACTGTGACGGCGCTTCAGCGCCTCATCCCAATCGAGAAGGTCAGCGCGGTATTGCCGGCGAGCATCATTGGCCTTCTGCCGATGCCCGGCGGCGCGATGCTCTCTGCGCCCTTGGTGCAAGAGGGCGCCCGCTCGCTCGACATCGATCGCGGGAGGCTCACCTTCCTCAATTTCTGGTTTCGGCACATCTGGGAATACGCATGGCCGCTGTATCCGGGAATTGTGATTTCGACTGTGCTTCTCAGCACACCCGCGAGCGAACTAATTGCATCGATGTGGCCGCTTACGATTTTCGCTATTCTCCCCGGTTTTATCATCGGATTTCGCGGAGTTCCAAAGCCCCAAAAAGCCCATGAGAACAACATCTCCCGTGGCACGGCAATTCGGGATTTTTTTCTGACTTCGTGGTATATTTGGGCGGTCGTGATTTTCGTTCTGTTCTTGGGGTTCGAGATTTTGCCGATTGTGGTTATGGCCGGGCTAATCACTTTACTGTTTCTTCGTCAAGATGATGAAAAACGCATCGAGCATCTCAAAAAAAACTTCTCAATCAATATCGTCACGCTCATTGCGGGCGTAATGGTGTTCAAGGGCATGCTCGAAACGGGCGGAAGCGTAGAACGGCTGGCCGTGGAGATGGCAAATGTGCCGGACATTTTGATTTTGTTCATAGTGCCGTTTGCGGTGGGGATAATCACCGGCGTGAACTCGGCGTTTGTGGGCATAGGTTTTCCGGTGTTGGTGCCGATAATCATGCGGGACGGCTTCTCGCCGGGATACTTCGCCTTTGCATACGCCGCGGGCTTCGCGGGCGTTTTGGTGAGTCCCGTGCATCTCTGCCTGCTCCTTACGAAGCAATACTTTGGCGCGAAATGGGGCGAGATTTACCGCTTCCTCGTGCCTGCGACATTAATCGTCTTTCTCGCGGCGATTGCCTTGTTTTTCATTCATGGATGAGCACTTGGCATCGAATCTGCGCTATGCATAATGAAAATGGCCCTCGGTGCCGGCGGTGTGCATTTCCCCTCCTTTCCATCCCTGCCGCTTCTCCGAGGGCTTATTAAATTGTGAAGCAGTGAGTTTATTGAACGAGGAACGATATGGAAAAGGTCATTATTGGATTTATTCTGTTGCTTGTCGGATTTTCCGCAGTTTTGGTTGTGCTACAGATGCGGGCGAGAACCAAGATTAGCAAGGCCATATATCTCATCATCAAATGGTTTGACTATATTATCGCGCATCCAAACGATTTTGACCTTGGGGTCACTCGCGAGCTGGCGCAGAAAGTCGATGAATATCTCTCTTCCAAGGAAGTCGGCAAGAAGGAGATGTTTTTCGCGCCAAAGCTAAAGTCATACATAGTCGATAGATACGGCAAACTTCCGGGGGAGTCGGACGACGAGGCGTTCGCGCGGCTCGCCCAGTGGGAGGAGGAGAGCGTTCGACTGGATGTCTATTGGACGCTCATTCAGGGGAGTTTCGCCGAATATGCCGACGGCCTCAAGAAGGGCAAGAACCCTACATTTGCGGGAGTCTCCGCGCCGATAGCCATTCTGCGTAAGTATTGGGGCATTTAAGAGGCAATCAGAGCCGTATTCTGCCTCGATGTGGCTGAATGCCTGAAGCTATCTTCCCCTTCGACTTCGACGATACAACCTACCACTTCTCGCGGTGGACTATTTCCTCTATCGGCAACCTCGTCTTAGGGCGGCCTTGATCTGCGGGCACGCCGATGACGAGCAGTCCCACCACAATGATGTCTTTCGGAATGCCGAGAATATCGCGGACTGCATCTTGGTTGAACGCGCCGAGCCAGCAACTTCCGAGGCCGAGGTCGGCGACGGCGAGTTGCATGTGGTCGAGCGCAATCGATGCATCGATGAAGTGCGCGGGATTGTCGCAGGACATGTAGTATTCGTCGGTCGCGCACACTGCGATGACCACGGCCGATTCGCCCACGAACGCTTGATTTCTGCACGCGGGGACGAGTGTTTTCTTCGTCTCGGAGTTCTCCACGACGACGAATGCCCATTTTTGGCGGTTCTTCGCGGAATTGGCGAGGCGTCCGGCTTCGAGGATGAAGTCGAGAGCGCCATCGGGGAGCGGCGCGTCTGTAAACGAGCGAATGGACTTGCGGGCTGTAATTAAGTCTTTGAATTCCATAGTATTACCTCAATCGATTCGAATTGTCAGAACGTAGCTACTCGGGATATCCACCGATGCGACAAGCAAAATCATCTCCTCGCCGCGATAAACCGAACGCGAGAGCCTCTCATAGCCGTGTCCCCCGCTGGCCGCCGTTGCGAGGACGTTGTTTCCGTCGGCGTCGTAGAGGAACATATCCAAGTCCGCGCCGGATGCCCACGACAGCTCGGCGGTAAGATACCCGCGCCATACGCTCTCGAAGCGAAACAAATCCAAGTCGCCGATGTATTGGTCGGGCGGGAAAAAGCCGCCGGATGAGACATCGCCATAGATGCGGACATAGTGGATTATCCCAAAATTCTGCGCAGAGAAGGGATCGTCGTTAGGCTCGGTCTCGTATCGCACTGTGTCCGGAAACTCGCCATAGAGGGGGACATTGAAGTTATAGATATGGCCGTAATCGGCGAAAACGACGGCATCCTGAATGTTGAAGACTCCGTCGCGGTTGCCATCGCGGAAGCCGTAATAGAAGGGGTATGTTCCCGACCGGGTAGATGCCTCGATGCCGAACGTGCCGAAATCGAAGCCGATGAATTCATACTCGCCAGTGTAATTCGGGCTTATCGAATCGACGCGGAAACTCCCGGACGTATGAAATTCCACGAGATAGACCATGATGTCCGTGGATGTGACGCCGGACAGCTCCGCGAGGTTGACCGCGCCGGAAATCATGTTCTCCGATGCCGATGGACCGGTGCCTTCGGCGCAAGCCAGAAGTAATGCGACGAGAGCGACGGCTAAAATTTTGAGCGGTCTAATTTTCATCGTGATTAGCTTCGCAGTTGGCATTCCAAACCGCATTACATCTCCGGTTTGAACATGTGCATGGCCTCGCGAACGAGTTTCATCGTCTCGGATGCCCTCTGTCTTGCGCGGTCTGCGCCGGACTCGAGGAAAGCGTCCAACTGCGCCTTGTCCGCGAGAAGCTCCTCGCGCCGTTCGCGGAAATCCGCGAAATAGTCGATTAGCGCGGAGAGAAGAGCCTTTTTGCATCCAACGCAACCCACCGATGGGTCGCCGGAGGAGCATTTGTCGGCCAAATCCGCCGGAAGATCGGCGTCGTATATCGTTCGATAAATATAGACGGGGCAGTCCTCGGGATGGCCGGGGTCGGTTTTGTGAATCTTCGTTTGGTCGGTGAACATGCTCATGACCTTCTTCTTCACGATGTCGGGCGGGTCGCCCAGCGCGATGAAGTTGCCGTAAGTCTTGGACATCTTCTTGCCATCGGTGCCGGGGAGCACTTGAAATTTCGTCACCAGTGCCTGCGGCTCTGGGAAAACATCGCCGTAAAGATAGTGAAAGCGCCGGACGACCTCGCGAGTCAGCTCGAGGTGCGGAAGTTGGTCTTTGCCCACCGGCACGACATCAGCGCGATAGACGATGATATCCGCCGATTGGAGAAGCGGATAGCCGAGAAAGCCGTAGGAGTCGAGGCCGAGCGATTCCGCCTTCTCCTTGTAGCTCGGGACGCGCTCCAGCCAAGGCGTGGGGATTATCATCGAAAGCAGAAGATGAAGCTCGGCGTGCTCTTTGACTTGAGATTGCACGAAAATCGCCGTCTTCTCGGGGTCGAGGCCTGCAGAAATATAGTCCGCGGCCATCTCGTAAATCCTCGGGACGAGCTGTTCCGTCGATTCGAACCCGCTGGTCAGCGCGTGCCAATCGACGATGCAGTTGAACATCTCATATTTGCCGGTATTCTGAAGCTCGACCCAGTTGCGAAGCGCGCCCTCGTAGTTGCCCAGATGTAGCGCGCCGGAGGGTTGCATCCCCGAGAGCAAGATCTTTTTCTTCTCCGTCATGTTTCCCCTAACGAAAAACTAATTTTCAGCGAAATTTAGGCATTTTTTGCCGAAGGTCAAGCGGTTTGCTTTGGATTATGCAAGTTATGGGAAAATTCTCTTTGAACCGAAATGTCGATTCGTTATCATCTCGGTTGTCTGGGACTTTGCAACTAATTATGGGTATTTTAGGAGGCATAGAGTCGGCCGCCATAAGGCTGCTTAACTTCAATAGACACAATATGTTACACTAATCCCCCGAATTTCTCGGCGAGGCGGCGGGCAACGAAATCCGGGACGAACTTGCTCACATCGCCGCCGTGGAGGGCGATGGTTTTCACCATGGAAGAGTTCAGATAGACATTGTTCAAGCTGGGCATAAGGAAGACGGTTTCGGCCTCGGGGAACAGCTCGCGGTTAGCCAGCGCCATTTGGAACTCATATTCGAAGTCGGAGATAGCCCTCAGGCCGCGAAGTATCGCCCCCGCCCCTATTTGCTGGGCAAACTGCGCCGTGAGGATGTCATAGCCCACGACCTCCACGCCTCGTAAATCCCGCGCAACCTCCCTTACCATATCGATTCGCTCACCGACCGTGAAGAGGCTCTCTTTGGCAAGATTAACGCCTATCCCCACGACGACATTCTCGAACAGGTCAAGCCCACGCACAATAATATCGATGTGGCCGTTGGTTATCGGGTCGAAACTACCGGGGTAAAGCGCTTTTTTCATGGTTTCTCCTAATTCAATAAGCATATTATAAAGCTATATAAAAATAGCCGCTTTGTCAATTGGAAATCCCTAACGTCGTGGGTTTGAAATAGATTGTGTGTAATTAAAAGGTGATGGACAAAAGATGCCACCCGGACTTCTTTAGAGTAAGCGAAAACTCAAAAAGGAGTTCGGCGAGTGGGCACTTTGATGCGTTCATCGTTATACTGACAGGGCGATTGCTTCGTCACTCCGTTTCTCGCAATGACGTGAAGAAAACGTCTTCCGGCGAGGATTCACTCACCCGCCCGTCGCCTCTTCGGCGATTTTTGCCGCCGTCTCGATGAGCTTTTCCTTATACGGCAGAAGTTCCTCGGAGCGGTCGATGAACTCCTCCAGTGCGCCGAGCGGCGTATATGCCTTCAACTGCAATGGTTTCTCGTCCTCCGATACGACATTCCTCACCACGCGGAGATAGAACACATCGCGAAGTTTCGGGCGTATATTTCTGCCGTCCAGCGGCGGATCGCCCTTCCTCTGTTTGACAACAATCCGCACAATCGCGCCGTCCAGCTCCATCGCCTCGGCCTTGGCCATCAACGACTCGACAGGATTCGGAAAGCCTCGGAGATCCATCTCGATGGTCACGAACTTGCGCGCCTTTGTGGGAACAAAGCGCCACGAAACGCTATCCCCGCCGATATCGACCATCACCGCGCCCTTCTCTTCGTCGGCCTCGGTGAAATCGGTGCGGTCGATGCTACCGGAATAAACGACAGGCGGCGACGAGCATTGCACGCTGTGCGTATGAATATGCCCGAGCGCGACATAGGAAAACGGCGGCCTCGCGAGCACTTCCACTCGGCAGATCGGCTCGCCGTGGGGGTCATAGCCCTGGCCGGCGGCTAAAGTCGATGTCCATATGTGCGCCGAGAGCACGGCTCTCGCGCCCTCAGGGATTTGTCCTGCGAGGCTCTCGACCTTCCGCGAGATGAACTCATCCCACGCGAGAGGGTTTGGCGAGAGGCCTTCGGCCTTGAGTTCGCTTCTCGTCGGCCACGGAAGTCCCGCAACAAAGAGTTCCCCAGAGGACAGCTCGACGGACTTCACGCAGGCATCATCCATGAGGTGGAAGAATGGTATCCGCAGGGTGTCGATGTGCGTCAGCGGGGAGGCCCTTCCGGGCGCGGTGGGGCGTTCGTGGTTGCCGGCTATCGCGAATGTGTGAATCTCTCGCTCGGCGAGCCTTGCGATGAACTCCGCGAAGGCGTCCTCCTCGGCGGGCGATGGCGATTTGCGGTGATATATATCGCCGGCGATAATCACGGCATGCACGCCATCCTCGATAGCGATTTCCGCGAGATGCGCGAGGTTGTCGCGCTGGTCGTCGAGGCGCGTGTTGACCGACCGAACGGCGTCGAATTGCCCGTATCGGCGGTCGCCGATGTGTAAATCCGCGCAATGTAAGATACGAATAGTCATGTGGTTATCCAATAACCGGATGGATCATGATATTCCCGTATAACAAACGCGCCCGGGGCGATTCGAACGCCCAACCTACGGATTCGTAGTCCGGCGCTCTATCCGTTGAGCTACGGGCGCGTGAGTATGCTATTATTATGTTTGGGGCTTATTCAAATTATCCGAAAAACTCCCATGTGCCATATTTGTGCCATTTTCAAATCTTCTATTT
>DSAF01000130.1 GCA_011388305.1 Candidatus Zixiibacteriota bacterium | reverse complement strand
GGGGAGGGCCTATGTGCCCTCCCGTCTCTCGGTGTTTCGATAATGCCACGAAAGGGAGCATACACAGATGCTCCCTACGGGGATTGTTAGCCTACTTCAAATACACCACCCGCTTCGTTTGGACAAGGGGTTGTAATCCCTTGTTGCCGCCCGCCGTCGCGCGGACGAGATACACGCCGGAGGGGAGGTCGTCGTTTGGTGTCCAGAGGAATTCGCAGGTCGTAGGGGAGCGCCCCTGTGCGCTCCCGTTTTCCGAAATGCCATCGAGCGGGAAGGCACGGGGGCCTTCCCCTACGGTGCCGTCCGGTTGTTGAGCGGAGCGATGTCCTGAGCCTGTCGAAGAACCGAGGCACGCCACCCTCCGCGCCGACACATCGTAAATCTCAATCGCCTCTATCCCCAATCCTAAATCATCAATCTGCAATCTGCAATTCCCGTTGAATGGGTTCGGATAGGCGGAGATGTTGAATGCTTGCGGGCGTGGGGCGTTTTCCGCGACATCGAGCGGGCCGTTGTGTATCCACAGCACGGCATCGGCGATGACCGCCGTGCCGTTGACCGCCGTCCGGTCGCCGAGGCTGACATAGCCCGAAGTCCCCGCGTGAAAATCGTAGTTGCCCAAATAATGCCACTCACTGCCAGTTCCCTTCTGCGAGACGAACATGCTATCGTTGTTGACGCCGAATATGCGGATAAACACGCTGTCGCAACGGTTCGCGCCGGCCAGCCACCACATATAGACAGAGTATTCCCCCGCCTCGGGAAGGTTCGGCGTCCATCGCGCCCACTTCTCGCCGGTGGGACTGCACCAATGATAGCCTCCTTCCCATCCACCGGCGTAGCTTCCGATGCTCCATGCGCCGCCGATAGTGAACTCCGGGTCGGCGTCGTCCACAATAATCGAGTCGGAGACGGGCGGGGGTTCGCCGTATGTCGGCGGTGTGATTCCGGCATGAATACAAAATCCCTTGGCATAGGCAAAGCCCTGTCTGCCGGAGTGGTCGTTCCAGTTCGTCAGGTATCGCCAAGACTCGTCCCATTCGGCGGTGTAGTCGATGAAAGTCCCCTCGCCGAGAATCGCGGGCATGGTGGTATTTCGCAAGACATAAAAATCCGCCGTTTTCGTTCCCCTATCGTTATATCCGTGCGCCCAGATTAGCTCCGGTTGAACCTTGTTGCGAAGGTCGAAACTGTTCGAACTTCCGCTGGGATGGCAAAACGTCTCCGTCCCTTGAACCGCAGTGTTGAATGCGTTTTCGTGAATCGACATGAATCTGTCCCATCCGCCGGAGTTGGCTATTGTGGTTCGGTCTGCGAGGGAGAGAGTGATGTCCGTGCTACGAGTCATGCCCACAGTCACACCGGCTGATTCGAGGTAAGACTTTGCAAAGAAGGCCACATCGAGGACAGCCTGCTTTTCCGTGTATGACGGCCCCGTCGCGCCGGGGTCGGTGCCGCCGTGGCCGGGGTCGAGGATGACATTCACTGCAGAAATCGAAAATGCGACAAGCAATATAACAAATATCGCCCTCATTTGAACACCTCCCCGAGGTCGCGCACTGCAATGATTCGCCCGTCGAGAGTGGTCATCAAAAGGCCGTATAGCGGGCTGTAATCGATGTTGGTGATGATGTGCCCCCAGAGATTTTCGAGGATGCTCATCACGGAAACCACTTCACCGTTCTCGATGCGGACGAATACTATCCGTCCCTCGGTGATTTCCTCGCCGTCGTCCTCGAGCTGAAGCATAATGACGCCGAACGGCTCCTCGACGAATACCGGTCTGTCGCCCTTGCCAAGGTCGATAATCTCATGTTCATAGGGATTGAACATGAAGACCGACCCGCCGATGTCCTCGAAGACGACATGTCGCCCGTCGCGGGAGACTTCCGGCGCGAAAGTGAACCTAATCTCGCCGGGAAGTTTCAGAGCAACGGGGGAATCGTCCATCGGGGTGTAATGATATGCGATTCCGCCTCTGTCGCAGAAGAAGAAACCGCCATCCTCGACCGGAAGGACGATATACGCGCCGCCGGTGTGGCGGATTAGCTGTCGGCCATCGGGGGCATAGATGAAAATCTCATCGGAATTCGAGAAGACAATATCGCCGGTAGTCGAGAAGCTCGGTGGGCCGATGTTCCGCCCGCAATGAAGATCCCATGTGCCGCCGGTGCGGGTGTCGAACACGCGGACGCAACCGGGGAGGTCGAATTCCTCGTATCCGGTGAAGGCCACGAGGCCGTCATCTGAGAGTGCAGAGCGGTATCCTGCTTTCCAGTCGAGGGAAATCGTGTCGAGCTGTTCGCCCTCGCGGTGGATGAACAGCCCGCGATAATTTGTGCCAGTGAGCAGAATTTCGCCCTCGGGGAGCCATTTCGCCGAAAGCCAGAAGCCATCTGCGGGAACGAACTCCCATGCGAAAAGAGCGCCCGCGAGCAATATCGAGATTAAACATAATCGCCGCAAAACTTCCTCCTTGTTATTTCATTACAAATATAACGCGAATGAGGCTTTAGTCAAGGATGTTCTGTCAGGCGAGAATTTCGCTGAAGAAACTCTCGCCATCGCGGGTAGGGCCGGTGCCGAGGAACTCGGCAATGGTCTGGCCGAGGTCGGCGAAAGAGGCGCGATCGGGGATTCTTCCGGAAATAATCCGCCTGCCCCAAGCGAGAAGCGGAACAAGCTCCCGGCTGTGGTCGGTGCTTGGGGTCGTGGGGTCGTTGCCGTGGTCGGCGGTGATGAAAAGGAGGTCGTCATCGCCCATCGCGGCCATAATGGAGGGAAGCGCATCGTCGAACTCGCGGAGGCCCTGCGCGAGGCCTCGCGGGTCGTTGCGATGCCCCCAGAGCATGTCGAAATCGACGAGGTTAGTGAAAATCAGGCCGCGGTCGAATTCGGCGATAAGTTGTTTAGTCTCGG
This sequence comes from Candidatus Zixiibacteriota bacterium, assembly GCA_011388305.1. Taxonomy (GTDB): domain Bacteria; phylum UBP14; class UBA6098; order UBA6098; family UBA6098; genus UBA6098. Next base: position 11,583 of record DSAF01000130.1, on the reverse strand, counting down.
CGATGCCTTCGGAGTTCGAGTGCGTGAACACCGGCTCCGTCACGCCGACGCCCGCGAAGAGGTCCATGATTTTGCCGACACCCACGACGGGCAGGCCGGCGCGTTCAACAAGCGTGAGAAGCGTCGGGCCGTTAGGTTCGAGCGAGAAATCGCGTCGTTTGGGCGTGCGGAGGAAGTTGCCTTCGCTCCCGACGAACGGTCTCGCGATAACTCTGCTCACGGCGAAATCGCCGGAGAGGATTTTTCGCGCAAACCGACACCAGTCATAAAGAAGCCCGACGGGCACGATGTCCTCGTGCGCGGCGATTTGGAACACCGAGTCCGCGCTGGTATAGACGATGGGTTTGGCGGTGGCGAGATGCTCGGCGCCGAGTTTTTCGATTATTTCTGTGCCACTCGCGACGACATTGCCAAGCGTCCCGCGCCCGATTTTCGCCTCGAATGTGGAGATTATTTCCGGCGGAAAACCATAGGGGAAAACGGGGAACGGCCTATGCGTGACGAGGCCTGCAAGCTCCCAATGGCCGGTGGTAGAGTCTTTGCCCTTGGATTTGGGGAACATGCGAGCGAACGCGCCCTCGACGATTTCTGTGGGCGGTGTTCCGGGGATGTCGGCGAGATTGCCGAGGCCGAGCCTGCCCATGTTCGGAAGCTCCAGCCCGCCAACAGCCGCGGCGGTATGCGGAAGAGTCGCGCTCCCGAGGTCGTTGTATTCGTGGGCATCGGGCGCCTCGGCGATGCCCACGCCATCGAGAATGATGATGATTGCTTTTTTCATATCGCTGTAAGATACAGGCCTATTTGGCTTTTGTAAAGCCCTTTTTGGCAATAAGGGAATTTTGTTTATTTTGTTGAAAGAATTTGTATTTGCGAGTAATTTTTTTATTTTTATGAAACATGATGATGATGAGGTTGACATGACAGATTCGCAGAAAATCGAAGGCTATGAGCGCGCTGTCCGGCAAATTGCGGGGCTTCTACCGCATTGCCGGGACTCGGTCGCCGTGATGGCGACGGTCGCGAGCGTTCTACACGATGCCATGCCGCATTATTACTGGACGGGTTTCTATCGCACGGTCTCGCCGGATATTCTGTCGATTGGCCCGTATCAGGGGACGCCTGCCTGCCTCGAAATTGCTTTCGACAAGGGCGTTTGCGGACATTGCGCCACGACGCGGACGACAGTCGTTGCCGATGATGTTCACGAATTCCCCGGGCATATCGCATGCGATTCGCGGTCGAGAAGCGAGATTGTCGTGCCGGTGTTTGACAGCGGCGGCGTTCTCGTCGCGGTGCTGGATGTCGATTCGACGGAACTTGCGGCGTTCGACGAAATCGACAAGCGATATCTGGAAGATATTTGCGGGCAAATGTCGGAGTTTATGCAGGGATAGTGCCTATCGGGCGGTTCTTTTACGCGATGATAGAATCGCCTCGGCCAAAGCCAAGTCCTCGGGGAAAGTTATTTTGATGTTGTCGCGCCGCCCCTCGACAATGCGGACTTTCTCGCCAAGCGCCTCGACGAGGGCGCAGTCGTCCGTTGCATCGATGTCGAGTTCGAGCGCACGGGAGAGAAGTTCGCGCCTGAAGACCTGCGGCGTCTGAACCGCCCAGAGTCCGTCGCGCGGAATAGTTCGCTCGATGAAACCGCCATCAACGAGTTTCAGTGTGTCCGCGACCGGCACTGCAAGCGCGGACGCGCCGAACTCCACGGCCACGCTGAATGCCCTGCCCGCGTCTTCGGCGCGAAGTAGCGGCCTCGCGGCATCATGGACGGCGACAAGCTCGATTTCCTCGGATAGCTCCGCGAATGCTCTCCGCACCGACTCTTTGCGCGTCTCGCCGCCCTCGACGATGATTACATTACTGTATTGCGAGAGAATCTTCCGCGCCTCGGCCTCCCAGCCGTGCGGAACGGCCACGACTATCCGGTTAACATCAAGGGCCGCGAAGATTCTTGCGCAATGTGCGACCAGCGGCTCACCCGCCAAACTGGTGAACGCCTTCGGAAGTTCCCCTCCGAAACGAGCGCCCGCGCCCCCCGCAACAATTATCACGCCTCTTACCATAACATGGATAAAATATCCAACCCTGCGACTTTCGCAAGGGAAATCTTCCGCCGTTCCGCGCTTTTCTCAAAGATGTCGCACGGGGGGCGTCGTCGGCCGTAAACGGCCAGCGAAGTAGTCGGGGCGAGATCGCCGCAGAAAGCAGAAGACTCCCCACCGACTACTTCGCTCCTGCCTGCGATTTGCCAAATCGCAGGCAGGGACGACGCCCCCCGAGCGCGACGGCGCAAAAAGCGCTTGCCATCGGCCAAAAAATCGCGAATATTAGATATACATGAGCGAAAAGCGGGACATATCGCAGATTCGTCGAATCACATGGATTGGCATAGGCGTCAACCTCGCGCTGGCGACGGTCAAATTCGCCGTGGGCATTCTGGGCAACAGTCAGGCGGTTATCGCCGATGCGTTCCACAGTATCTCCGATGTCTCCACAGATTTCGCCGTCATATTCGGCGTGAAATTCTGGTCGGCGCCGCCGGATGAGTGCCATCCGTTCGGGCACAAGCGCATCGAGACAATCATCGCGACGGCGATAGGCCTTGCACTGGCCGCAGTGGCGGTGGCGTTGGGATACAGGGCTATCACGACTTTCGGCACAATCGGCGACAAGCCTACGGGCTGGATTGCCGCGATAGGGCCGCTCGTGTCGATTGCTCTCAAGGAGGTTCTTTTCCGCCGGACAAAAATTGTGGGAGAAAAGTCACGATCGAGGGCGGTCATCGCCAACGCATGGCACCACCGCTCCGACGCGCTAAGCTCCATCCCCGCGCTCTTGGCCGTGGTAATCGCATCGATTAGACCGAGCTGGGCGTTCGTGGACAATATCGCCTCGGGGATAATCGCGGTGTTCATTCTCAAAGTCTCGTGGGACATCGTCCGGCCGTCGATTGCCGAACTCACCGAGCGCGCCGCGCCCGAGAGCGAGAGGCTGGCAATCGAACGAATCGCGTTCTCCGTCCATGGCGTCCGCGAGGTTCATGCTATTCGCACGCGCAAACTCGGAGACAACATTCATGTCGATTTACACATCCTCGTCGATGCGGAAATCACGGTATATGAAGGCCACGAGATTTCCGAGGCGGTGAAATCGGCCATTATCATAAGCGGCCCGAACGTCGCCGATGTCGTTGTCCATATCGAGCCGTTCACGCCGGAAAATCGAGTGCGATAATCAATAACACTTTTCAAGGGAATCATGGCGAAAAAACTTTTTATCATGGATGGCACACAATTCGCATATCGCGCTTATTACGCCTTCATTAACAATCCCCTCAAAAACGCCTCTGGAATGAACACTTCCGCGCCGTTCGGCATGATGTCGAGCATACTGAAAATACTTGACACAGAACAGCCCGACGCCTTCGCCGTTGCGTTCGATAAAGGCAAAGCTGAGGAGCGCATCAAGATTTATCCCGAATACAAGTCCACACGCCAAAAAATGCCCGAGGAGCTGAGCGAATCCCTGCCCGTCATTCGCAAGCTCGTCGAGGCGATGAACATTCCCGTTATCGAGCGCGAGGGCATCGAGGCGGACGATTTGATGGCGACTATCGCCGAGCGCGCCCACGAGAGAGGCTGGCAAGTCGTGCTCGTCACCGGCGACAAGGATTTCATGCAGTTAGTCCGAAGTGGTGTCTCGGTTCTTGCCCCAGGAAGGGGTGCGATTCCCACCGAGTGGTGGACTGCCGAGAACGCCTCCGAGCGCTTCGGAATTCCGCCGGAGAGAATCGTCGATTATCTCGCGCTCACGGGCGACAGCTCCGATAACATCCCGGGCGTCAAGGGGATAGGCAAGGTCGGCGCGAAAAAGCTCATCGACGAATACGGAAGCCTCGATCAAATTTACGAGAACATCGACAAAATCGGCGGGGCGACTGCGAAAAAGCTCGAAGAATCGCGCGAAGACGCCTTCCTCTCCAAGCGCCTCGCGACAATCGACCGCGATGTTGATTTCGACTTCGACTGGGAAAGCGCGCCGGTAGGCGAGCCGAATTACGAGAAACTCGCACCCATACTCCGCGAGCTGGAATTCACCAGCCTGCTCGACCGCTTCTTCAAAGAGGCCGGCGGAGACATCGCCCCAAAAGCCGAAACCGAGAACGCAAAATACACGCTGATTAACTCAATTGAACAACTCGAAAAAATTGTCGCCAAGCTGAAAAAAATTGGCCGCTTTGCAATCGACACCGAGACCACCGATGAGCGCCCGATGTCGGCCAAGCTCGTGGGAATAAGCCTCTGCGCGAATGCAGGCGAGGCGTTCTACATCCCGATTGCGCACGCCCGCGCCGGCGAGATGTTCCCGTCCGACGACCTCAACCTGCCCGCCGAGACAGTCATAGAGACCCTCCGCCCGATTGTCGAGGACGGCAAAATCGCCAAAGTCGGCCAGAACATCAAATATGACCTCATCGTGCTCGAAAACGCCGGACTCGGCCTTCGGGGAATATCCGGCGACCCGATGATTGCGGACTATCTCCTCGCCCCCGGAGCATACGAGCACGGCATAGACGCCCTCTCGATGAAGCACCTCGGCCACCGCATGATGAGCTTCAAGGAGCTTACCGCCGACAGTTGCGGGGGATGCTCAATCGCGGAAATATCGCCCGAACGCGTGGCGAACTACGCCTGCGAGGACGCCGATTTCGCCCTGCGACTCGCAGATTTCCTCGAGCCGAAACTCGACGAGATGGAGCTTCGAAGCCTCTACAACGAAATCGAGATTCCGCTCATCCCCGTCCTCGCGGATGTCGAGATGACGGGCATTCGCATCGACACGGACTTCCTGAAAAAACTTTCAGCAGAGCTTAAAGCCCGCCTCTCCGAAATCGAACGAGAAATTTACAAACTTGCAGGCGAAGAGTTCAACATCGCATCGCCGAAACAGCTCTCGGAGGTGCTATTCGACAAGCTCGAACTTCCGCCGCAGAAAAAAACCAAGACCGGCTACTCGACCGACTCATCGGTTTTACAAGCCCTCGCGCACCGGCACGATCTTCCGGCCAAAATCATAAGCTACCGCGAGTTAGCCAAGCTCATAGGCACATACATCGATGCGCTTCCCGAGCTTGTCAACTCGCGCACCGGCCGAATTCACCCGACATTCCAGCAGGCCGTGGCCAGCACGGGACGCCTCTCATGCAGAGACCCGAATTTGCAGAACATCCCCGTTCGCGGACAGACGGGGCGCGAGATTCGCAAGGCGTTCATCCCCGCCGAGGGCAACCTCATTCTCTCGGCGGACTACTCGCAAATCGAGCTTCGCGTGATGGCGCACATCTCCGGCGACGAGAATCTATCTCGCGCTTTCCGCGAGGGCAAGGACATCCATGCATCGACGGCGAGCCAAATCTTCGGCGTCCCCGAGACTTCCGTCACTTCCGACCAACGCAGAACCGCCAAGGTCATCAACTTCGGCGTGATTTACGGCATGACTGCATGGGGCGTAGGCGACCGCCTCGACATGGACTTCTCGCGCGCGCAGAACTTCGTCGATGCATATTTCGAGCGCTTCCCCGCCGTGAAGGAATACATCGACGGCGCGCCGAAGCTCGCCGAGGAGCAAGGCTTTGTGAAAACAATCCTCGGGCGAAGGCGATATTTCCCCGAGCTTAAAGAAGGCGGCCGCTCGAAACGCTTCGTCCAGCGCGCGGCGATTAACACACCGATCCAAGGCTCCGCGGCGGATATCATCAAGCTCGCAATGCTCAAAATCCACTCCGCACTGCGCAAAGAGAAGCTGGAAACGAAGATAATATCCACCGTCCACGACGAGCTTATTTTTGATGTTCCGAATGCGGAAGTCGATACTGTGCGCGAACTTATCCGCGAAGTCATGGAGAGTGTAATCGAGCTATCCGTCCCGCTCGTGGTGGATGTCGGAGTAGGCAAAAACTGGTTCGAAGCGCACGAATAGAGATTGCTTTCGCGCCGCTTGGACTTTATTTCAGATAGACCACGCGTTTCGCGGCGAAAGTCCCGTCATCCATGCTCGCCCGCACGAGATACAGGCCGGAAGGGAGATCCGGCGCGGGATGCCAGATGAATTCGCTATTGCCGTCATTGCGAGGGCGAAGCCCGAAGCAATCTCCTTCGTATAACGGCGAGATTGCTTCGTCGTCCTGCGGACTCCTCGCAATGACAGGTTGGCCGCTTTTCGAAATGACATCGATGCGCCGTCCCACGATGTCGAATATCTCCACCGACACATTGTGTGGATTCCCGTTTTCACGGGAATGACAATCAATAGAAATCCGCACCGCCGAGTTGAACGGATTTGGCGATGCCGAAATAGTAATCGCTTGCGGCCTCTCGGGCGCGTGTTCGGCGATTTCGGCAGTGATATATTCGGTCATTAGATTGAAAGCCGCCGATGGCCTGCCGGTTTTGACTACGAAATAATATATGCTGAACCTCTCCGAAGTCGGCGAAGTTGCCGTCGAATAAACTATCTCCGCCGGATTGACATTGTCGCCCGTGCTCGAGAAATCGAAGTCGGAGACGACATCGCCGGAGATTGTCGGAAGCTGGTCGCGCCGCGCATAGACCTCGAAAGTGTCCGTCGGCACAACAGCTCTGATGCTCACGCGAAAGCCCTCGCATTCCTGCAACAGCGGAAGATAGTATATCTTGTAATTGTCGCTCGCGTCGAGCGCGGATATGGTGTTAATGGGAATCGACATCTCCGCGCCGGCAATCGGAATAATCAATGGCTCTAAGGGGGAATTAAGGGACATGAAGACAGTATCATGGTCCCAAACCCCGCCAACAATATAATAGAAAATCCCCGGCTCTGCATCGGCGTGAACGGCGAAGGTGTCGTCCGTCCATAGGATTGTATCCATTTCGTTAGTCGCGGCGCGCCTGCGAATTAGCGCCGTTAGCGAGATGTCCATCCACTCGGGGAAATCGCGCCACTCGACGCGGACATCGCGGCCATCCACCTCGACCTCGGGCGGAATTATCTCTTCCCTATCAATCGCGTAGAGCGCACGATAGTCTCCGTCAAATATGGGCGTTGAAAGCGGCGGATGCTCGATGAATAAGGGATGGGTGCGCTCGGTGGTGGTGATTTCCATGCACTCGATAACCGAGCCGCCCAACTGGATATTCACATTGTATTTCATTCGATAGACCGGCTCATCCTGCCGGACGAGAATCATCGTTCTATGAGTTTCATCGCTGTTCAAGACTGTCATATCGCGATAATAGGGAAACGAAATCGTCGGTGTGTGCGCGCTGAAAACCCATTGGTCGAAGAACCAATCGAGCGAATCGCCGTAGTGGTCGTAGCACACTTCGATGAAATCCATCGTCACCGCGCTGGAATACTTGTATCTGTCATAATAATCCCGAATTATATCGAAGAACATCTCGTCGCCGACCTGAAACCGGAGCATATCCAGCACCGCCGCGCCTTTCTGATAGACCGTTCTGCCCCACATATATGTCGGGTCATACATCGGGAATGCGCCGAATTCCCACGAGTAAATATAGCTGAGCTGATCCATCCACACGTATTCACGATAGTCCTCCCAGCTGGCGACCTGCTCGATGTAAAGTGCTTCCGAGTAGCTCGCAAATCCCTCGTTCAGCCAGATGTCTTTCCACGTTCCACAGGTGACGGAGTTGCCCCACCAATGGTGCGCAAGTTCATGCGCTACAACATAATACTCTTCATTATACAAAAATGATTCTCCCATGCTCGTCGCAGTCTGGTTTTCCATCGCCATATAGCCCATCGGGACGACGGCCATGTGATATTTCTCGAAAGCATATGGCGCGAAAATTTCTTCATAGACGCGCATCGCATCGTTGACATAGCCGAACTTTGAGTTGACAAGCGCCAAGTCGCCGGGGTAGTGGTAAGTCGCCATCGGGAAAGTATATGGGTGCTCGACTATATCGAAATCTCCGATATTGGCCACAACGAGATAGGTAGGTATATCATAAGCAGTTTCCCAGACATAAGTCATGGAATCTTCGTAGAATATCGTGTCCGTGCAGATGCCCACCGAAAGGACATCATAGTTGCCCGGAATTGTTATTTCAAAGCGCAAAGAAGCCTTGTCATAAGGGACATCATGGCATGGCCACCATTTGCGGGCATCGTTCGGCTGGGAGTGCGTGAACCCGATAAGTCTGCCATATCTGTTGGCCTCGACTCTATATCCCGCACCGGTGATGTTATGATAATATATATCGATTCGAAGTTCCTCGCCCGGGGCCGGCGTTCTGCCCAAATCGATAATTATGTTATCGCCTGTGACAGTGAAAGCAACCGGCATTCCGTCAACGAAAACCGAGTCGGCACGAAGGTTCGTCCCGATGTGGAAAGTCCACGACGAACCGCTTGTGGAGAGTGCCTCCGCGATTATCCCCGACCTGCCCGCAAGCATGACGGTTGGATATTGAAACGATATCGCCAAATCATAGTGGAGCACATCGAATCCTGCCTCGTCCGTAGGCTCGAGCGGCGCGATGCGTTCGGCCTCGACGGGGCAATCGGCGAAGCGGCGCACATCCGAAGGAATCCTCTCGAACGGCACGGCGAAAACGGACATCGCAAAAAACACGATAGAAGCGAGTATTAATATCTTTCTCAAGTCAACCCCCTGAAGTAGTTTTCTAAAATTATACCAATAATGACCGCTCGGTCAAGATATAAAACTAATTCGGAGAAAAGCGTAGAATCGGAGCTTAACAAAACTCTAAAGGCATTACGCGGATATGTCGTTAGATGAATACCAAAAATCCCTAACTTTAACACTCTCTTAACATTTCCCTAACATTTTCTAAAAATCGAGAGATATATTTCGCCATCGATAAAAGCAATTTCAAAGATGGCGATTTGATATGGCAAAATACTCTATAGGCGCGATAGCCTCGGTCTCACTACTCATGCTGTTGGCGATAACAGTCATGCTGTTCGCCAACGCATTGCCGTTTTTCGGCGAATATAGCCTCGCGGATTTCCTTTTTGGCAACCGCTGGCATCCCACGCAGGAGCCGCCGAACTTCGGACTGTTGCCTCTTTTGTGGGGTTCGCTCATCGTCACGGTGGTCGCAATGTTGTTCGCTTTGCCGTTGGGGATTTCGAGCGCACTATTTCTCCACGGCGTTGCGCCGACAAAGCTACGCGAGATTTTGAAGCCGATAATCGAGCTATTGGGAAGCGTGCCTTCGGTGGTCTATGGCCTGTTCGGCTTGACACTGCTCGCCCCGTTTTTTCAGAGGCTCCTGTCTCTGCCGGTCGGGCAGACGGCTTTCGTGGCGGGCGTTGCGCTTGCGCTGATGTCCTTGCCGATAGTCGTGAGCGTCGCCGAGGATGCGCTGGACTCGGTGCCGAAGGAATACGGTTCCGCCTCGCTCGCATTGGGCGCGACGCGCTGGGAGACTTTGATGCGCGTTGTTTTCCCCTCGGCGCGGTCGGGGATTTGGGCGGCTGTGCTTCTCGCGCTGGGGAGAACTATCGGGGAGACAATGACTGTGCTCATGGTCGCCGGCGGCGCGGCGCAGATTGCATTCACGCCGTTCAAGCCCGTCCGAACTATGACCGCCGCGATTGCCGCCGAGATGGGCGAGACACCGCAGGGAACGCTTCACTTCCACGCGCTGTTCGGAGTCGGCGTGGTGCTTTTCCTGTTAACATTCATCATCAACCTTATTGCGAATAAATATGCAACAAAGTCTTTCAAGTAAACGGCTACTTCAGCAGAAGATAGGCTTCGCGGTGCTCGGCACGGCGGCGGGGATTGTCCTTGTTAGCGTGGCGATACTGCTGTTTTTCATTGTCCGGCGAGGCCTGCCGATTATGTCGTGGGAGTTCCTCTCTCAGCCGCCAAAACGCGGCATGACAGAGGGCGGATTTTACCCCGCACTCGTCGGGACTTTTCTGCTCGGCGTGGGGGCAATGCTGTTCTCGCTTCCAATCGGCGTGATGACGGCGATTTATCTCAGCGAATTCGCCTCGGCGGGCAGATTCACCAAGGCCATCCGCACCGGCGTGAACACCCTCGCCGGCCTGCCCTCGATTGTGTTTGGGCTTTTTGGGTTCGCGTTTTTCTGCAAAGTCCTCAGGTTCGGCGTGTCGGTGTTATCCGGCGCTTTGACGTTGGGCGTGATGGCACTGCCGATTGTCATCGTGACGACCGAGGAGGCGCTCCGGGCGGTGCCGACTTCCTTCCGCGAGGCATCGCTCTCTCTCGGCGCGACAAGGTGGCGCACCACGGTGAAAGTAGTCCTGCCGAACGCCGTGTCGGGCATTGTCACCGGCGCAATTCTGTCGATGGGGCGTGCGGTGGGCGAGACGGCGCCGATTATCTTCACCGCCGCGACATTCTACACGCGCCGCCTGCCCAAAACCCCGCTCGACGAGGTGATGGCGCTCCCGTTCCATATCTACGGCCTCGTCACCGAGGGCGTTTTCCCCGAAAAACAACTGCCCATAGCATACGGCTCCGCGCTCACTCTGGTCATGCTGGTTTTGATTTTAAGCGGCGCGGGGATTTACTTGAGATACAGAACGAGAAGGAAGCGAATATGGTAGAAAAAGAATGCTGTTGCGTTGGCTCGGAGGAGACGGGCTGTGTCGAGGCGGTGCAGTTCAACCTCTGCTACGGCGACAACCACGTAATCAAGAACGTCTCGCTGAAATTTCCGCGCGAGACTATCACCGCGATTATGGGGCCGTCCGGTTGTGGGAAATCGACATTTTTTCGCGCGATCAACCGCATGAACGACCTCATTCCCTCGGTGAAAACACAGGGCGAAATCCTCTTCGACGGCGAAAATGTCTATTCCAACAAGGCCGACATTTACAAACTTCGCAGGCGCATAGGCATGGTATTCCAGCGGCCTAACCCGTTCCCGATGTCGATTTTGGACAACGTCGCCTATGGCTTGCGGATTCATCGCCTCGCAAAGGGAAGCGAACTCGAAGACCGAGTTGTCGAGGCGATAAAAAGTGTCAATCTTTGGGACGAGGTCGGCGACAGGCTGAAGGCCAACGCGATGGAGCTTTCCGGCGGCCAGCAACAGAGGCTTTGCATCGCCCGTGCGCTGGCTGTCGAGCCGGAGGTCATCCTCCTCGACGAGCCTACCAGCGCGCTCGACCCCGTGTCTTCGGCGAAAATCGAGGAACAGCTGGCGGAGTTCATCGGGAAATACACGACAATAATCGTCACGCACAATGTAGCGCAGGCCGCGCGCGTCGCCCAATATTCGGCGTTCATGATGCTCGGCAAGATTATAGATTTCGGCCCGACAAAAGAAGTTTTCACAAACCCGAAAAACGAGTTGACCGAGAGGTATCTCTCGGGTAAATTTGGATAGGGAGAAAAATGATAGAAGAAAGCACAAAAGAGCTGAAGAGGATGTTCGCCGAGCAGGCGGGGCGCGTCGAGGGCATGGCCTTGTACTGCCCCCCAAAAGTCAAGGTCTAATTTAGGGGGTAGAATTGGTTGACATACCTCCTTTCGTATTGGTAGGGAGTCAAGTATTTTAGTGTCGAGTG
>DSAF01000164.1 GCA_011388305.1 Candidatus Zixiibacteriota bacterium | reverse complement strand
GTTTATATTTATAAAAATAATAAGGAGAGTTTTTGAAAGCCCTCACGAAACCGCTACATAAAGTTTATGACTATTTCACATTAGTCGCGCAGGCCTTTGCCGGAATTTTCAAAAGGCCGTTCTACTTCGCCGAAGTGCTCCGCCAGATGGAGAACATCGGTGTCCAGTCCCTGCCAATCGTGCTTTTGACCAGCACGTTTGTCGGGATGATACTCGCGTATCAGTCCGGCTTTGCGATGGCTGTGTTCGGGGCGAAGATGTATATCGGCACGCTGGTCAGTCTTTCGCTCGTGCGAGAGCTTGGGCCGGTGCTGGCATCGGTGGTGGTGGCCGGAAGAATCGGCGCGGGGACGGCCGCCGAGCTTGGAAGCATGCTCGTCACCGAGCAGATAGACGCGATGCGCGCGATGGCCACCGACCCCATCAAGAAGCTCGTCTCGACGCGCCTTCTGGCGGGCATGATAATGATCCCCGCACTCGTCATGGTCGCCAATCTGATGGGCATCCTTGGCGGAGGGTTCATCGCATACTCTGCGTTCGGCCTCGCGCCGACATTCTACCAGAAGACAGTCATCGAGGCGCTCGTGGTCGAGGATTTGGTTATGACGCTCGTCAAGGGATTATTCTTCGGGACTCTCATTATCACGCTCGGGTGCTACTCCGGCCTCAACGTCGAGGGCGGAACCACCGGCGTAGGGCACGCTACGACGCGAGCCGTCGTGTTGAGTATCGTCTTCATTCTCATCACGGACTATTTCCTGACGGTTCTGCTTCTCAAACTGCTTCCGGGTTTGGCGTTCTGAGGCCGCCGATGATTTCACTTAAGAACATATCGAAATCTTTCGACGGTGTCAAAGTCCTCGACGACATGAACCTCGACATCGAATATGGCGACACTTTCGTGGTGATGGGCAAGTCCGGTTGCGGCAAGTCCGTCACGCTGAAGATTATTCTCCGGCTGATTTTCCCCGACGAGGGAAGTATCATAATTGATGGCATCGATACAACATATTTCGACGAGGTCGCGATGATGCCGGTGCGCCAGAACATCGGCATGCTCTTTCAAGGCGCGGCACTGTTCGACTCGATGACGGTCTGGCAGAACCTCGCCTATCCCCTGCTCGAGCACAGCAATCTCGATGATAGCGAGATTGACGCGAAGATTGCGGAGATGCTCTCGTTCGTCGGCCTCGATGGCTCTCAAAGCAAAATGCCATCGGAGCTTTCCGGCGGAATGAAAAAGCGCGTTGCTCTCGCCCGCGCGATGATCGATAACCCCTCGTATGTATTCTTCGATGAACCTACGACCGGCCTCGATCCCGTGACATCGGGCATGATAAACGAGCTTATTATTCGAACGAGGGAGCGCTTCGGCGTGACGTCTATCGTAGTCACGCACGATTTGGCCAGCGCGATGCGAATCGGCACACGGTTTGCATTTATCGACAAAGGAAAAATCGCGTTCGTGGGCGAAAAGAGAGAGATGTTCGAATCGGATAACCCCGGATTACGCGAATTTTTAAAGGATGCAGAATGGCAAGACCGGTCTTAAAAACAACCCCGGCACAGAAAGCCTCAATTGGCGGCCTCATCGTCGTCGCGCTACTTATTTTAGGCGTGGCGATACTCATTCTCGGCGGCGAACAGGGCTTCCTGTCGAACAGATACCAGCTCATGGCGCGGTTCGAGAGAATCAGCGGCCTCCAGTCTGGCGCGCCGGTGTGGCTCGCGGGGCAGAGAGTGGGCTATGTATCGCAAATTGAGTTCGTTCGAGGTGTGGAGGAGAGGGTGTTCATCGATGTGACGATGCAGATTAACAGCCAGTTTAAGGACCTCATCCGCGATGACTCCGAGGCGCGAATTGGCACATTAGGCCTCCTCGGCGACAAGTTCGTGGGCATATCGCTCGGATCGCCCGGCGCTACCGAACTCTCCGACGGCGACTATGTCCAAACCGATAACCCTATCGATTTCGAGGAGCTTATCCAGAAGGGCGTCGAGACATTCGACGACCTCGCCGAGGGCGGGAAGTCTCTCAAGTCCATTGCCGCGAAAATCGACGATGGCGAGGGCACAATCGGCAAGCTGATTAACGACCCCTCCTTGTATATGGATATCGCCCGCCTTACAAAGCTCACCGAGAAGATAGTCGGGAAAATCGACCGCAACGAGGGCACGGTCGGCAGGCTCTTCAACGATGATGAGCTTTACGACGAGATGATAGCCACAGTCGGCGATGTCCGCGAGCTGGTTGACAGCCTCTCCGACGGCATGGGCACTATCGGCAAACTTATGAAAGACCCGGCGATGTATGACCACGTGACGGCCTCGCTCGGGCGAATCGACACGCTCATCGCGCGCATCGAGCGCGGCGAGGGGACTTCCGGCAAGTTCATCTCCAGCGACGATTTATATCAACAACTCTCCGGCGCGACCAATTCGCTTGACTCGCTACTTATTGACATTCGCGAGAACCCCGGCAGATACTTCAAAGTCCGGGTGACGCTATTTTGACGGCAGTTTCGTTGGAAGAAGGGATTTTCATCTCCTTCGAGGGAATCGACGGCTCGGGCAAATCTACGCAAATGGAACGCACCGCCGAGTTCATCCGCTCGCGGGGATATAGTGTGCTCGCCACGCGCGAGCCCGGTGGCACAGAACTTGCTGAAAGAATTAGAAAAGTCCTGCTGGACGCGAAGATGGAGGGAAAGGTTACCTCCAAGGCGGAGCTTTTGCTCTATCTTGCGTCAAGGCATCAACATAGCAAGGAGATCATTGAGCCGTTTCTCGATGGGGGCGGCGTTGTCCTCACCGATAGATATGCCGACAGCTCGACGGCATATCAGGGCGTGGGCAGAGGTCTCGGAGTCGAACTCGTCGAGGGGCTTAACGAACTGGTCATCCCGCGATGGCCGGATTTGACAGTATTGATCGATATTCCCGCCGAGATTGCCATTCTCCGCACAGGCGGACGCGACCTCGATCGCCTCGAAAGCGAGGGCGTCGAGTTCCAAGAGAGAATCCGCCGGGGGTATATCGAGTTGGCGAAGCGCCATCCCGAGAGGATTTGCGTCGTCGAAAGCCGTGAAGACAAAGACGAGACAACTGCCGAAGTTTTGCGGGTAATCGGCACTTTTTTTGACAAAATTGAACGCTTGTATAATGGGTGAATTTGCAGGCGAGATGCAATTAGCCCACCGAATATTAATTGTGTTAAGACGCTTTCGGAGGAATAATGAAAAAAAGAAATGTTTTTGCGATTTTACTCTCGATGATGCTGATTTTCTCTGCCGTCGTTCTCGCGACGCAGGGCGGAAGCAATATTATCAAAGATGTGCGCCTCATCGGCAAGGTCATCACGCAGACATACGAAAACTATGTTGACCCGATAGACACGCATAAGTTTATACTGAGCGGCATCAAAGGCCTCATGAGCGGGCTGGATTTTCACACCGTGTATTTCGAGCCTAAGGACTATGAGGATCTCAAGACCAGCACGCGCGGCGAGTTCGGCGGGCTGGGGATTATCATCGGGATGCGCGACAACATTCTCACCATCATCTCCCCGATGGAGGGCACGCCGGCATACCGCATGGGACTCACCGCCGGCGACAAGATTGTCATGATTGACGGAGAGCCTACGAAGGGCATGAACACCGAGGACGCCGTCGATGTGCTTCGCGGAGAGCCGGGCACCGAGGTGACAATCACAATTGTCCGCGTCGGCGCACCCGATCCGATGGATTATACCATCGTCCGCGACATCATACATATTGACGCAGTGCCGTTCGCCGGCATGATTGACGACGAAATAGGCTACATCCGCCTCGCGAGATTTTCCGAGGAAGCCGGCGCCGAGGTGCGCGCCGCCGTCGATTCGCTGAAGTCGCTTGGAATGAGAGACCTCGTCTTCGACCTCCGCTCGAATTCGGGCGGCCTCCTCTCGCAAGCAGTCGAGGTGGCCAGCGTTTTCCTCGAACCCAGCGAACTGGTCGTCTATACCCAAGGCAGAGAGGAACGCTCCCGCAGGAATTTCTTCTCCAGATGGGGCAACGCATTCGACGAGGGCAAGCTCATCGTCCTGCAAAACGGCGGGTCGGCATCGGCCAGCGAGATTGTCGCCGGTGCGATTCAAGATCACGATAGGGGAATCATTTACGGCACGCTTTCATTTGGCAAAGGTTTGGTGCAAAGCGTTATCCCCCTTTCGGAGGATGGCGACGCGCTCAAAATCACTACGGCGAAGTATTACATCCCGTCCGGAAGATGCATTCAGAAAGAGGATTACCTCGATAGGCCGGAGTCGGTAGTTCTTCGCCCGGAGCTTTCCGAGGAGGAAAAAGCCGAGAAGAAAGAGGCTGTCGGAGACAGATGGTGGGAGCATGATGTTATCACCGAAGACGACTTGGCATCGGACAGCATCCCGAAGGACGCGCCTATATATTACACCGATAAGGGGCGGAAGGTTTACGGCGGCGGCGGAATTTCGCCCGATGTGTTCTTCGAGCCGGAGAGGCTATCGCGCTTTGAAATCGAGCTTGAGAGACGGAACATGTTTTTCGCGTTCACCGTGGATTATCTGGCCGAAAACGACGAGTTTCCGCCGGATTTCAAAGTTGATGACAACCTATATAGACAATTCGTCGATTATGTCCTCGCAAGAGATTTCGAATATAAGACTCTTCTCGAGGTCAGGCTCGAAGAGGCTCAAGAGGCCGCCGAGGAGATGGGATACAATTCCGAAATTTACGAGCACTTCGACATCATCCATGTGATGATTGAACAGGAGAAGGTGAAGGATTTCGAGCGCAAGCGCGACTATATCGAGCGCGGGCTTCGGAGGGAGTTCGTCACGCAAGTTTGGGGCGAGAAGGCGAATTACCAATATGTCATTTTCGATACCGACCCGGCAATCGCGCGAGCGGTCGAGCTAATTCGCAACGAGCGTGAATATTTCGCGCTCCTCTCGCCCTCTGACGATTAGTGGGCGAGGCGTTCTTTCTTATTCCCGCCGGCCTTCTGGCAGGACTCTTGGCGGGCTATCTTGGAATCGGGGGCGGCCCGATATTTCTGCCGATTCTGTTCTTTGTTCTCAGAGACTCGATATCGCCCGAACATCTTCCGAGGGTAGTCGTAGGGACGAGTGTGGGCGCAGTTCTTTTCACATCGATTTCCGGCGCGACGAGGCATTTCATCGCTGGGAATGTTATTCATGGTAAATGGCTAATCTTTTCGGCGGGCGCAATTATTGGCGCGCTTTCGGGAGGGCTTGTTGTAAGCCACATGCCGGCGGATTTGCTTAGAGTATTAATTGCCGTCATCATAGCATTATCCGCTGTCAGGCTTCTCGTTCCGGGAGCAGAGATTTCCACGGACGGAAAGTCGAACGCGCCGCATGATATATGGCTATTTCCCGTTGGAGTCGCGGTTGGAGCGATAGCATCGTCCGTGGGAATTGGCGGCGGAATTCTCAGCGCGCCGATACTCTTAGGCTTTTGGGGGCTCGGCACGCGCAAAGCCGCCGGAACATCTTCGGCGATAACGATGTTCCTCGCGACTGGCGGCCTCGCGGGGCATCTATTCTGGGGCGCCGGCGCCGAGGCATCGGCAGATTTCACGGGCTGGGTGTCCGCAAGATATGCCCTCATGCTGGGCATTCCCGGCGCGGTCGGCGCGTTCATTGGCGCGGGATTGCACAAATGGCTCAAGCCGAGGTTTTTCAAAGCGGCTTTCGCGACTCTGCTCATCGCAGTCGCAATTAGGATTTTGTTTTTTTAATCGAATGTAAATCAACTCACACAGGAGGGATTATGAGGAAAATCCTCGTCTCGATTCTTATTCTTTCGGCATGCGTTTTCGCACAAGCCGACCCCACAGCCGTCGTCGCGACCATCAACGACGACATCGTCGTCACGCTCGGCGAGGTTATGGCCGAGATAAACACGCTCCCCGAAGACCAGCTTCAAATTGCCACAACCAAGGAAGGTGTCGATCAAATCCTCGACATGATTGTGCGTCGCAAGCTGTTGGCCAACAAGGCCCGCATGCTTCAGGCCGACACAGTCTCCATCGTCAAGCAGGCGGTGAAGCGCTCCGAGGAAATGATCCTTGCGGATTTCATCATCATGAACATTCAGAGGAACACGCAATCCGAGCCGGTGACCGAGGGCTTTGCGCAGGAGGTCTATGCCGATAACGAGCAATTATTTTTCTCTTCGGCGCAAGTTGAGCTTAAGCAAATCGTCGCGTTGAGCGAGGAGGAAGCCAACACGGTCAAGGCCGCGCTCGAGGGCGGCGGAAGTTTCGACGACCTCATGACAAAACACCCCGGCAACCCACAGGGGGCGCGTTCGGGCGTTCTTGGGTTCATGATGCTTAATCAGCTTTCGCCAGCAGTAGTGAACGTTGTCGAGGGCTTACAGCCCGGCCAATGGGGCGGCCCGGTTCGCACCGACAGCGGATATCACTTCCTGCTCCTCATCTCTCGCAGAGCACCGCAGAAGCTGGCTTTCGAGGACATCAAAGAAGAACTGATTCAGACGATTACCAACCAGCGCGCCCAGAATGCCATTGACGAATATGTCAAATCGCTCATCGACGAGTCGAAGATTTCTATCGACAATTCGGTCTTGCGAAACGCGATAATCCAACAGCAACAGCCGATGGGCTTCTAAGCTCTCGCGCAGTCTTTTTCGTAAGGACAGCTCTCGCAGTTTGCGGGGGCTGTTTTATTTTTGTGGGAAAGAATCTCCTCTGCGCCCGCGATGACGGCGGCGAGGTCGATTTCGGGGATGGGGAGAATCTCCGGCGAGTCGTGCGTGAAGAGGACGGAGGTCTCAATCTCGCTTTCTGGGATTTTGAGTGCCGCAGATGCCGCGCTTCGGTAAATCGCCAGTTGCGGCGCATGGTGCATAAGCCGCTCCGCCCGGCGCGAACCGACAACGGCGTCGCTCTTGTAATCGAGAATGTGCCAGCCCGCCGAGTCTTTCCAAATGCGGTCGATGACGCCCGCGATAATCAACTTGCCTTGGCGAAAGACGACACGCTCTTCGCGCAAGTCTATCTCCGGCGTCTTGGCGAAAAGCGCTATCAACTGGGGAGTCTTGGCAATCTTGATAAGCCGGCTGGCGCCGTCAGGGAAGTCCGTGCCTTCGCAAACTTCGCGGGCGATGCGCTCGACTTCGTTGCCTGCCGGAATCGGGCAGGGCATCCGCTCGAGAAACTCATGAACGATAGTTCCCCAGCCTTTGCCGCGCGAGCCTCCGCCAAACCCCTCGTCGGAGAGCGCTTTCAAAACCTCTCGCTTGGGGCATCTCCCCAGAAACGGCAAGTCCGTCGCGCGGATTGAATAGACGCCCTCGGCTGTGATTGGCTCTATGTCTGACGGCATCTCATCGGAGATGTATTGCGCGGGGAAGCTCGCGTAGATAGGGCCTTCGGCTTGCACAACTCGTTCGATAGGCGGCACATTCACGCCCTCAAGTCCCTTCCGCGCGGTGATTTCTCCGCCATCGAATTTGAGCGTAGTGACGCCGCGCTCGAGCGTTGGCTTTTCGAGAAATTCGTTGACATATTTCATCAGGCCACAGTTCATTTTCGTCGAACACAAAATAAGGTGGTCGCGCGCCCTTGTCGCGCAGACATAGAGAAGGCGGCGTTTCTCGGCGTCTTTGCGCTCGGATTCGAGCTTGTTCATCATTTTGTGCGCCACGCCATATTCCTTACTGCGCTCAGGCCTACTTGGCAGAACAAGCGCCCCAAAATCGGGATCCCAGCGGAAAGGAGGAAAATCCCCCTTGCCACTCTTTTGTAGCCCAAACGCGCACACTATCGGGAATTCCAGCCCCTTCGCATGGTGGATAGTCATGAGTTTCACGGCGTCTGCGCCCTCATGCTCGATTGGCGCTTCGGCTTCATCTTCGTCTTTGTAGTGGCGAAGAAAATCTGCAAACGCCGGAAGGCCTTGGCTGTCATATCCTGCACAACTTTCGGCGAATTTTTCGATATTTGCGATTCGTTGCGCTCCGTTGGACAGTGCCGCGAAAATCGCCCACGCGCCGGTCAACTCGAACGCCCTCGCGAAAATCTCCGAAGGTGCGGCGGTTTTCGCCATGCTCTCCAGCTCGTCGAGAATTGTCGCGGCTTTGAGCAACTGCGCGGAATCCTCGCCATCGGCGAGCGGGACATCGCCGGTCATAGCAAGGCGAATCCCCTCGCGAATGCCCCCGCCGGCGAAATGCGCCGCCAAAATCGCCGAGTCGGAGAGCGCGAAGAGCGGCCCTCGAAGCAGGCCAAGCAAAGAGAGCGTGTCCCTTCGGTCGGCGAGATATTGGAACATGAACTTGGTAGCGACAATTTCTTCGGCAACGAAGAAGCCCTTGCCGGCCAGCTCGATATGCGGAATGTCGCGCTCCAGAAGCGTGGCTTTCAGCTTGCCGATGCCTGTCCGCGTTGGGTATAGAATCGCGATATCGCTCCATCTCGCGGGGCGGACGATCTTGCCATCCATGATGTTCAGGCGTCCTTCGCCGTTGGCGTCTCCGCGGACAATCGCGGAGATTCTTCCGGCAACAAGCCTTGCTGTGGGGACATTGTCTGTCTCGTCCTCGACAATTAACTCGATTTTCCCCTCGATTGCGGTCGCCTCCTCGCGCCCGAAAGAGAGCGATTGCGGTTTCGCGCGGAAATCGAAGTCGATGGGCGATTCGCCCCCGAAAAGATGTTCGCCGAGCGAATTTATGAAGCTCAGCACCTCCCGCGTCGTGCGGAAATTCTTCGAGAGTTGCTCAATCGAGCCGTCTTTCCGCTCGATATATTTTCCGCCGCGGACGACATTCGCCACATCCGCGCCGCGGAAACGGTAAATCGACTGCTTGGGATCGCCCACCCAGAACATATTTCCGGCCACGAAAGCGCCCAGCCGCTCGGCGATTTCCCACTGGATGCGGTCGGTGTCCTGAAACTCGTCGATGAGAAGCGCCTCGATTCCCGTGCCGACATCCCGCGCGAGCGCATCGCCTTGAATTACATGCTTTGCCGCCATAAGAAGGTCGTCGAAGTCGAGCGTCCCAAAAAGCGCAAGCTCTCTATCTGCGAATGGCTCGAATTCACGGTAAAGCTTGGCGAAAAGCACTGTGGCGCGGGCGTTCTCCTCGTCCAATTCGTTGAGATCCTCATCTGAAATATACTTTACTATTTCATCAAACTTATCGGATAATTGATTACATCTCTCTCTAATCGATGAAAGACCAACTTCTGTCCAATTACCATTTGAGCCGCTATTGCCAAATTTCTTTTGTGAGCCGCCGGGAGTTCTAAATGCATTGAACAGTGGAATGAAACTTGAAGGGTCTCTTGGGTCAGGGAGTTTATTCTCGAATTCCAAAAAAATCGATGCTAAAGCATCTCCATGTTTGGCTGTTTTTGCTGAAGAAACTAATTCTTCAATCTGCTGGGCAACCTTCTGTGCATAATCGAAGTCCCACTTCTCCGCGATGGCTTCGAATGCTGTGCACCATCTTTTCTTCACAATCGATTCGCTCGAAAACGACTTCAAGTCTTGGCTTGCGAGCATTCTCTTGCGGTATGCTCCAGCCAAAACATTATCAGCCCTCTTATTTCCAAGAAGCGCCCTCAATGCGCGGTATGTCCCTTCGAACTCCGTGCCCTCTAAGCTCGCGATGAAATCCCCGGCAATCTCTTCGATAATTCCCGAGGGCGTTCGGCCCTCCTCGGAGAAGATGTTCATGCGCGACATGAACGGGTATCTTCGGACGATTTTCCCGCAGAAACTGTGAATTGTGCCTATACTCGCCTCGGACATGCGGATTGCCAGCTCGTGCCAGAATGGGTCATCGCGCTTTTGGGCAAGCTCTTCGCACTTCTTGGCGATTCTGCCGGCCATTTCGCCGGCGGCCTTGCGCGTGTATGTCATCGCGACAATCGAACCAAGCGCGCGCTCGGGCGTGTATCCCTTCTTGCGGGCGCGCTCGAGGTGCCGGACGAAGCGCTCGGTCAACACAAAAGTCTTGCCGCTACCGGCGCCGGCCACCATGCCCATCGCCCTGTCAATGTCGAGGCCTCGGCGTTGTTCCTCGGTGAGCTTGAACTTCTCACTCATTTTGCGCCTCGCCTTCGAGTTGGTCGGGGTCGAATCCGCAGATGTGCCCGAACGGGCAATAGGAGGGGCATGTTCCGCTAACAGGCTCTATGCGGAATTCTCCGCGCGCCAGCTCGCCCAAAATGCACATAACATGCTCTTTGAAATCTCCCAACGCGCCATGCCACTCCTCGACAGGGACGCCATCTTTGCGCTCGAACACGCCGCCGATTGCGGGGAATTTCTTGGCGAAATCTATCCAATACTGCGCGCCGAAGATCTCGCCAAACTTTTCGGCCACAATACAATACAGCGGAAGCTGAAGGGCTTTTTTTGCCAATACATCGTTGGAATTCGGTGCGCCGTTTCGTTTGTAGTCGATAACACGCAGTCGCCCTCTCTCGTCGGCATCGAGCCTGTCGATGCGCGCTTTTATGGTCGTCTCGTCGATTTCGCGGTTTATGGTCATCTCGGTGGTGATTGGCACGAAACCGTCGTCGATTTCGGAGACGGCGCGGATATAATTTTCGAGCGAGCTATGTATCTTAACCGCCAGAACTACTTTCTCCAGAGCGTTTTCAGGCAGGTCGATTTTTTCCATAGCGGCCGAGATGCACTCGGGGATTTGCTTCATCGCAGAATCGATGTTGCTTTCGTGCACGGCGATTCTGTCTTGCGCATTCGCGAAATCTGTCTTCACCATCTCGATGCGCTGTTCTATGGGTGTTTTGCCGAAGAACTCCTCGATGCGCTTGCCCCAGAAAACCTCGAGCGCTTTGTGAAACGCTATGCCCTCGGCCATCGCATCGATTGAGTCAGTCGGCTTGGGCAATTCCTCCACGCCGAGAATTTTTTCGAGAAAGAACGCGAACCGGCACTTGTTCAGGCTGTCGAGACTCGATACGCTGATGTGCTTCGATATTTTTTCGAGCGGCTCGGCGAACGCGCCCCCAACAAAGCCGCTGAACTTCGAGCTTTCGCGCAATTTCTGGTTGCGGAACACATCGACGATTCTCGCAGTTTCGGCGATATCGCCCGCGCCCACGAACTTGCTTATGTGTTGTGCGAACTCGCTTGCCGGTTTGGTAAGCGCTGTTCCGGCGGAAACTTGGATTCGCCTGCGTGTGAATGGCCGCGCCGTAAGCCCCTTCGTGATTTCCGCCATGCGGTCGCGATAATCGTTCGCGCCATCGCCCAGCGCGCGGAAGAGCGAGACAAAGAGCGGCGATGGCGGAAGCTCGCGGTCGCCCTCGGCCAGCGGGCGCGAGAGGACTGTCAGCTCGGCCTTGGAAATCAGCGATAATATATCGCAGAACACCGCAAACAGGGCATCCGGCGGGGCAAGTTCGAGCGCGGAAGCCTCGCCCGGCGAAAGGAACAAAAGCTCGCCATCGGCGCGCGGGACTTTGCCTTGCACGCAGTTCGGCACGATGGCGACTTTGGCCGTGCAACGGTAGGCATCCGCGAGCGGAAGAACGCGCACGCCTAACTCGGCGCGCTCCTCGGGCGCGGAATCCGAGAGAAGCTCGAACAGAAGGTCGCAATGCTCCGAGAAGCCGTCCGGTGGGGAGTCCGCGAACAGCTCGAGCGTTTCGAGCAAGTTGTCGAGCGAATTTTTGAGAGCGGACGCCGATTCGATATCCGGTTGTTCGAGTATCCAACGAATTGCGTTGGTCTTAATGCCAAACTCATCGAAAAATACTTTAACTATTTTGACATAGTCTTTGCCGGATAATACCTTATTGCCTAACGCCAAGTCGAGCGTTCGGAGAATTCGACTGCAAATATCGTCGAGTCGCTCGGCGGCTGGGCGCATCTCCGCCACAATCAGGCCGAAGCGCTCGGCGGAGACATCCAATGCACTGCGACAGCCCAGTTCGCAAAAAACTGTGTCCAGCTCCGAGACATCGCTCCTGCCCATAAATGGATGCGACAGAAGCGCGAAAAGCTCTCTGCGCGTGAATTTCCGGCCAATCGCCGAGCGAACGAGCGCGAGAAGTTGCGCCGGAAGTTCGCTCGCAAGCGAGGCATCCGAGCCGCCGGAAAACGGCAAGCCGTGCTCTTGCAACGCGCGCCTAACATCAGTGGGCGAATCGCTGTAAATTGCTATCTCGTTTGGACATAGGCCATAATCCATGCACAGGGACTTCGCCGCCGATGCAAGCATATCGGCCTCATCGAGCGCACTGCGCGCCTCGAAGGCCGAGACTCGCGGCCAATCCGCGACATCCGATGCGGGCATGTCCACGATTCGCCCGTCTCTCGACGCAATCGCGCGAATAATGTCATTTGCGGGGCAATCGACGGTCTCGCGCGGGGAATCCTCGCGAACATCAGCGCCCAACTCGCGCGCGAACCTCGCCACAAGTGCGCCCGATGCGAGCAGGGCGTTTCGCATCTTCTCGTCGGGGAAGGGCGATACATCGGCAGGCTCGTAGAAATTGACATCGATGAACTTCGAGAGCACGGCGATAATTCGCGCATCGGTTCTGCGGATATGGCGAAACCATACGGCGTGGGCTTTGGCGGGCATCTCGGAGATTTGCGGAAGCCCGCCCTCGCGGATGGCCTCTATCGTGAAGTTCTCCCTGCCGGGGCGGTCTGTGAGTCCCGCAGTGCCGAGCCTTTGCGTGTATTCATCGAGAATTCTCGCGAGTAGCTCATGCCGCGCAACAATCCTCGCGCCGGAGGAATCGAGCGACGAGAGAAGCCCCTCGCCGCTGGAAATCCCCGCGCGCCGGAGAGCGAGAAGGAGATCCTTAACCCGCGTCACTCCACGTGCAGTCATTGCAAGGGCCGCGAAGTCATCGTCTCCAAGCAAAATCTCTTTGACGAGGAATAGCAACTTGGCGGGAGAAATCTCTTCCGGAAGATCGAGCTGTCTCTCGAAATCGGAAAGAAGCGTTCTCGGCGTGAAAGTCCAGCGCCCAAGCCGGCCTTCCCCCGGCGGAAGCATCTTTAACAGTGCCTCGCGAATCGCTCCGCCGTCGGGAAGAAGAATAATCTCGCCCGGGTTAGTCCCGAATTCAAAGTCGAAACTATCCCGAGAAATATTCAGCATCAGCCAATCGCCATCGACTTGAGGAATTCATCGTTAGTTTTGGTGGACAGAATCTTGTTCTTCAGGAACTCCATCGCCTCGACGGGATTCATGTCGGCGAGGATTTTCCTCAAAAGCCAAATCCGCTGGAGCGAGGAGTCATCCAGAAGAAGCTCCTCTTTACGCGTGCCGGAACGGTTGACGTCCATCGCGGGGAAGACTCTTCTGTCGGCGAGCCTGCGGTCGAAAACAATCTCCATATTGCCCGTGCCCTTGAACTCCTCGAAGATGACCTCGTCCATCTTGCTTCCGGTCTCGATGAGCGCAGTGCCCAAAACCGTGAGGCTTCCGCCCTCCTCGATGTTCCTCGCCGCGCCGAAGAAGCGCTTGGGCTTCTGGAGTGCCGAGGCATCGACGCCGCCGGTGAGGATTCTTCCGGAGTGCGGCGCGACGGAGTTATATGCCCGTGCGAGGCGAGTGATGGAGTCGAGGAGAATCACGACGTCGCGCTTGTGCTCGACCAGCCGCTTCGCCCGCTCGATGACCATGTCCGCCACCTGCACGTGCCGTTGCGGCGCCTCGTCGAACGTGCTCGACACGACCTCGGCCTTGACGGAGCGCACCATGTCCGTCACCTCTTCGGGGCGCTCGTCGATAAGGAGGACGATGAGCTTGGACTCCGGGTGATTAGTCGTTATCGAATTGGCAATTTTCTGCAAAAGCACGGTCTTTCCGGCCTTGGGAGGGCTTGTGATGAGGCCGCGTTGCCCTTTGCCGATGGGCGTCAGGAGATCCATTATTCGCATCGATGCGTCGGTCGGTTGACACTCGAGAAAGAGACGCTCCTCGGGATACAGCGGGGTAAGGTTATCGAAAAGAATCTTGTGCCGGAGTGCCTCGGGGCCTTCCTCGTTGACAGTCTCGACCCTTAATAGCGCGAAGAAACGCTCGGAGTCTTTCGGCGGGCGGATGTGCCCGGCCACCTCATCGCCGGTGCGCAGAGCGAAGCGTTTTATTTGGCTCGGCGAGACATAGATGTCGTCCGGGCCGGGTAGGTAGTTGTAATCGGGGCTACGCAGGAAACCATATCCATCGGGGAGCACCTCGAGGACGCCGCTACCGTGAATGTTTCCGTTGTAAGAGACGACCTTCTCGAGATACTGGAAGATAATCTCCTGTTTTCTGAGCGAGCTTGGCGTTTCTACGCCGACATGCTCGGCCATCTCCACAAGCTCGTCGATGGGCTTTTTCTTGAGAATCTCGAGGTCGGCGGCTTGATAATCGCCGTTCTCCGAGATGACTTTGATTTCAGGCTCTTCGCCGTTTTCGGGTTGTTTCGCCTTGGCGTCAGTGGACGCAACCGGCGTCTCTTCAGCTTCG
>DSAF01000199.1 GCA_011388305.1 Candidatus Zixiibacteriota bacterium | reverse complement strand
GGCTGGCCGGTAGTGCCGGATGTGTAGTGCAGAACCGACGGCGATTCCGGGCCGGTCGTGCAAATGTCAAACTTATCGACCTTCTCGGCCTTCTTGAGGATGAACGCGCTCTCGCGCTCTTCAAACTTCAGCGTGTCGTCATCGACAACGACGATGTGCCTAAGCTCGGGGAGCTGGTCTTTTATTCTGCGGACTTTGCGGAAGTGCTTTTTCGTCGTGAGAATCACCGAGGATGTGGCACTTTCCATTCTCGTATGGAGCGCTTCCTCGCCGAACGCCGAAAAAAGCGGTTGCGCAATCGCCCCAATTTTCAATATCCCCAAGAACGAGAAATACAAATCGGGAATTTTGTCCATGAAGATGCACACGCGGTCGCCCTCTTTGACGCCTATCGAGCGGAGGAACGCCCCATAAGTGTTCGTGTTGACGCGAAGTTCATCGAAAGTGTATTTCTCGACCGCGCCCGTGAAACCTTCCCAGATGAGGGCGAGCTTGTCTGCCTTCCCCATCTCGCAAATCCGGTCGGAACAGAACCAGCCGATGTTTATCGGGTCGCCGTCCTTGTAGCCGAGCATCTCCTTGGCTTTATCCCATGTGAAGTTGTCGTAAGTTTCGCGATAGTCGCCCATATTCGGCATTTTTCTCTCCTTCGCTGTGGTTCTTTCAATTTTCAATATTTAATTATTTTAATGAAATTTTTGCTCTTATACAAGGACTTTTCGAGCACAAATTGCCAAAGTTGCAATTATCTTCCGAGAAATGCAGTATCGAGTTGTTTCACCGAATGCCAAGACATATATTATTTTGCGTTGTTTTGCTCGAATACGCAATCGAGCTTGTCTTGGGCTTGACGAGGGCGCGAGATTTTCGTATCTTTACAATAATAATTGGAAACACTAACTCAGGAGGAAGAAATGAGAAAAGCACTGCTTATGGCCGCCTTGATGATGGTGGCATTCGGATCGGCGTTTGCATATAACGCCGTTGATTACATGCCTATCGAAGTGGGCAACTATTGGGTATTTTACGACTCGTCCGAGTGGGGATTAGACTCCTCGATGACGCGAGTTGTCGGCACCACCGAATGGGAGGGAAAAACCTGCTTCATCATGGAGGATTTAGATCTCGGATGGGAGGAAGAGACCGACACTAGCCTAATTTATTTCGAGGGCGGCGCGGTCAAGATGGTATCTTACGATCCGGATATCGATCTTGCGCTCATATTGACTTATCTTCCGGCGACTTTCAACCTCGGCGATAGTTGGGTGATCCTCGATACCTCATTAATAATTCCCGAAGGTGGCTACGAGTATCATATCGATTGGTTCCTGATCGGACAATTGTTAGCAGTTGAAGATGTCAATACCCCTGCGGGACATTTCTCGAACTGCCTCAAAATTGTTAGCGATGGATACATAAATGTAGTCGTGTATGCCGGAGGCTCGCCCGTATTCTCAGACAGTATAGACATGGGCGGCGACTTATTGTGGCTGGCACGGAACGTCGGCGTTGTCAAAGACTTTTCGATTGACGAAGAAACCGGCGGCGAGCAAGTGTCCGTCCTCGTGAGATCGAATACCACGGGTATCGGCGACTCCAAACTTCCGCAGAACCTCGCCATCTCGGCGTTCCCGAATCCGTTTAACGCCGCGGTGACAATCGAGGTGCCGCAAATCTCTGCCGAAGTCGAGATTTTCGATATGATGGGGCGCCTTGTCGAGAGCGTTCCCGCGCATTTTGGACAGGCTCGTTGGACACCGTCGAATGACGTCGCGGGCGGCGTATATTTCGCAAGGGTCAAGGCCGGAGGCATGACGCTCACGCAGAGAATCGTCCTGCTGAAGTAGCGGGGGGCGGTCGAGATTCATCGCACATTATCAGGCCTGCAACAGATTGCAGGCGGGAAATTACTTTGAGGTAGTTTGTGGGCAGAAAACACAATATCAGCTACCTGACAATTCAGGTCGAGCCAAATGATGATGGCTTTCTCGCCCGTTGCGGGGACATCGAAGGAGCCTTTGCAGAGGGCGATACTGTTCAAGAAGCCATCTTCAACTGCATCGATGTCATCCAGATGATTTTCGAATATCGCAGAGAGCGCGGCGAAAAGGTTATTGACAAAATCGAAGAACTGCCGGAAAAATACGGTCTCACGCTCGCATTTCCAGTAGAGGTATAGTTTGCCCCTGCGCCCGTTGTCATACAATGAGGTAATCAGGCGGCTGAAGGACTATGGCTTTAGGTTCTATCGCCAAGGCAAAGGCTCGCACGAGCTTTGGGTTCGCGATGAAGACGGCGTCGTCGTGCCGGTTCCGAAAAAGAGCGGAGACATTCGCAAAGGCACAATCCGCGCCATTATTCGACAAATCGGCGTGGATGTCGAAGATTTCATGAAATAACACAACACGGAGAGATTTATGCTGAAAGAGTATCGAACAATTACCGAGGTCGCGGGGCCGCTTCTCGTTGTCGAGGGCGTCGAGGGCGCGACTTATGAGGAACTCGTCGAAATCACACTCCCCGACGGCGAAAAACGGCGAGGCAAAGTCCTCGAGGTCAACCGCGATAAGGCCGTCGTCCAGCTGTTCGAGGGAACGAGCGGTGTCGATGTGTTCGGTTCCGGCGTCCGCTTCCTCGGAAGGGGAATCGAGCTGGGCGTATCGAAGGACATGCTCGGGCGCATTTTCGACGGCCTCGGACGGCCGATAGACGACGGCCCGGAGATACTCCCCGACAAACGCCTCGACATCAACGGCGCGCCAATTAACCCATATGCCCGCAACTTCCCGAACGAGTTCATCCAAACCGGCCTGTCCGCAATCGACGGCCTTAACACGCTGGTTCGCGGGCAAAAACTGCCTATCTTCTCCGCATCGGGACTTCCGCACAATATGGTGGCCGCACAGATTGCCCGGCAGGCCAAAGTTGTCGGCACGGACGAGAATTTTGCCGTGGTGTTCGGCGCGATGGGGATTACTTTCGAGGAGGCCGAGTTTTTCCGCAGAGATTTTGAGCGGACGGGCGCACTCGAGCGCGCTGTGCTATACCTCAACCTCGCCAACGACCCGGCAATCGAGCGCATATCCACGCCGAGAATCGCCCTCACGACGGCGGAGTTCCTCGCATTCGAGATGGGCATGCACATCCTCGTGATTCTCACCGACATGACCAACTACTGCGAAGCGCTTCGCGAGGTGTCGGCATCGCGCAAGGAAATCCCCGGCAGGCGAGGCTTCCCCGGATATCTATACACCGACCTCGCCACGCTCTATGAGCGCGCCGGCAGAATCAAAGGCAAGGAAGGCTCGATTACGCTCATCCCCGTTTTAACCATGCCCGAGGACGACAAGACGCACCCAATCCCCGACCTCACGGGATATATCACCGAGGGGCAGGTTTATCTGTCGCGGCCGCTTCTGAAAAAAGGCATCGAGCCGCCTATCGATGTGCTCCCAAGCCTCTCCCGACTTCGCCAGAAGGGCGTGGGCGAGGGTAAAACTCGCGAAGACCACGACGATTTGTTCAACCAAGTATATGCCGGATACGCCCGCGGCAAGCAGGCGCAAGAGCTGGCGGTTATCCTCGGCGAGGCCGCCCTGTCCGACCTCGACAAGATTTACCTCGAATTTGCGACAGAATTCGAGAAGCAGTATGTCGGGCAGGGATATTACACCGAACGCACTATCGATGAAACCCTCGACCTCTCATGGGAACTTCTGCGCGCATTCCCGCGAAGAGAACTCAAGAAAATCGACGAGAAGCTCATCGAGGAGCATTTAGGAAGCGGCAAGTAAGTTCCATTTTAGCTTGCATCTTGGGGCGAGGCGTGCCTCGCCCTTCGTCTTAAGGAACACAATGACCAATCCCACAGGCAACATATCCACCGCACAAAGAGTTCTCTACACGCTCGCCGGAGTGTTCGTCCTCTTCGGGGTTTTCGTCTTGATAACGGGCGGCTGGACTTTCGAGATTTTCAGGCAACCGGCATCGCTCACCCGCGCCAATCACCCGTTTTCTTGGGCGCTGTATCTCATTCTCGCTGGAGTCATTTTCACCGATGGCAGGCTCGGCTTCTCCCGCCTCGTCGATAGGGTCGCAGAACTTCGCCCACGCAAGGTCTTCCTATATTTAATGATAATCATCGCCCTTCTCGAAATCGCCCATTTCGCGTTCGGCCTCAAATCCAAACTTTGGCATCTCGACTCGCAGGTCGATTTTGGCACATACTATCACTGCATCCTGCTTTTTTTCACGGGCACTGTCCTGCTGAAAATGATGGACGCCGAGCGCGAGAGAGGCATCCGCAAGACATGGGGCTGGATTCCCGTGATGATTGTGTTTTTCGGAATATCGATTGACGAGCTAATCAGCTTCCACAACGGCATCCCCGGGCATTTGAAAGACCTCGGCATTCTTCCGCGCGATGCCGATTTCGGCGTGCCGAAATGGCCGATACTTCTCGCGCCGTTGGCTCTTGCTGTGGTGATTTACTTCTTCGCGTTTTTGTGGAAGCGCCTCAAAAAACACCCGCCGCTGAACAAGCTCTTAGTGGCGGCGATAGTGATATGGGTTCTCGCATACGCCTCGGAATTGCTCTTGGCGACCGGCATGAACCATTTGCTTCAGGTGGGCTTGGAGGAGGGACTCGAGAAGCTCGGCTCGTCTATGTTCTTGGTGATTTTCCTCGACTACTACCGCAGGGAACTGCGACCGCAATAGCCTTCTCGCGCGCCGCCCCCGCAAAACCTCTTGCGCCGATGGGGGAAATGGTTATATTGTCGAATGAAATGCGGAGATGGCAAATAATTACGCTGGAGCCGACATGAAAAAACTCGATTGCGGCGATAATCTCGAAGTCCTGCGAAACCACGTCGCGGACGAATCCGTCGATGTCGTTTACTTAGACCCGCCGTTCAACACCAAGCGCGAGAGTAACACTAAAGGAGAATCTCATGAGTAGATGTGCTGTTTTCATCGACGCCGGATATTTATCTAAAATTTGCGATGATTTTCGGGTTAGGTTAAACTACACTAAGCTCTCTGATGAAGTAGCTGGAGATGATGAACGGCTCAGAACATATTTCTTTGACTGCGCACCACATATTAGCTCGAGGCCGACGCCGGATGAAAGAAGACGAAAATCTGCGTATGACAAATTTATCCACGCTCTCAAACAAGAACCTCGCTTTATGATTCGTTTGGGGCGCCTGCAAAAGATCAGCGGGGAATACAAACAGAAAATGGTCGATGTCCTTTTTTCACTTGAACTCGCAAAACTTGCGCTAACTCATCAGATTCAGAGGGTTGTGATTTTCGCAGGAGACAGCGATTATGTTCCCGCTATCAAAATCGCGAGGGATGAAGGGGTCGTAGTGCAATTATACTATTATTATAGACCACCGGAACTGTCAAGACAAGGCGACAGGGGATTTCCCAAACCACACGATGAGCTTCTCGATAATTGCGATGAAAAATATCTGATTGACCGCAATTTTATCGACAAAGTGAAATTTGCGACTTGACAAAATGATTTCTCGATGTATATTTATTAGCGTAATGCACTTGTCTTTTGGGAGACCGAAGGGCAACAATGATACTCGCCAGTGATCCGAAAGGGTCGCTGGTTTTTTATTTAGAGACAACCGTGACAATAAATCTCGATTGCGGCGATAATCTCGAAGACCTTCGAAACCACGTCGCGGACGAATCCGTCCAACAAAATGATGTCGTCGGCCATATTCCTCCTTTATTGCGCCAGTTCCGCAGTATTCAAAAATCTATATAACAATCATAATAATCAAATTGCCGTTTGTAAAGGCCTCTGTCTCGTTCGCAATTAAAAAGCGGGAGGGTCTGAGACCCTCCCCTACGGAATCTTCGGCAATGGATTGTATGGGACGCATGTTCGCGTCCCGTTCCGGGGTTTTATCCCGCCAGTTCCGCCATCTCCTTGGGGATGCGCTCTATGAGCGACTCGATAGTCGCGACGGCCTCCTCCTCGGGGATGCGCTTCATGCGTGCAAGTTCCTCGAGGACGGGATGCTCGTCGATGGCTTTGAACGGCGCGCCCGCAGAGAGTGCTTTCCGCGCCTCGGCCTCGAATGTGATAATAGCTTTGAGCATCGCCCTCTGCTTCTCTGTGGAGCAGAACGTATCGACCTCGTGGAATGCGTGTTGCTGGAGGAAATCCTCGCGAATCGAGCGGGCGGCATCGAGCGTGAGCCTGTCCGGGGCGTCGAGGGCTTCCGCGCCCACGAGCTTGACGATTTCGTTGAGGTCGGCCTCGTTTTGGAGAATGGCCATGGCTTTACTGCGGTCGTCGGGGAAATCCGGCGAGACGTTCTCGCGGTAATACTCGTCGAAGACGTCGCCGTAGAGCGAGTAGCTGTTGAGCCATGAGATTGCGGGGTAATGGCGCTGGTATGCGAGTTCCGCTTCGAGGCTCCAGAACACGCGGACAACGCGGAGAGTCGCCTGCACGACGGGGTCTGCCAAGTCTCCTCCGGGGGGAGACACCGCGCCGACGACTGTCAGCGCGCCGGTGCGTTCGCCCGAGCCGAGGGCATCGACCCAGCCGGAGCGCTCGTAAAACTCGGCGATTCGACGGGCGAGATATGCGGGGTAGCCTTCGTCGCCGGGCATCTCCTCGAGCCTTCCGGAAATCTCGCGCATGGCCTCCGCCCAACGGCTAGTGGAGTCGGCCATCAGCGCGACCGAGTATCCCATGTCGCGGAAATATTCGGCGATGGTGATTCCCGTATAAACCGATGCCTCACGCGCCGCGACGGGCATGTTCGATGTGTTCGCGATGAGCACGGTGCGCTTCATCAGCGGCTCGCCGGTGTGCGGGTCGATGAGTTCGGGAAATTCGTTGAGGACGTCGGTCATCTCGTTGCCGCGTTCGCCGCATCCCACATAGACGATGATGTCCGCGTCGGCCCACTTAGCGAGCTGGTGCTGAATGACGGTTTTGCCGCTACCGAACGGCCCGGGGACACATGCCGTCCCGCCCTTGCCGACGGGGAAGAAGGTGTCGATGACGCGCTGTCCGGTGGTGAGCGGTGTGCGGGGGAGGTGCTTCTTCTTGAACGGCCTCGCGACGCGGACAGGCCAGCTGTGGAACATTTTGAGCTTTCGCTCGGTGCCGTCTTCGGCGCGGAGGACGCAGATTTCGTCTTCGACCGTGTGTTCGCCGGACTCGATGGACACGACCTCGCCGGAAATTCCCGGCGGGACGAGGACTTTGTGCTCGATAATGCTTGTTTCCTGCACTGTCCCGAGGATGTCCCCGCCGAGGAGTTTATCGCCGGGCTTGGCGACGGGCTTGAAGTCCCACTTGATGTCGCGGGGAAGCCTGTCGGCTGTGATTCCGCGCGAGATGAAGTCGCCGGCTTTTTCTGCGATGTCGTCCAGCGGGCGCTGGATTCCGTCGTATATTGATGTCAGGAGTCCGGGGCCGAGTTCGACAGAGAGGGACTCTCCCGTGAGGGTCACCGGCTCGCCGGGGCCGAGGCCGCCGGTTTCCTCATAGACTTGGATAGATGCCAAATCGCCGTTCAGCTCGATAATCTCGCCGATGAGTCCGTGCTCCGACACGCGGACGACGTCATACATCTTTGCGCCGGTCATGTTCTCGGCGACGACGAGCGGCCCGGAGATTTTGACAACTCGCCCGATTTTTTCTTCTGTCATGTTTCTCCTTGGTTATTTTATTGTTTGATAATCTACTATAGCCAAAAGATTAAGGCTGGCACAGCACGCTGTGCCTCTACAGGCAATAACAATATAACCTACTACCTAAAAACCGTCCATGCGGACGAGGCCCGTGCGGTTTCCTATGGTCACTGGGTCGCCCCAACGGCCTATAACCCTTTACCTATCCCCTACATTAGCCCCGGGATGCCGCCTAATCCTGCTACCTTTGCCATTTCTTCCTGCGCCATTTTGAGGGATTCGGTGAGTGCGCCGTTGACCGCCGCGATAATCATGTCCTCGAGCATTTCGAGGTCCTCGGGGTCGATGCTGTCGGGGTCGATCTTGATATCGACCAGCTCTTGCCTGCCGTTGACCGTCGCCATGACAACGCCGCCGCCCGCGGAGTGCGAGACCTCGCGCTCGGCGAGTTCCTCTTGAACGCGCGCCATGTCCTCCTGAAGCTTCTGCATCTGTTTGAACATCTTATTCATATTGGCCATCGTTCCTCCTCTTGGTTTTTGAAATTTTCATGAGTGCAAATATAGCAAAAATTATCAATAATGAAAGTGTTCTTTCGATTCCGAATGATGGAATGAAAATTACGCCTACAATCGAGCCTGCGACAGATGCGCCGATGAGGTCGAAGGCGTATGCTCTCGCGGGGGCTTTGTGCGCCCACACGCCGCTGGTGAACGACCATCGAAGTGCAAGCGAGTAGAATCCCCCGCAGGCAAAGCCCGAGCACAGCATAGCCACTCCGAAAAGCGCCATAGCCAGAGATATCGATGGGACGGCCGTGCCAAGTTCGATTGCTCCGAAAAGCACGGGAATCGTTGCGATTGCAAATATCCGCCATAATAGCGGGCTTCGCTGTGGGTTCGAGAATATCTTCGCGCCGAAGACCGTTCCGAGGATAAACATCGATGAGAGAAGGCCGACCGCCGAATAGAGCCTGCCCACCGCGACCTGAAAGCCATAGAGCAGAACAACGCTCGCGCCCATGCCGAAAAACCCCATCGCGGATATTGCGAAGCCCATGGCGAAAACATCCGCGCGGAAAGCCTTTCCGGCGACCGCGACCACGGCGAAAACCGCGATGAAGAAAATCATCCAGAAAGCGAACGGCGGAGCGGAGAGAGCGCCTACGAGAAATCCTCCGGCCAACCGTTCCCAAAGCCTCAAGCCTATGAGATAGGCAATCGGGCGTTTATCGGTATTGGGGGGGAAGTCGGCTGTGGAGAGTCTCTCACGGATGTCTCTCTGGCGGAATTCCTCGATGGACGACTGCACCATAGCGCGGTTGAGCGTCACAGAACGCGGCTCCGGGAAATCGCCCGCAGTAATTCTCTCGCCGAATGCGCCGTCGTCGGGCGCGATGACGAGCGCACTGTTCTCGATGATATAGAACTCCGCCGTTCCGAAGACATTGCGCGCCGAGCCGAGCACACTCCCGACCAACGCCAGCTCCTCCTGCGTGAGGTAGTTCGGGCTGACAGGCATGCTCACCGCGACTCGGCCTTCGGGGGATATTTTCCGCGCAAGCTCATCGAACATGCGGTCGCCGACGAGCCTACTCTCTCCCGCCGATGATGGCAGTCCGGTGTAGATTAAGACAAGGTCCAGCGATTTCGGCGCGCGGGCGATCGTGCGTCTCGGGTCGCCAAGCGCGACGCGGACGGAGGGTTCGTCGAGCACGCGGAAGTTCGCGAAATTCGCCCAACCGACTTCCAATAGCCGCGGGTCCTCGATTGCGACGAACAGGCTCTCCGGCCGGTAATCGAGGGCAATTCGCGCAGTCCCCTGAACAATGCCGCCGACGAGGGCGACCCTCGGCGATTGCTTCGCCGTGAGAAGCAATGGATGAATAACATCCTGCGACGCGAGGGAATCGCCGTCGCTCCCGAGGCTCGTTCCGCCCTGATAGAGGTAGATTTCGCCGAGGCTCTCCGAAATCTCGATGGCACCGAACTTGGATTCGATACGCTCAAGTGATGAAGCGCCTTTGAGTGCGCCGGCAGTTGAGCTTACGAACATTACCAGAGATGGCATCACGGCTAAAACCACGACCGCGATGAGGATTTTCACACTCCTGCGTGCGCCTATTTCGCGGGGATTGACGGCGACGAGGGCTATCGCCGAGAAAACGGGGAGGGCGATATCCGGCCTCGCTGTCGATGCCAGAACGAGGCTCATCGCGCCGCCAAAAAATGAGCCGAGTCCCTCGAAGATGTATGTATGCGATGAATCCGCGCCGAGCCTGCGACGCTCCGACAAAGCGCTAAACGCCGATCCAATGCAAAATGCCTGCGGAAATACCGCCAGCGCGATGAGCAAGAAAGTCGGCGGAAGCGGCCAAACCTGCCCGACTCCCGGCGAGAGGACTCTCGCCCAGAGATACAGCCATGGCACGGAGACGGCGCTCAC
Source organism: Candidatus Zixiibacteriota bacterium (assembly GCA_011388305.1). Lineage (GTDB taxonomy): Bacteria > UBP14 > UBA6098 > UBA6098 > UBA6098 > UBA6098. Next base: position 4,727 of record DSAF01000199.1, on the reverse strand, counting down.
GGCGAAAACTGCGACTATCGAGCCGAACGCGCCAAACTTTTTCGGACGAAACAGCCCGCCAAGCCCCGCCGAGACGAGCCAAACAGACAAAAGCAAGCCGAGAATCAGCTCATTTGCCCGAAGAATGTTCGATAATTCGCGGAAAAGGAGTGTTTGCGTGAGTATTCCGACTGCTCCGAGCCAGAACGCCGTCGGCGGTGATTTTCCGCGCCACAATCCCATTTAGTCCGAAATTAGCTTGAGAAGGCGGAGAATGCCGTCTTTGTGAAATGCCGCGAAACGGCCTGCATCCCGCGAGAAGCCCTCGAAATTGAAGAACGCCGTCGATGAGCCGCCGCTTCCCCACTCATCATCGAAGCCGAGCACCACCGAGCGCATGCCGTATCTGTGTTCGGGGATATAGAGCTTCGTCACAATCGCGCGCCTGTCCTCGAAGAAAGTGAAATTCGGTATTCCCGGGGCAAAGAGCGGAATATCGGAATTTTCGTTCTGGAAAAAGGCAAGCTCATCGCCGATATTGTTGAAAATCATTATCGATGGGCCGCCGAAAACCGCGATATAACTCCCGTCGTCGGAAAATGAGACACCGCTTGCATTCATAAGGCATTCCGCCTGCCAGAGAACTCTGCCGGTCTTAGCGTCGATGCCGATTACGTCGGAGCCTCGCCCGGGCGGACGCATCATCACCAGCAAATCGTTGTGCATGGCGACTCTTCCGCGATGCGGGAGCATGTGAGCTTCCCAGATCCCGAGCGGCCTCGAGAAGATTATCTCCTGCGAAGGCAATTTCGCCATAGCCAGCGCCGTGCCGCCGGTGTCCGCCTCGGTGAAGAGCACTATGTCCTCGCCATCCGCGCCCACGAAAAGGCCTTGATAGAAGGCTCTCCTCGGCCACTCGACCTCGTTGAATTCGATGTCGTAGATTTGGCCGATGGTCGAGAGCGCTCTGTAGCCTTGCGCCGTGAAGTAATTGCCGCTCGGCGAGAGCTGAAGCCACTCGGCGTATTTCAACAGATGGTCGAACGGGAGGATGTCCTCGCCGCTTTCATCGAAGACCCAGTTAATCGGCGTTTCAAGCTCGGTGTCCTCGCCTCGGACGAGCACGGTTTGGCCGTTATCGGAAGCGATGACCTGCAGAACGAAGGGTTTTGGCGTTTGTCCTTTGAACGCCGATAGTTCGCGAACAACTTGCCCCTCGGCATCGAGCACGGTGACGAAGAGGCTTTCCTCCGTTTCCGTGAGGAAATAGAGGCGCGACTCCTCGTCCATATCGAAGTCGATAACCATTCTGTCGAACTCGAGCGAGAAGACCTCCTCGAACGCGCCGAGCGCAGGGGGAATCTCCAAGCCCATCGCCACTAAGACGAATAACGCCAACATTATTGCGGCAAATAGCAATTTTCGCATCGTGAAAACCTCCTAAAAAATTTCTCCGTGCAAAATCTTCCGTCCCTCGATGACCGTTGCCATGATGAAGAGGTCGTATTGTGGGTAAAACATAAGGTCTTGCGCCCTCTCGTTGAGATAATCGATGAGCCTCGAAATTCGCTCGGAATTTGGGAATTTCTGTGCGGCGAGGGCGATTCTCTCCGCCGTCTGAGTGTTGACGACCAGCTCGCTTTTGCCGATTTGCGCCATCAGGTGGTCGCGGAAGAACGAGACGGCCTCGTCGAACACGGCCTTGACCAGCGATGCATCCTTGCCGATTTCCTCGGCGAGATCGAGCGCCCTTGGGTCGGATTCGGTGAACATCACTGCCCAAAGGTTCTCCGCCAATTCTTTGGCCTTGACCGCCACCTCGTCCTCGGCTTTGAAAATAGGAGCAAGGCTTCCATCGGCGGAGAGGGCGAGGGCATCAGCTTCGCTCGCGCTTTTGCCCATCTTCACGGCGAATCCCGCGATTTTGGAGCGCGAGAGCCTCTTGAACTGGAGAGACTGCGACCGGCTGAGAATTGTCGGCAAAAGGAAGTCCGGTCGCGAACTCGTGAGGATAATATGCGCGTCCTCGGGCGGCTCTTCGAGCGTCTTGAGGAATGCGTTGGAGGCTTCGAGCGTCATCATGTCGGCGTCGCGGACAATAGTCCACCTTCCGCCAGCGCTTGATGACGAGAGCGCTATTCGCTCGTTAAGCCCGCGTATCGCATCGATGCCGATTTTCGGTTTCTTGTCGAAATATTGAAACGCGAAGGGATTCTCCGCCATAGACGCCATGACATCGGCAATTTTCTCGGGCTTGTCCTCGATTTCCGTTGTCAGGGGGACGACGACCTCTAAGTCGGGGTGGTCGAGCTTGGTGATGAGCCTGCACGAACGGCATTCTCCGGCGCAGGTCGTGGGATTTTCGCACTTCACCCAGCGGACGAAATCCAGCGCAAAGGCGAATTTGCCGAGGCAGATGTTCCCTCGGAAGAGGTAGGTTGAAGCAATTCGGCCGTTCTCGATAGCGCGATAGAGCAATTCCTTCAGGTGCTCCTGTCCGGGGGCCGTGGGCAAGAAGTTATGCGGAAACGAGCCACTCAAGCGGATTCACCTCCTGTCGTCCATGACGAATTTCGAAGTGCAGTTTCGATCCTTCGAGCCAACCGTCCGGCGCGGTTCTGCCGATTTGCTGTCCGGCGGACACCTCCTGCCTGACGGCGACATCGACCGTGCCCAAGTTGCCATACACGGTAAAAAAACCTCCGCCGTGCTCGACAATCACGATATTGCCATACGCGCGGAGCCAATATACCTGTGCCACCGCGCCGTTTGCCACTGCGAATACTTCTTGGTTGGGGTTCGTGGCGATGTCTATCCCCGCATTTTTGAATGTTGTGCCGAACCTCCGCTCAGAGACGATTCCGAACGGGTGGAGGATTCTTCGCGAACGCGAGGGCCACGGAATCGCGCCCTTGAGGCCCGCGAAGTCTCCGGATAGTGTCGGCGCGGGGAGCCTCCGCGCAAGCTCGGCCAAAGATTCCTCCATGCGCGCGATTGCGCTACGGAAAGCCCTCTCGTCGTTCAAAATTTCGTCGAGCGCAGTCTTTTTCTGCACCTCGACCCTCTCCAAAGAATCCAGCTCGGCCTCTTTGAGGCTCCGGACTGACTTCACTGAATCGAGCATTGCCTGCGTGGAATCGACAAGGATGGCAATTAGTTCGGTGTTGCGGCGAATCTCCGAGGAATGTTCGGCTCTGGCCCCGGCGAGGAATCCGAATAGACCGATTCGCCGTAAGAAATCCCCAAAATCCCGCCCGCCGAGGATAAACGCGACCTCCTCGCCGCGACCAGCCATGAACATCGCCCGAACGACCTTCTCCTGAAGCACTATCGCCGAATCGAGCCTCACTCTTGCAACATCGAGGGAGTCGGAAAGCTCGGCGAGCGCGCCATCGAGGGCTTGTTCTCTCTCCACGAGATTATCGACAAGCTCGGAGATGAGCGCCTTCTCGCGATAGAGGGCATCGAGGAAGTCGGCGATGTTCTCCTTCTGTTCGCCGAGCCGCGCCAGCTCGGCTCTCTGCTTGGCGAGCTCGGCTTTGAGTTCCGGCTCGTTGCCGGCGAGCGCCGAGATAGAGATAAATAGAAGGCATATCCAGTATTTAGATGTCATTATTTTCAGTTGGTGACGCGGAAAACGGCTGTCTATTCTTCGAACTCGCCGTCGAGCCGCGCAAGTTCTGTTCTCGCCTGCTCGACTATATGTTGAAACTGTGTCCTGACATTCTTCGCGTCGGTAATCTCGTTGAAAGTCGCTCTGGCCTTGTCATCGGCATCCAAGAATGCGTATGTCCTTCCAAGTTCGAGTTTATACAGAAGGTTATCCTTGTCCAGCGAGACGGCTTGGCGGAAGTAATAGAGAGAGCTATCGACATTTGCCGAGCCTAAGTCGTGCGGCTTCCGCGTAATCATCGGAACCGGCCCGACCCATCTGTGCCAAGTGCCCATAAGAAAATGCGCATCGGGGTTCTTAGGCTCATTGCGGAGGACTATCCCAAGCTCCTCGCGCACCCTCCTCGCGACGCGGAAATCATCCCAATCGGGCTTGAAAAGCGCGAGATAGCCCAACGCGCGGGCATACTCCAGATGAGCTTCGAGGATGTCCGAGTCCAGCACGATGGAGCGATTTATATAATTCGTCGCTTGCTCTAAGTGTTCGTGGCGAATGTTGCCTATCTCACGGAGAGCCATGTGCGTCAGCGCCGAGCCTGCCCGCCAGAGGATGTTCGGGTTTTCCGGATCGGCAGATAGAGCTTTGCTGAATTCTTTGTATGCGTCGGCATAGTCGCCCCTTCGCATGAGATGATCGCCCATGCGTATTGTCTTGTCCGTCGCGAAAAGTGCGCAAGCCACAAGAATTAAAACTATAGAAATTCGATGAAGCTTCATCTGTCCTCCGTCAAGGGTATTTAACGCCTAAACGCATAGAATAATACAATCTCGATGCCAAAACGACTATCGCTAATATAATAATATATGAGAAAATGTAAAAACAAATCCACAGGTTGAGTAGCAAGATAGCAATTTTATTTGCGCGAACAAAGCTGTCCGCGCCTTTGGTGTATGCGCTTATGTAAAACGGGAAGGCGAATAGCCCCGTGAGAAACAGCGCCGGCTCGGAGAGGTTGAGGCCGCTCACCGCGCCGACAGCAATCGCGGCCATCGCGATAATCGCCGATTTCTTTTCGCCGAGATGCACCGCGATGGTGCGCTTGCCCGTTCGGCGGTCGCCGCTTATGTCGGGGATT
>DSAF01000202.1 GCA_011388305.1 Candidatus Zixiibacteriota bacterium | reverse complement strand
GGAAAGGGGCGGTGTCGGCCCGGAAGTAATATGTGCGACTTCGAGAACGCCGTCGGCGCCATCGGGGAAGATGAAGGTCCCGCCGGTGATGCTCTCCTCGAACTCGTAACCCGAGCCGCCGGAAACGTTGTAGTCGGTAATAGTGCCGATGTTCCAGCTTGTATCGTCGGGGTCGGGCTCGGTAGTCTTTTTGGGACAGCCGGTTAAAAATAGAGTAAAGGCGCAAAAGAGCGCGACTAAAGTAATTTTCCAAGGATTCATTATCTCTCCCGCTTTAGGTTTTGCCGCCACACTCTGGTAATAATGTGGCCGTTCGGCGACACTAGGAGGGGTCAAATCCCCCCAATTATTTCAAATATACTATTCTCTGGGAGGTTTGGCAACTGTTGATTGAAGCGCGCACGAGATAAACGCCGGAGCCGAGGGATTCATCGGGTTGCCACGTATATTCGTGCATTGTAGGGGCGGGATGTATCCCGCCCGCGGGACGCATACATGCGCCCCCTACGGTCATTTCATAAACCATTCGCCCGTTCACATCGAATATTTCAACGCAGGCGGGCGCAAGACCCGCCCCTACGCCATTGATGGCGATGGCCACCGTAGAATTGAACGGATTCGGGTAGGCGGAGATACTCATCGATTGCGACCTCGCCGGAGCATGTTCCCCTATCGCCGATACGGGTGCACCCTCAGCGCGAATCTCGCCACCAAGGGAAAAAATCGAAATTGAGTCGGCGATATGCATGTCGAGCCATTCGACAACGACGAACTCCGGTAGGGAGTCCATCTCGTATGCGCCGATACGGAACTCGCCAGAATCAGGAAGGTCTGCGGGCGACCAGCTGATGACGAAATTCGAGCCGCCTCCAAGTCGCAAGTCCCAGTTCATCTCCCCACTCGATGGTGCGCGATAATCAACGCTGAGCATCGTGTATGAGGGAAACAGGGGGTCAACAAGATTGAAATAGCCATATCCTCCGCCCGGAGTCGGGAAATATGGAACGTCGAGATAGGGGTCATACCCATCGGTGGCGGATGAGTCCGCGCCGAAAGTGAGCACCGTGAGGTTTTCCCCACAACGGACGCTAATGTCCACGCCCCATCGGAAAAATGCCGACGAGACGGTAGCGACAAACAGAATCAGAAAAAGCCTTTTCATAATTAGTAAAATACTCTTTCTCGGCTGATAAACAAGCATAATTTGACAATAAAAAACCGCCCCCTCTCGAGGGCGGCTCCCCATTAGTTCACCTACGCAAAACTGAACTATTCAGACTTCTCTGGGACGGGCTTTTGCCCGCCGAGAGCGATGATTATATCCGCATCGGGCATATCCCAGCGATAAATGTATTGTTTGCCGGGCATCATGTCGATGGCAATGTCGGTGGCAAGCATCCGGAAGCCATCGCGATAGTATATCTTCGTGATGGGAAGATTCCGCTCGTGCTTGGTATTCCCGACATCGATGATGTTTAAGCCTCGCGACCGAAGGTCTTGAGCGACCTCGCGTGCCCAACCTTTGATATCTGTAGAATTGAGAACCCTGATGCGCGCCGTTTCAACCGTGTATTCTCTATATTTTTTTGCTGGATGATGATGTTTATGTTTAGGCTTCTCCAACGCCGGTTCTGGACATTGAACGACACCCGGCAAGTGCCTTAAGTCCGGCAAATCGTATCTATCTATACCGATGTCCGGATCAATGCGGTAGATATCGAAGCCCGTGGTAAGAAAATCGTCTCTGTCGGAGTGGAAGAATATGTAGTCGCGATAAATGTTGCCTTCTTTAACATAAGCCCACGCCGGTGCGAGGTCACGAACGTTCTGGTTGAAGGTCTTCTGGAATCTCTCACCGCTCTTGACATTGACAATCCAAATGTTCCAATAATCTGCTCCTGCTTTTGCGCTGTATCCGGCGGCGGCGTATGGCGCGCTCTCGGCGTATGCAATCCACTTTCCATCAGGCGACCAGCAGGGGGAAATCTCGTGTCCCGGGCCAGACGTAATTTGCGTCGTATTCCCTCCATCGATGTCCATCAGCCAAATATCATAAGTTCCCGCCTTGAAGCTCGTGTAAGCAATTCTTTTGCCGTCCGGCGAGATCTTCGGATCGAAGCCCGGCCCAAGGTCTGTGACGCGAGCGCCGTTGATGTCCATCCTGTATATCCTCGGCAGTCTGAGGCCCTCATCCAACCTGTGCCAAGGTTGCGGCGGGTAGAAGAAGTGGTTCGAAATTTGAGAGGGAGCGGGTATCAAATTATCGCCACGAGAGAAAACGATGAAGTCGCCGGCAGAGCTAATATCTCCAGAGTAATCGAAAGTCCCCATCCACGAGATTCTCTGTGTGCCGCCAAGCCCCGTAGCTGATTTCGCCCAGATATTCGGATACCCGCCGCGGAGGCTCGTGAACATTATCCTATTTCCATCAGGATACCACCTCGGGTAAAAATCATCTGACGCCGAGTGAGTAATTCTGCGATAGCCGCCACCGCCGCTGGAACCGGTTACCCATATATCGAACCTATTATCCCGGGCGTAGTAATCGCCGAGTTCCCACGACTCGAACGCTATAAACTCACCACACGGCGAGACATCCGGCGATGTTTCGTGCGATGGACGATTTGTGATTCTAACAAGCGAAGTGGTCTCATCGAAAATGTGAGCTTCCGCGCTTCTCTGGGGTCTGGGTGAGCGAGGAATGTGGGTCGGTTGGCAGGTTCCCCCAAGCATCGATAAAATAACAATCGCTCCGATTATGAGGATTAAAATTTTCTTTGCCATCGTCTGCTCCTTTCATCCAACTTAATTCAAAGTATCAAAACAACCATTTCTTTATCAACTTACTCATGCTACATACGCTTGTCAAGCTATATTTGAAAACAGTTTAACTTCCCATAGTTAATATATTGGTATTTATAGGCTTATGGAGTTTTACTCCCAAAATTGATAAAATAATGCCGGATATCGTTTTTATCTACATAGTGTTAAAGGGTTTAGCTAACTAACTACTTTATGTCTTACTGGGTGAGCGTAGTTGTTTTCGAATTGCTTATCTCTTTAATTACCTTGCGATTATCAATGATGACTTCAGGAAGAGGGCCACTCTCTCCGCGACGGCGAATTGCGTCAATCGCATTATAGTGCTCGGATAGCTCCCGAGTGAACCAATGCGTCCCGTCCTCATTCGAAACGAAGAAAAAGTAATCGGTAGAATCCGGCCAAAGAGTGGCAAAAATTGCATCCAATCCTGGGTTGCATATCGGTCCCGGCGGAAGACCACCAAACCTATAAGTATTGTATGGGCTGGATGATGTGTCGAGGTCGGCGCGTGTGAGAGGTCTGCCGAAGCTCCGGAGTCCGTAAATCACCGTAGGATCAGCCTGAAGGAGCATCCCTCTGCGGAGTCGGTTGTGAAACACACTCGCCACAACGCCTTGCTCCCAGTTGACCGTAGCCTCCGCCTCGACGATGCTCGCCAGCGTGACAATCTCTTCGCGCGTCATCCCGAGCTTCTCGGCTCGCTGGGTCATCAGGGGGTCCCATTTTGATAAAAAATGGCGCACCATTCTATCTATGACGATTTCGGCCGTAACACCCTCGGGGAGACTATATGTCTCGGGGAAGAGGTAGCCCTCTAAGCTCGGCGCGTCGATGCCGTATTTGTTTATTATATTTGTGTCGAAACAGGCATCTACGAAGGCCGATGAATCGACGGAAAGGCTGTCGCGGGCTATTCTGGCGATATCAAATATGGTGGAGCCTTCGGGGAAAGTCGCCATAATGTCGAAATAGCCCCCGGACGTAAGCGCCTTAGCTAACTCAATGGGAGACATCGGCTTGGTGAAACGATACCGGCCAGCACGAATCTTCCGATCGAGACGAAAAATCCGCGCGGAGGCTTCGAACTTCCATGCCTCTTCGATAAGGTTGGCATCGTGGAGAGTATGCGCTATCGTGGAGAGCGATGCGCCACGTGGAATTGTCACGCGCACCGGCTCAGAGAATTCGAGACTTGTCGGCACCGAATAAAGCTCGATGAAAAGCAAAATCACGACAGTTAAAATGCCCAAAAAGCCTATTGCAAAAACTGGCAAAATCTTACGTCTCAATGTCTTCTCCATCATTAACAGACTCGAGATAGGCTTTGAGCACAAGCGACGCGGCTATCGCATCTATCTTGGGCTTATTCCGACTGGGCTTGCCGCCCATTGCACGAATTGCGCCACAAGCCTCGATGCTGGAAAATCGCTCGTCATGGAAGTGAATCTCAATTTCAGGGCATTTAGACGAAATTAAATCGGCTAATTCCTTGATTTTAATGAACATATCGCTTTCATCTCCGGAAAGATGCAAAGGCCTCCCAAAAACGATTACGGATATCTTCTTTTCGGCAATTATTTCGCAAATATCCTTAACTAAATCCGTTAAATCGTTATTGTATAATGTTTTATAAGGCCGCGCAATAATGCCGAAAGAATCCGAAATCGCAAGCCCCACGCGAACGGTGCCGTAGTCTATGCCCAAATGCCGCGCCATGTTAAAATCTCCCCGCTATAACGTCGCGAAGGACGAGGTCTGTTTCTTCTGCAGAGCGTTCCCATGTGAAATTATGCGCCCACTCGACGGCCTTCTCGCCCATTCTCCGGCGAAGATCACTCGATATAAGTAGGGTTGTCAATTTTTCGGCGAGCTGTTCGACATCGCCGAAATCGAACAAAAAACCCGTCTCGCCCTCAACAACGGATTCACGAAGCCCCGGCGCATCCGATACGACAACCGGCGTGCCACATGCCTGCGCCTCCATTCCGACAATCCCCCAGCCCTCCTTAGGGCTTGTGTTGACCGCTACCCAAGCCTTCCGCAGATACTCGACTTTCTCCTCTTCGCTAACGAATCCGGCAAATCTTACTGCGTTTTCGGAAAGCGACAGCTGGTCGGCGAGTTTACGTAGGGCTGGCAGGCCGTCGCCGGAACCGATTATTACGAGGCGCGCTCCCTCAACTCTCTCGCGAATTGCCGGCATCGCGCGAATAAGGACATCCACGCGCTTGTAAGTCTTTATTCTGCCAAGATATACGATTGTCGGCGTTTCCGCTTCCGAAATCGATTCATCGGGGTAAAACACATTCGTGCGAATGCCGTTGTAAATGACGCGAATTCTATCACGCTCGATGCCCGCGCCCAACAAGTCCTCCGCTGTCGATTCCGAGACGGAGACTATCGGAAGGCGCTTATCTCGATAGAGCCGCAGGGCTCGGCCTTCGCCCCAGATAACATACAGCGGGAATGGGAAGAGGAACCATGGGAATTCCTTCCAGATAGTCCTCCCGAAGAAGTGATGAACCTGCACGAGCACAGGAGATTTCGCCCACTTGGCGGCCATGAAGGGCATCTTGTTCATGTCCTCGACGACGAGGTCGAAGCGCTCGCCCTGTTCGATAAGGCGTTCGTATTCGCGCCTCACTCGGCGATCGAATGTATTGCGATTGCCCTCGCTACGGATAATGCGGATTCCATCGAGCATCTCTTCGCGGCGCGCACCGGGATATGACGCACAGAGAAGCGTTACATCGTAGCCATAATCACGTGCAAGGCGCCCGAAAATCTCATGCAGATGAACCTCCGCGCCGCCAAAAAACGGGTTCGTGCGGTCTTGCCAATTGATGAGGAGAATGCTTGCGCTCAAGCTACTCTCCATGTGGCCTATCGTCAGGAAGAGGCTCAGTTTCCTGATCCCGGACGATTTCTTCGGGCGTTGAGGTCTCAGGCATCTCCACAGCCGGCGTTCTTGCCGCCTGTGCGCGTCGAATATTCTCGAAATAGCGGGCAATCTCCTCATCCTCGGGATGCTTGTCATGCCACGCAATTATTTCTTCATTAAACCGCTCGACCATACCGAAGGCATAAAGATATCCGAGGAACGACTTGAAAATAACGTCGTTATCAGGACTTCTCTCGCGAGCCTTTTCCATGATTTGTAGCGTCCGAGTAGTGTCTCCAACCTGGAAACAAATATCGGAGAATAGCCTCACCATTCGGGCGTTTGCGGGAGCCGCCTCAATGGACAATTCGACGAGTTTGTCAAATTTTTCCCATTCATCGGCTTCAGTGTATATCTGTGCGCCGAACATAGCTATGCCCTCATGGAACGGCAAGGTTTCTACCGCTTTGTCTATGACTTCTTCTGCTTCATCAAGACGACCTTTATTGCGCAAATCAAGCGCAAGCGTCATGAAAGACGTAGTATAGTTCGTGAGTAATTTCTCTGAGTTCTCATCCAAGTAAATCGTCTCGTCCTTCAAACTGCGGAACAAGTATTTGTTGAAGAGGAACTCGCGCATAATATCCGGCTCGACCTGGCGTTCGCCCCTCGTGCCGGTGAGGCGATATGCAAGGCCTTCCATACGGAGAAACGGTTCGTAATTCAGCTTATTGTCGTTCGAGACGGTGACGGCGAAATAGATTGGCGGCTCGATGGAGTATGTTGTATCGATCCTCTCGCCAACCGTATCAAATTGGGCGGTAACTTTTGCGTTATCTACGAGGTGTTTTATCATAATATCCTGCACGCGGACAACCCTGCCATCGGATGTGCGATACGCCCTTAACATATCGATTTGCTCGTCCGTCATGCGAATATTGACGAAGTCATGGCCGAACTGGTTGGTTCTGCGGGCGACTTCTGCTGAGACGAGGTTGATATTTCTCTCGGCGAGCTTGCGCTTGAGATCGAACTCGTTTTCGGCCTCAAGCTCGCCAGACACGGTCGTTCCACGCGCATTCACTCCGACGTAGTCATAGTAAGTCCTTGTCTTCAACTGCTTGATATACCAAGGCGTATTCAACAGCGAAAGGTTCGCGATGCATACATCCGTGCGAATACCCTTGACGGCCTGAAGGCACCATAGCGGGAAGGTGTCATTGTCACCGTTCGTGAAGAGAATGCTGTTCGGTGCGCAAGAATTCAATATGTTGTATGCGTAGTCGAAGGGGATAAAATTGCCGCTTCGGTCTCTAATGTGCCAGTTGGCATGAAGCGGGATTACGGGAAGCAGTGCCATTATGGCGCAAAGGATTAGAGTGAAAACTGAGGTGAGCTTCACTTTACGCCTTAATTGGTTAAGCAATGCGAGAATCACGCCTATTCCCAATCCAATCCATGCAGAGAAAAACATGTATCCCGCTGTGAAGAAATAGTCTCGGTCTCGCACCTCAAGACGGACTCCTCTGGTTCCATCGGAGAAATTCAGATAAATTATCAAGCCTAAGGTGCTGACCAACAAGGCAAGGAATAGCAACAGCCAGAATTGCTTGTGTTTTGGAAAAAGAAGGAATAACCCAAGAAGGGCAATGGCAAACGGCAATATGCCGTTAAGCCCCTGCTCGCGAGTTGACCATTGCTCTTGGAAGAAACCCCAGAAGCCCATGCGCGGATGTGTGCCCAATTGGTTGCGCCACTGTCCTCTGCGCGAGAACATCGACTCCCACATGGACTCTTGGCCGTATTGTTTTCTGTCCATGTAGTTTGCAAATTCCTCTATCGTCTCCGGGTTGTTCTCGTCGATGAACGGGTCTTGTTGGGAACGAATCAATGTATATCCGCTCAGCCCGAACGCAATTGCACAGAATAATACGGTAATGAAGCCGATACCGAAACTTCGTGCAACGCTCGCTGTTTTTATGCTTTGACCCTTAATAGCAAAGGTGACTAACCATCCAACAAAGAGAATCCCCAAACCAATAACCATAGTGCCGAGGAAGATCCTAAACAATGTGGCTACCGAGAAAAGTATCGCCCATGTCAGCCAGAAGACGGGGTCTTTTCTCAAGCGGACACTCGCGAAGGCGAGAAAGAGCATTATCGCCGGAAGCATAATCATCACCATGAGGTGAAAGCCAATGCCTATATACAATAGAAAAGGGATGAATACGAGGTATCTATCGCTATTGGGCTTGTCGCGCTTTTCATACCAGAGCATTGCCAGATACACCGCCAAGGCACTTATAAGCATCGCCGGGCCATAAACTGTCGCCTCCACTGCGTTGAACCAGTATGTTGACGCGAAAGCGGTCATAAGAGCGCCCACCATGCCCGCGACGAAAACGATAGCGTGCTCTGATGCAGTATTGGCCTTTATGAACATCTTCTCGGCAAAACGCGCAATGATAAGAAAAATTACGCCGACGGCGAGCGCCATCGAAAAGCCGGTCATGAGATTGATTTTGAGAGAGACACTCATCTCCTCAAGTCCCCATAACGGCGCCAAGAAGTCCAGCGGCAACAAGGCGACGAGCCTCCCAATAAGCAGAAACAAAGGCGCTCCCGGAGGATGCGGCACACCGAGAGTATAGCTACAAGCAATGAATTCTCCGCAATCCCAAAAAGAGACTGTGGGTTGAGCAGTCTGGGCGTAAACAAGGAAGGCTATCAAAGTGACAAGAGCGGCATACGCTCTGCGCATGGCAGTATGTGCGCGCTCGGTCACCCGGAAATCCGTGCCTTCGGCGTTATCAGTCATAGCAATGCCGAGGATGGACGCGAAAGGCGCGATAATCCCCATAAAAAACCATTTTATGGCGCTTTGCCCCTTGCTCATGGCTATAATTCCGGACAATATCCCGGAAGCGACACCGGAAATGAGCCACACCATGACGTGCATCGTCACAATTTTATCGACATAGGGCATGATTTCTCCTACCGCTATTATAGTTGTTGATTTTCAATTTATGCGCCGAAGCGCAACCTCACTGCTAAATTATCCGGTAAACCGGCGTTTTCTATAGCTTTCACCGCAGATTCGATGTCATATTCGACCCTGCGGAACTCGATATTTTGTTCTTCGATATCGAAGACAACATAGCAGGCACGCGGATCTTCGTCGCGCGGCTGGCCGACACTGCCAACATCAACTATGTATCTTCGCTCCCGCGACATAGCAAAATCGCTTGCAGGCATAGCATTTCCACTCATGTCCCATACCGCGGGCTCATGCGTATGACCAACGAAGCAGACCCTTTCAGCGAAAGCTTCAAACAGGGCATCGACATCTAAATTCATGCGAATATAATGCCAACTTTCCGGCGAGAGCGGCGAACTATGAACGAATTTTGCTCCGGCTCTACTCGATACCAGCTTAAGCGATGACAGCCATTCTTTGTTGTCTGCGCCGATTTGTGCCGAAGTCCATTCGATTACTGCTCGCGCGAAAGAGCTGAACTTCGACAATGGATGTCTGCCGACAGCACCATAATCGTGATTTCCAGCAACAACCAGCGAAGCCGTAGCCCTTATTAATTCGATGCACTCGACGGGCGACGCGCCGTATCCCACGATGTCACCGAGACAAACAATCTCGTCGGCGACTGTGCGGGCGTCATCAAGAACAGCCTCCAGCGCGGGTAAATTGCCGTGAATATCGCTCAAAACGGCGATTTTCATTTAATGCCTTCGCTATTATCATTGTCTTCTATAGCTTCGATTTGGCTACGCTTGTCGATATCGAGATGCCGGAGAATGCCGTCTAACAGGCCGTTGACGAACCTCGCGGACTCTGATGTTCCAAACTGCTTGGCCAGCTCGATACACTCGTTGATTGTCGTTTTCGGGGGTATATCGGGGAAGTAGAGCAGTTCCGACACACCGAGCCTGATGATATTTTTATCAACGATTGCAATTCTATCGAGCGCCCAATTCTCTGCTCTTTCTTTGATTAGAGCATCTATTTCATCTAAATTCTTAATAGTTGCTTCTAATATACTGCAAAAAAATAATTTAGCAGTTTTAGGAACCTCGTAAAACTCCAGAATCTCCTCCTCGAGAAGGGCAACATCCTTCCCGCTGGAAATCTCGATAGCATAAAGCCCCATAAGAACAGCTATTCGTGCCTCGCGGCGTGCGCCCATCAATCCTGCCTTTGTTGTGCGTAGAGGTCGGCCATCTCCAGTGCATCCATCGCGGCGGAAAAACCGCGATTGCCGGCCTTGCTCCCCGCACGCTCTATGGCCTGATCCAGCGTGTCCGTCGTGAGAACACCGTATATCATAGGAATGCCGATTTCCATCGACAGATTCGCGATGCCTTTCGAAACCTCCGCCGACACATACTCGAAATGCGGCGTGTCTCCGCGGATAACTGCGCCGAGGCAAATCACAGCAGAATATTCGCCGGTGCGGGCTACATGGCCCGCCATCGCGGGAATCTCGAATGCCCCCGGCACGCGGATAAGGTCTATGTTCGCCTCATCGACGCCGTGGCGGACGAGACAGTCCTTCGCTCCTGAAATCAGGCGCTCGACAACGAAATCGTTGAATCTTCCGGCGACGATTGCGAATTTTGCGCCGGGCTTGGCGATAAACTTCCCCTCAACAGTGCTCATCTTCGCTCCTTTGCGAGATATTGCGATTCGGGGCATCTGTGCCTTCCTCGAAATCGAGGAGGTGCCCCATTCTTTTTTGCTTTGTTTTCAAATAACCAATATTGTGCGAGTTCGGCGAGACGGAAATCGGCACGCGCTCGACTATCGACAGGCCATAGCCTTCGAGGCCGACTATCTTGCGCGGGTTATTCGTCAGAAGGCGAATCGACGATAGACCGATATCGACGAGTATCTGTGCGCCGATGCCATAGTCGCGCAAGTCCGGCGGGAGGCCGAGCCGGCAGTTCGCATCGACAGTGTCGAACCCCAAATCCTGAATATGATATGCTTGAAGTTTTTTCCCAATGCCTATGCCCCTGCCCTCTTGGCGCATGTAAAGAAGCACGCCCTCGCCCTCGCTCTCTATCATCGTCATGGCGTCGGCGAGCTGTTCGCCGCAATCGCAACGACGGCTCCCAAAAACATCGCCGGTGAGGCATTCGTCGTGGACGCGGACGAGGACATTCTGCTTTCCGGCGACATCGCCCTTGACGAGCGCGATGTGCTGTTTCCCGTCGAGCAGTGATTCGTATAGTGTAATATCGAAATCGCCAAATTTCGTGGGGAACTCGGCGCTGGTCACTTTGCGGACGAGGCGCTCGGTCTTGCTCCGATGGAGAATTAGGTCTTTGACGGTGATAATGGGGATTTCGTGCTCGCGGGCGATTTTCGCCAGTTGTGGCACGCGCGCCATAGAGCCGTCGTCGGCCATAATCTCGCAGATAACGCCCACGGGATAAAGACCTGCCATTTTGCACAAATCGACGGAGGCCTCGGTGTGTCCCGCACGGCGGAGAACGCCGCCCGATGAGGCCTTGAGTGGGAAGATATGTCCCGGGCGAGCGAACTTTTCCGAGCCGACTCGCGGGTCGGCCAATGCGCGGAGCGTTGCCGCACGGTCGTGCGCAGAGATGCCCGTCGTCGTGCCCTCGGTGTAATCGACGGTGACGGTGAACGGCGTCCCGTGGAGCGCGGTGTTTTTATCTACCATGAGGTCGAGGCCGAGCACCTCGATTCTCTCTGGCTCGGCGGGCGCACAGACCATTCCGCGCCCGAATTTTGTCATGAAGTTGACCATCTCCGGCGTGGCTTTTTCCGCGCCTGCAACGAAATCTCCCTCGTTCTCGCGGTCTTCATCGTCCACGACGATAATCACACCGCCGTCGGCTATTCGCCGGACGGCCGTCTCGATGTCGTCAAAAATCTTATCGTTATTATTGCTCATGCTATTTTAATCTGGCAAAATTCTCTACATATTTTCCGATTATGTCGAACTCTATATTGACCTCGTCGCCGGGTTTTTTGAGGGCGAGAGTCGTTCGCGTCAATGTTTCGGGGATAATGGCGACTGTGACGGAGCGGGCGGATTTGCGCGCAATTGTCAAACTGACGCCGTCAATTGCGATGGAACCTTTCTCGACAGTCCATCGGGAAAATTCGGCGGGGAATTCGACGGCTATGTCGGCATAGTTCGCCTTCTTTATGATTGATTTCACTCTGCCGATGCAGTCGATGTGGCCTTGGACAATGTGGCCGTCGAGCCTTCCGCCAGCGGAGACTGGGCGTTCGATGTTCACTTTTTGGCCGGTGCGCATTCGCGGGAAAGTGGTTCGCAACGTGGTCTCTTCGGAGATGTCGGCCGTAAATGCTCTGCCGTCGCAATTAGCGACCGTGAGACATACGCCATCGACGGCGACACTGCCGCCGATTTTCAGTTCGAGTTTTCCAGCAGGCTCAATCTTGACGGTTCCTCCCGCACCAGCGCGCGAGAGCGATTTAACCGTCCCCGTCATCTCGACTATTCCAGTGAACAAATCGCTCGACCTCCGAAAAATAAAAATCTCGACAAAATATATTATCTAATCTTAAAAGTCAACGAAATTATGCAATCCGTGATTATTTATTGGGCGCATCCAAAGCGCTTTCAATGCCTCGGAGTTTAATAGTTAAGCTCTGCCGAATATCTCGCCCGCGAGGGACAAAAATTTTTTTTATTATTGCGGAAAAAACCTTGCGTTTTGATGGCGCGGCCGGTAAATTATATAAATAAATATATGTGGAGGTATCTGTTGCGTAAATTTTGTCTGATCCTGTTGCTTATCGTTCCCGCACTGCTGGCCATCGGGTTCCGCATCTCGCCGGGGACTATACTTCTGCACGACGCTCCCGTTGGACGCCCATTCGATTTTGCCACAGAGCGCGGACAGGTCATCCGTATTGGGCCGATGGATTATGACATGACCTACCACATCCGCGCGGAGCCGGCCAGTGCGGGCAATAGTTCTGCAACTGGCTATTTCGACTTCCCGAATGCGTCGTGGTTCTCGGTGGCGGCGGAGACCGTTTTCGCGCCTGCGGGCGAAGTGACGGAACTCCCCATGTGGCTCAACATCCCGGATGATGATGGCTGGCTCAATCATAATTGGCTTCTCGGCGTGCCGGTGTCTCCGATAGCCGTAGGCGAGGGCGCCGCACAGATACAGGTAGGCGGGTATTTGCTGTTTAGATTCGAAACCGAGGCGAAAGCGGGCGTTGTGCCGTATTGCGCCGAGAACGAGATAGTCGCTGTGCCGAGCAGGACTCTCTTCGACAAGATGTTGCCGGATGTCCCGCGAACGGAAGTCGTGGAGCTTTATCACGGGCGCCAAAGAGCATTGCTTTATTCTGTCGAGCGCCTCGATCCTGATTCGGATGTCGCGAGGCTTACCATTCTCGGGACGCCCGGGTATCCGCGCCTCACGAATCCCGAGTGGGTAGAGTATCCCGAGGAGATAGTAATACCGGGCAAAGGCGAGGGCGGCGGCCCCTTCCCGATAACGGTGAACGTCCCAAGAGACGAGCCGGTGAGGCGTTTCGAGGAGATTCTCCTAATAAAGAGCGACCACGCCAAAACAGCTTTTTTGAGAATATTAGTTAATCTTGAACAAAGATAATCAAACACTTCTTCATTTAGAGGAGGCAACATGAGAGTGTTCACTATTGCATTTGTGCTCATGGCTTTTATTATGAGCGGAATGGCCGTTTGGATCGATAGCGACCCGGATTCGGGACACATCGGTGTAGGCGCAGGGCCGGACGGCCAGTTCAGTATCGGCGTCCCGCCGAACGGCGATTATCCTTATGTGCGTGAGCTTCTTCACAGTAGCTACAGGCACCCTAGCCCGGAGGGCGCGTTCTTCAGCTTATGGGTGGACAGCTCCGTGGTCTATTCCAATAGCGCAATCATTCCTTTTATGTTTCCGGATTCGGCGTCCTATATCGACGGTCACAATGTCGTCCCCACGATACTCGACCCGATTAACAGCTGGCTTCATACCGAGTGGTTTATTGTCGCCGACCCTTTTGGCAACGATTCAATCCGCGTAACTCAAATATTGCAACCGATTGAGACAGGTGGAAGCGGAACCGTCGTGATGAAATGGATTATTCACAACCAAAGCTCAAACACCCACGATATAGGCTTCATGTTGTATCTCGACACGAAGGTAGGCGTATCCGATACGGCGATTATTGTGGCTCCGGGTGTTCCGCCGTCAGATAGCTCGCGCATCTTCCCCGACCCTCTCCACAGCTGGGAAGTTCCGCCGTATTGGGAGGCTTTCGAGGGCGATCCTACGGACACTCTCGACGACGGCTTGGTTGCGAGGTCGGTTCTGACTCTTCCGCCGAATACGCCTCCGGACAGAATTGCTTTCGGGGACATCCACGATTTATTGGGAACATACTGGGAGCCAGAAGTTTCGATGCCGAGATACCACGACTCGGGCGTTATGGCATGGTGGTATCCCGTGACAATGCCGCCGGATACTACCATTATCATTCAGACGAGCTACGGTCTCGCCGATAGCACAGCGTCAATCGCTGGAATTTACGGCATGAGGCTCTCTTTCCCGCATAACCTCGTGGTCAGAGGTTGCGAATTGCGGCCTAACCCGTTCTCCGTAACCGTCGGTGTGACAAATAACTCCGACAGCACTGTTCACGATTTGCGTGTGCGAATCGACTTGACCGAATCGGACTACTGCACTCTGGCGTTTGGCGAGGTATATGATAAGCCGGTTACGCCCGCAAGCGTCGCAGAGGGCGCAATGGGCTTTACTTTCTTCGACCTCGAAATTCCCGACCCGCCACTGGTGACGCATGTAGATCATTTTAGGTTTGAGGCATACACGACGGACTCTTTCAGTATTTCGCCGCTTTTCAACCTTGGGATGCAGGGGACGGATTATATCGGCCCGGAGGCTCGAACAATTGAGCCGCTTTGGGGGACGATTACATCTGACCCAAATCAGATTATCAAGATGTTCATTCGCGATGAAGACTCATCCGTCGATACTATGCGAATATTCTTCGGTTTCATCACTGCGGCAGGAACGCTCTATGCCGATATTCGATACCCAGAACTATCTTTCAGGGACGATACTCTCTACTTCGAACCGCCGGAACCGCTC